>NZ_JBLZWV010000046.1:0-25492 GCF_056098905.1 Pseudomonas sp. TSO6 | reverse complement strand
ATTCATGCATCTCGGCGACTGTTGCTGGGGCTGCTCTGCAGCCCTTTCGCGACGCAAGGCCGCTCCCACAAGGGCCAGCGCTAGCCCAGAGGATTGATAAAAGACAGTTGTACCCACGAGGTGTGCTCTGTGTCAGCGGTGTAGAATGCCGCATGGCCATCACTCCCCAATTCCTTTATCAGCAAGCCCTGACCACTCAGGGCTACGTCGCCGACCCAGCCCAGGCCCGTGCCGTCGAGGCCCTGCAAGCTTGCTTCCAGTCCCTTGAGCAGGGCCGCCCCACCCAGGGCATCTACCTGTGGGGCCCGGTTGGGCGGGGCAAGACCTGGCTGATGGACCAGTTCCACCGCTGCCTGTGCGTACCCAGCCGGCGCCAGCACTTTCATCACTTCATGGCCTGGGTCCACCAGCGCCTGTTCCGGCTCAATGGCACCGCCGACCCGCTGCTGGCGTTGGCCCGGGAACTGGCCGGGCAGATCCGCGTGTTGTGCTTCGACGAACTGTTCGTCAATGACATTGGCGACGCCATTATCCTCGGTCGCCTGTTCCAGGTGCTGTTCGACCAGGACGTGGTGATTGTCGCCACCTCCAACCAGCCACCCGAACATCTGTACCGCGTCGGTTTCAACCGCGAGCGGTTCCTGCCGGCCATCGCCGCCATTGAGCGGTACATGCAGGTACTGCCGGTGACGGGCGAGCAGGACCACCGCCTGCACCCCGGTGCAGAGCGGCAGCGCTACTGGGTGGCAGCGACAGGGCAGGCCAGCCCGCTGGGCGAGGTGTTCTGCCAGCTCAGCCCGGATCACACGGGTACTGATCAGCCCTTGATTATTGGCTCCAGGCAGGTGCAGGTTGTGCGGCGCAGCGAGCAGGCTATCTGGTGCCGCTTTACCGACCTGTGCGAACAACCGCTGGCAGCCATGGAGTTCATGGCGCTTTGCGACCGTTTTCCGGCCATCCTGGTGTCGGGTATTCCGGCGCTGGGCGGTAAGCAGCAAGCCGGTCGCATTGCGCGTGGCACTGAAGATGGCGCGGCGCGGGTGGTGGCAGGCGACCGCGAACTGCCGGCGCTGTCACCCAAGGACGATGCGGTACGCCGCTTCATCGCCCTGGTCGATGAATGCTACGACCGCCGTGTGGCACTGTACCTGGAGGCCGCGGTGCCGCTGGAAGAGCTGTATACGCAGGGGTATCTGGCATTCCCGTACCAGCGGACCTTGAGCCGGTTGCGGGAGATGCAACTACAGCGGTTTGGCTGAAGAGTGCTGGGGGCCGCTTTGCGGCCCATCGCGACGCAAGGCCGCTCCCACAGGTGCTGAGCAGGTCTCGGGCCCCCGCTTCACTTGGCCAGCCACTCGACCAGTGTGCGGTTGAACCGCACGGGTTCTTCGATCTGCGGCGCATGCCCCATGCCTTCGAACGTGATCAGTTCACCTTTGGGGATCAGCTTGGCCACCTGCGGGCCAAGCACTTCATACTTGCCCAGCTTCGCCTTCACCTCCGGCGGTGCGATATCGCTGCCGATGGCGGTGGTGTCTTTGTCGCCGATCAGCAGCAGGGTCGGCATCTGCAGGTCCTTGAACTCGTGGTACACCGGCTGGGTGAAGATCATGTCGTAGATCAGCGCCGAGTTCCACGCCACCGCTTCATGCCCCGGCCCCTTGTTCAGGCCCGCCAGCATCTGTACCCAGCGCTCGTACTCCGGCTTCCAGCGCCCGGCGTAGTAGGTCTTGCGCTCATACTCGCGCACGCCCTCGGCATCCAGCTTGAGCTCGCGGGCATACCACTGGTCCACCGTACGGTAGGGCACGCCCAGCGCTTTCCAGTCCTCCAGGCCAATCGGGTTGACCATGGCCAGGCGCTCCACCTGCTGCGGGTACATCAGCGCATAGCGGGTGGCGAGCATGCCGCCCGTGGAATGCCCGAGCACGATGGCTTGCCTGATGCCCAGCTGTTCGAGCAAGGCATGGGTGTTGCCCGCCAACTGCTGGAAGCTGTACTGGTAATGCGCGGGCTTGCTGGAAGTGCAGAAGCCGACCTGGTCGGGGGCGATGACCCGGTAACCGGCCTTGCTCAGCGCGTCGATGGTGGTTTCCCAGGTGGCGGCGCAGAAGTTCTTGCCGTGCATCAGCACCACGCTGTGGCCGTTGGCCTGGCCTTGTGCGGCGACGTCCATGTAGCCCATCTGCAGGGACTGGCCCTGGGACTTGAAGTCAAAGTGCTTGAGCGGGTGGGGGTAGCTGAAGCCCTCGAGCTGGGGGCCGTAGGTAGGCGTTTCGGCGGCGATGGCCGGGCTGCCGGCAAGGCAGGCCAGGGCCAGGGCGGTTGCGCGCAGCATGGGGCACTCCGTGTAGGGCCATATAGGAGAGGGCGACTTTAGCAGCCAGGCGCGCGCCGGGAACGTGAAAGGTGTTACCAGGCGTGAAACCAGCCCAGGGTAATCATCACCAGCACTGCATAGCGGCCTGCCTTGGCAATTGTCACCAACAGCAGGAAGCGCCAGAACGGCTCGCGCATGATGCCCGCGATCAACGTCAGCGGGTCGCCGATCACCGGCATCCAGCTGAGCAGCAAAGACCACTGCCCCCAGCGCTGGTAACGCTGCTGCGCGCGCTCCAGCTGGGCAGCGCTGAACGGGAACCAGCGCTTGTCGCGCAGGTGCTCGACGGCGCGGCCCAGCAGCCAGTTCACGACCGAACCCAGCACATTGCCCAGGGTGGCCACCAGCAGCAGGGTTGCCCAGGCCTCGGGCTGGCGGAGCAACAGGCCGACCAGCACGGCCTCCGATTGCAGCGGCAGCAGGGTGGCGGCGCCGAAGGCGCTGAGAAACAGCGCCCACAAGCTGAGCATCAGTAGTTGGCTACAACGGTGTCCTGGCCATCCTGGGTTACGCCGATGACCTGGTAGGCATCCTTGTTATCACCCATTTCCATGCCGGGCGAGCCCATGGGCATGCCCGGTACGGCCAGGCCCTTGAGGTCGCTACGCTTTGCCAGCAGGCGCACCTGCTCGGCCGGCACATGGCCTTCGACGAACTTGCCGTCGATCACCCCGGTGTGGCACGACGCCAGGCGCGGCGCCACGCCCAGGCGCTGCTTGACCGCGCTCATGTTCGGCTCGACGTGGTCGTTGACGGTGAAACCGTTGTCACGCAGGTGGCTGATCCAGGCCTTGCAGCAGCCGCAGTTGGGGTCGCGGTAGACGTCGATGGTCTCGGCGGCCTGGGCCAGACCGGTGATGGCCAGCAGGCCCAGGGGCAGCAGGTGTTTGCGCAGCATGGTGAGGCACTCCTTTAGAAACGCAGGCGGATACCGGCAACCAGGCGGGTCTGGCCCAGGTCTTCGCCGTCTTCGCGGGCCTGGTCGGCACGCGTGCCGTGCAGGCGATTGAAACTGACCCCGATGTAGGGCGCGAAACCGCGCGTGATCTCGTAGCGCAGCCGCAGGCCCACCTCGCTGTCGGCCAGCCCGGCGCCTTGCTCGCGGCTGGCGTCGTTGCGGCCGTAGAGGTTGGCTTCCAGGTTCGGTTCCAGTATCCAGCGGTTGGTCAGCAGCATAGCGTAAGCGGCTTCCAGGCGCAGCGCGGTCTGTTGCCGCTCGCCGGCGTAGGCGGTGGCTTGCAGCTCCAGGCCATACAGCGGCGTGCCTTGAATGCCGAAGCCGGCCCAGGTCTGGCCGCTGGCTGGCTTGAAATCCTGGCGCACGCCGGCCACCAGCTCCCACCACGGGCTCACGGCATGGCCCCACAGCGCCTGCACTTCGGCCTTGTGTGTCTTGCCTTGCTCGCGTTCGCCTTCCGTGCGCAGCCACAGGCGGTCGATATCGCCGCCGACCCAGGCCGTGGCGTTCCAGTTCAGGACACTGCTGATCTCGAAGGTCTGGTATTCGAGCTTGTCGACGATCACCGCCCAGTTCAGCGCCCGGTCGTGTACCTGGTGCCCAGGCAGTGGCGGGAAGGCGGCGCGGCGGTCGGCGTCGGTGATTGCAGGCAGGGGCGTGCGCGGCGGGCTGGGCGTAGCCGGGCCTTGGCCCATGCTGTCATGGTTCATCTGGCCATGGTTCATGTGCGCCATGCCAGCGGCCAGCGCACGTTCGCTGGCGAACAGGGTCAGCAGGGCCACGCCGGCCACGACGCTGCGGTTGCGAGTGTCATTCATCGACGCGTACCTCGCGGAACATGCCGGTCTCCATGTGGTAGAGCAGGTGGCAGTGGTAGGCCCAGCGGCCAAGGGCGTCGGCAGTCACCCGGTAGGAACGTCGGCTGCCGGGCGGGATGTCGACGGTGTGTTTGCGCACCAGAAACTGGCCGTGCTCGTCTTCCAGGTCGCTCCACATACCGTGCAGGTGGATGGGATGGGTCATCATGGTGTCGTTGACCAGGGTGATGCGCACCCGCTCGCCGTAGGCCAAACGCAACGGCTCGGCATCGCTGAACTTGACGCCGTCGAACGACCAGGCGAAGCGCTCCATGTGGCCGGTCAGGTGCAGCTCGATGTCGCGGGATGGTGTGCGGCCGTCCGGGTCGGGGTAGGGGCTGCGCAGGTCGGCGTAGGTCAGCACGCGGCGGCCATTGTTGCGCAGGCCTATGCCAGGGTCGGCCAGGTTGGCGCGCGGGGCCATGGTCTGCATGTCCACCAACGGGTTGCCGGTTTCACTGGCCGGGTGTTGTTGCATCGCTGACATGGCCGTGTGGTCCATGCCGGCCATGTTGCTGTGATCCATGCCCGCCATGGCGCCCATGCCGCCGTGGCCCATGTCGTCCATGCTCAGCACCGGGCGCGGGTCGGGGGCAGGCACCGGGGCCTGCAGCCCGGTGGCGCGGGCCAGGGTGCCGCGGGCGAAGCCGCTACGGTCCATGCTCTGGGCGAACAGGGTGTAGGCAGGTTGCTCGCCCACGGTCACCAGCACGTCATAGGTTTCGGCCACGGCAATGCGCAGCTCATCCACGCTCACCGGCTTCACCGGCAAGCCGTCGGCGGCGATCACCGTCAGCTTCAGCCCGGGGATACGGAAATCGAAATAGGTCATGGCCGAGGCGTTTATCAGCCGCAGGCGCACGGTTTCGCCCGGTTGGCACAGGCAGGTGAAGTTGCCGTCCGGCGGCTGGCCGTTGAGCAGGTAGGTGTAGGTGGCGGCGCTGATATCGGCGAGGTCGGTAGGGCTCATGCGCATGCGCGCCCATGCCGTGCGCTCGGCGACGGTGGGGCTCCAGCCGTTGTCG
Organism: Pseudomonas sp. TSO6; assembly: GCF_056098905.1. Lineage (NCBI taxonomy): Bacteria > Pseudomonadati > Pseudomonadota > Gammaproteobacteria > Pseudomonadales > Pseudomonadaceae > Pseudomonas > Pseudomonas sp. TSO6. Next base: position 20,272 of record NZ_JBLZWV010000046.1, on the reverse strand, counting down.
GCCACGTCATCGATGAAATCGCCGACCGTGCGCTTGTGGTAGTTGTACGCGTCGGACTGTTTCTTCAGGGTGGCCATCAGCTGTTCCGGCGCCTGGTCCGACCAGTCGCTGAACAGCAGCACGTGGTCGCGCTGGTAGTGGTGCGGTTCGGGCTCGCGCGGCTCGATCACGATGGCCCCGTATACCCCGGCCTGTTCCTGCAGCCCCGAATGGCTGTGGTACCAGTAAGTTCCACTTTGGCGCAAGGTGAACCGGTACAGGTAGTCCCCGCCGGGTTCAATGCCGGCGAAGCTCAGGCCAGGTACGCCGTCCATGTTGGCGGGCAGGATGATGCCGTGCCAGTGGATCGAGGTGTCCTGTGCCAGCCGGTTACGCACGCGCAGGGTCACGGTGTCGCCTTCGCGCCACCGCAGCAGCGGGCCGGGCAGGCTGTTGTTGATGGTCAGTGCGGTGCGCGGGCGGCCGGTGATGTTGACCGGGGTCTGGCCGATGAACAGCTCGAAGTGCTGGCCGGCCAGGTCCTGGCCTTCGGCGGCCTGGGCCAGCGGGCGCCACAGCCCCAGGCCCGCCAGTGTGGTGGCGGCGCCCAGGCCTTTGACGAAGGTGCGGCGGGTGGGGGTGCGCAACATGGCGTGGCCTCATGCGGGGGAGCCACGATGTTCGCTGCAGGCGCCTGTCAGGCAGCTGAGGCGCACATTACAGCATTGTCAGCTTGCCACCTCGTCGGCGCGCAGGTCGCGCATCAGCAGGGCGTAGTCAAGTGCGACCTGCTCCGGAATGGGCAGGTACACCACATGGCCGTCGCCTGGTGCCACGTCGATGGCCTGCTGTTGGCGGTTGCACAGGCGGTGCAGGTCGAAGTGATAATTGCCACGCGGGGTCATCAGCTCCAGGTGGTCACCTACGGCAAAGCGGTTCTTCACTTTGACCTCGGCCAGGCCTTCGACACGCACGCCGGTCAGTTCACCGACGAACTGCTGGCGCTCCGAGACCGAGTTGCCGCGTTGGTAGTTCTGGTATTCATCGTGCACGTGGCGGCGCAGGAAGCCTTCGGTGTAGCCGCGTTGCGCGAGGGATTCGAGGTTGCCCATCAAGGCGCGGTCAAACGGCCGCCCGGCCACGGCGTCGTCGATCGCCTGGCGGTACGACTGTACGGCACGGGCACAGTAGAAGTGCGACTTGGTGCGGCCTTCGATCTTCAGCGAATGCACGCCCATGCCGGCCAGGCGCTCGACGTGCTGGATGGCGCGCAGGTCCTTGGCGTTCATGATGTAGGTACCGTGTTCATCTTCGAACGCCGGCATTTCGGTGCCGGGGCGGTTGCTTTCCTGCAGCAGGAAAACCTGCTCGGTAGGGGCGCCCAGGCCAAGGGTGGGCTGCACTTCGCGCACGATGTCGCCGGTGGCGTTCTCGGTGGCCGGCGTGGCGTCGTACTTCCAGCGGCAGGCGTTGGTGCAGGTGCCCTGGTTGGCGTCACGCTTGTTGAGGTAGCCCGACAGCAGGCAACGGCCGGAATAGGCCATGCACAGCGCGCCGTGGACGAACACCTCCAGCTCCATGCCCGGCACCTGCTGGCGGATTTCCTCGATCTCTTCCAGGGACAGCTCGCGTGACAGGATCACCCGGCTCAGGCCCATTTGCTGCCAGAACTGCACGCTCGCCCAGTTGACTGTGTTGGCCTGCACCGACAAGTGCACCGGCATCTGCGGGAAGTGCTGGCGCACCAGCATGATCAGGCCGGGGTCGGACATGATCAGCGCGTCCGGCGCCATGTCGATGACCGGTGCCAGGTCCTTCAGAAAGGTCTTGAGCTTGGCGTTGTGCGGGGCGATGTTGACCACTACGTAGAAGCGCTTGCCCAGGGCATGCGCCTCCTGGATACCCAGCGCCAGGTTGGCGTGGTCGAATTCGTTGTTGCGCACCCGCAAGCTGTAGCGCGGCTGGCCGGCGTAGACGGCGTCGGCGCCGTAGGCAAAGGCGTAGCGCATGGTCTTGAGGGTGCCGGCGGGGGCCAGCAGTTCGGGCTTGGCGGTAGGGTTCATGTGCGCACCGGGGCAAAAAGGCCGGGATGCTAGGGGCGATGGACAAGGCGCGTATTGATTTGCGTCAAGTGAGCGCGGCACTTTTGCCCGAGTGCCATGCACTAATCTCTCACAAGCCATGAGAGGAACTGCAATGAACGAAACCGCGCTACAGAACAAAGCCCTGGCAGTACTCCTGGCGCTGGTGACCATTGCCTTCTTCTGGATCCTGTTGCCGTACTATGGCGCAATCTTCTGGGCGGTGATCCTCGGCATCCTGTTCGCCCCGCTGCAGCGCCACCTGCTGATCCGCTTCGGGCGGCGACGCAACCTGGCCGCGGCCACGACCACGCTGGTGTGCCTGCTGGTGGCGATCCTGCCGGTGATCATCACCAGCGCGCTGTTGGTCCAGGAGGGCGCCACGCTGTACCAGCGCATCGAAAGCGGGCAACTGGACATTGCCGGTTACGTCGAGCACGGCAAGGACCTGCTCCCGGCATTCGCCCAGCATGGCCTGGACAACATGGGCATGGGCAACCTCGACGGGTTGCGTGACAAGATCACCAAGTGGGCAACCCAAGGTAGCCAGGTATTGGCCAGCCAGGCATTCAGCTTTGGTCAAGGCACGTTCGAGTTCGTGGTCAGCTTTGGCATCATGATGTACCTGCTGTTCTTCTTTTTGCGCGACGGCCCGGAAGTGGCCCGCCGGGTGAGGCAGGCCGTGCCGCTGCCCGAGCACCAGAAACGCCGTTTGCAGCTGAAGTTCAACCGTGTGGTGCGGGCGACGGTGAAAGGCAACGTATTGGTGGCCATTACCCAAGGGGCGCTGGGCGGGTTCATTTTCTGGGTGCTGGATATCCCCAGCGCATTGGTGTGGGCGGTGCTGATGGCGTTCCTGTCGCTGCTGCCGGCGGTGGGTGCGGGCATCGTCTGGGCGCCGGTGGCCGCGTATTTCCTGCTGACCGGGGCAATACTGCCGGGGATTATCCTGACCGCGTTCGGGGTGCTGGTGATTGGTTTGGTGGATAACGTGCTGCGGCCGATTCTGGTGGGCAAGGATACGCGCATGCCGGACTACCTGATTCTGGTGTCGACGCTGGGTGGGCTGGCAGTATTCGGGCTCAACGGCTTCGTGATCGGGCCATTGATCGCGGCGCTGTTCGTGTCCAGCTGGGCGATATTTGCCGCGACCAAGCCGCAGGTGCAATTGCCACAGTAGGGGTTTACCAATGCGCCAGGGTTGGGTTCAATGCCGTCACAGTCGCCGCCATGGACAACAGCCAGATCGACAAGCCCAGCTACACCTACCAGGCGGTCTACCGCTACTTGCTCGACAGGATCGAGGCAGCGCCCTGCGATGTGGAGCAGCGCTTGCCGTCGCTGCGCGAGCTGGCCCGGCGCCTGAGCGTTTCGGTATCCAGTACCAAGTACGCCTATGCGCTGCTGGAAGACGAAGGGCGGGTGTATGCGCGACCCAAGCAGGGCTACTTCAGCCGAACCCGCGCGCCCGCCATGCGTGGCCATCACTCACCGAGCCTGCTCGACACGGTGTTCGCCAGTGCCCGTCAGCCGGGTATGCTGGCCCTGGGCAGTGATGCGCCGGCCATGTTGCTGTCGCTGCAACAGCCGCTAATGATGATCGAGCGCGAACTGGCGCGCCAATACCCGCACTCGTTGGCACCGTTGTTCCAGCCGTTCGGTGAGCCTGAGTTGCGCAGCGTGCTGGCCGACCGCTATACCCGCTCGGCGCAGCATTACTGGAGCGCCGATCAGGTGTTCATCGGCGCGGACCTGCGCAGCATCCTCGAATTGTCGTTACGCGCCCTCGACCTGGAGGGCCAGGTGGCGCTGGTGGAGTCGCCCTGCAACTGGGCGGTACTGAGGCAGTTGCAGGCGGCACGCATGACCATCATCGAAGTGCCATTGGGTGATGACGGGCGTTTCGACCTGCAGCAGTTTCACCGGCTGCTGTGCGATCAGCCTGTGCGCCTGGCAGTCCTGTCGTCAGCGGCCAACGTGCCGCAAGGTGGCCTGATGCCGGCGGCGGACAAGCAGCAGATCTGCCGCTGGCTAACCGAGCACGCAGTGTGGCTGTTTGAAAACGATGGCTACGGCGAGTTGTGTTTCCACGCGTCAGCGCCGCGCTACCGGGACTTCGCCGACCCTGACCGGCTGCTGGTGTTTTCGGCCTTGGACAAGCTGATCGGCGCAGAGGCGCCCTTTGGCTACCTGCTTTGCCGGCAGCATAACGAGCGGTTGCAGCAGCTGTTTCTCGAACGTGCTTTTCGCTTGTCACCGATTCGCCAAAAGGCCATCGCCAGGCTGTTCACCTCGCGTCGGGTCGAGCTGCATGTCAAGCGCTTGCGGCCCATGCTGCGCCAACGCCTGCAGCAGCTGAAGGCGCTACTGGACGTCTACGGCCAGGGCTGCCTGCGCATTGCCGAGCCCCAAGGCGGGGCCAGCCTGTGGTTGCAGGCGACCCGACCAGTAGATATGCGCCGGGTCTTCGAGCGGTTGCTGGCGCAGCGCATCGTCATCGCCCCCGGGGAGCTCTTCAGCCAGTGTGGCCTATGGCGCAGCCACCTGCGGCTGTGCTGCACAGTGGACTGGAGCAAGAATATCGCCTCCGCGCTGCAATGCCTGGTCGAGGCGATTCAGGCCGAAGCTCAAACCCCGTAGCAGTGGTGCAGGGCAGGGAACGCCCCGTCGCGCACTTCGTCTGCATAGCGGGCGCAGGCCTCACGGATCACCTGGCCGACGTTGGCATACTGCTTGACGAAACGTGGCACGTGGTCACCCCCCAGCCCCAGCAGGTCTTCGGTGACCAGCACCTGGCCATCGCAGGCGGGTGAGGCGCCAATGCCAATGGTCGGTTTGTCGCTGGCCTGGGTGATGGCGCGGGCCACGGGCTCGGCCACGCCTTCCAGTAACAGGCTGAAAGCCCCGGCGTGCAGGTTGGCCTGCGCATCGGCCCGCAGCGCTGCCGCGCTGTCCGGGCTTAGCCCCTGGGCCTTGTAGCCGCCCATGGCATTGACGAACTGCGGCATCAGGCCGATGTGCGCCATGATCGGGATACCCCGTGCGACCAGGAATTCGACGGTGCTCGCCAATGCCTGGTTGGCCTCCAGCTTGAGCGCGTCGCAGCCGGTGCTGGCCAATACCTGGGCGCAGTTGCGAAAGGCTTGTTCGCGGGATTCCTGGTAGCTGCCAAACGGCATGTCGGCGATCACGCAGGCCAGGCGGGTGCTGTCGACCACGGCGCGGGTATGGGCGATGGTCTCGTCCAGGCGCATGCCCAGGGTGGACGGGCGGCCGTAGCCGACCATTGCCGTGGAATCGCCGACCAGGATGAAGTCGACCAGCGGGTCGATCACCTGGGCAATGGAGCTTGAGTAGGCGGTGAGCGAAACGATCTTCTGCCGGCCTTTCATGGCTACCAGTTGCGGGACGGTAAGGCGGCTGGTGCGGGTGTGTGTGCTCATTGGGGGCTGGGCATCTCAGGACTGGGATGGCCCATTGTTGGGAACTTGCAGCGGCAACTCAATGTACAGATCCAGGCTGCAAAGCGACCCAGATTACCTGCTTGATCCGCCCGGCTTTGTAGTCTTGTGGGGGCGCAGCCTTGTGTCGCGATCGGGCCGCAGAGCGGCCCCTCGGATTCAGCAAAAAGGGCTGGATTGCTGGGGCTGCTGCGCAGCCCGATCGCGACACAAGGCCGCTCCTACAGGCCTTGCGCACGGCTTCAGAAGGCTTGTGGCATCTCGCCTTTGGCCAGGCGCCGGTTGATGTCGGCGATCACTTCAGGCAGTTCGTTGATGGTATCGATCAGGTAGTGCGGGCGCGAGCTGGCAAACAGTGCGTGGATGCGCGTGCGCTCGCTTTCCAGCTTCTCCGCGCTCAGCGCCCGGAAGCCTTCCCAGGTCAGCCCCAGCGCGTTGCCCGAGCACACCAGCGCCACGGTCCACATGCCGGCACGGCGGCCTTCGAGAATGCCCGGCACGGTGTCGTCGACCTTCACGCAGGCCGCCACATCGTCAATACCCAGTGCAATCACGTTGGCCAGGGCCTGGGCTGGCCATGGTCGGCCGTTCGGGGTTTCGTCGGTGGCCACCACGTGGTCTGCGACATAGCCGTTCTGCGCGGCCAGTTCCACCACCTTGTCCATCACTACCTTCGGATAGCCCGAGCACGAGCCGATCTTCAGGCCATCCTGGCGCAGCCCGGTAAGGGTGTCCAGGGCGCCAGGGATCAGCGCCGAGTGCACAGCAATCTTTTCGATCTGCAGTGGCATGAAGCGGTTGTAGATGGCGGTGACGTCATCGTCAGTCGGAGTGCGGCCGAATACTGTGCGGTAACGTTCGGCGATGGCAGGCACGTCGCACAGGGTGCGTATGTGGTCCCACTTGCCCATGCCCATCGGGCCACGGGCTTCTTCAATGGACACCTGCACATCGAACTCGGCGAAGGCTTCGACAAAAATCTGCGTTGGGGCGAAGGAACCGAAGTCGACCACGGTGCCGGCCCAGTCGAGGATGGCGGCTTGCAGCTGGGTAGGGTTGCTGTAGTTCATGTGCGCTGATTCCTGAAATCGGGTGGGCAAAGGGTTAGATATCCAGCACTTCCATTTCCCGTAGCACGTCGGCCACGGCATTTACAGCGGCTTGCATGCCGTCCGGGCCGACCACGCCGATGCAGCCGACGCGGAACGTCTCGACCTGGGTCAGCTTGCCTGGGTAGAGGATGAAGCCCTTGGCTTTGACCCGTTCGTAGAAATCCTTGAACTGATAGCGAGCGTCGTTCGGGGCGTGGAAGGTGACGATGATCGGCGCCTGGATGTCGGCCGGCAGGAAGCTGCGCAGGCCGATGCCGGCCATGCCGTCGAGCAGGGTCTTGCAGTTGTCGGCATAGCGTTGGTGGCGCGCAGGCAGGCCGCCTTCCTCGTTGTATTGCTGCAGTGCTTCGTGCAGGGCCGCGACCACATGGGTGGGCGGGGTGAAGCGCCACTGGCCGGTCTTGGCCATGTACGTGTGCTGATCGTGCAGGTCCATGGCCAGCGAGTGGGCGTTGCCTTCGGCGGCGGCCAGTGCGGTTTTTTCGGCGAAGACGAAGCCCATGCCCGGTACGCCTTCCAGGCATTTGCCGGAGGCGGCGATCAGTGCTTCGAAGGGGATTGCGCGGGCATCGATCGGCAGCGCGCCGAACGAACTCATGGCATCGATGATCAGGCGCTTGCCGTGGCGCTTGATCACCTGGGCAATCTCCGGCAGCGGGTTGAGGATACCGGTGCTGGTTTCGCAGTGGATCAACGCCACGTGGGTCACGGTCGGGTCAGCGGCCAGCAGGCGATCGACATCGGCAGCGGTGGTCGGCTGGTCTTCGGCGGTCTCGAAGGTGCTGTAGGTGCGCCCCAGAACCTTGCAGATCTTTGCCAGGCGTTGACCGTAGGCGCCGTTGATCAGTACCAGCACTTTGCCGTCGCGTGGTACCAGGGTGCCGATGGCGGCTTCCACGGCAAAGGTGCCACTGCCCTGCAGGGGGACGCAGTGGTGGCTGGCGCTGCCGTCGATGATGGCGAGCAATTGTTCGCAGACGCTGGCAGTAAGTTGGTTGAAGTCGCGGTCCCAGGAGCCCCAGTCCACCAGCATGGCTTGGCGGGTGCGGGCGGAGGTGGTCAGGGGGCCGGGGGTCAACAGGATCGGGGCGGTGCTCATTCCGTGGTTCCTCACAAGCGGCGGGTGGTCAGCCGGAAGATCTGGCGTTGAAACTACGGGGCCTAGGTTGCAATTCCCCTCCCTATCAATCAAATTGTTTGTTGTTATTCGAGCTATAAGTCAGGCCGATGAATATGAACCTGTTTCAGCTACGTGCCTTCGATGCCGTTGCCCGCGAAGGCAGCTTCACGCGCGCCGCCGCGCGGTTATTCATCAGCCAGCCGGCGGTCACCGGGCACGTCAAGGCGCTGGAAGAGCACTACCAGATCACCTTGTTGCGGCGCACCGCAAGGCGGGTCGAGCTGACCGAAGAGGGCACCCGCCTGGCAGCCATTACCCGGGCCATGTTCGGCCTGGCGCAAGAGGCACAGGCGATGCTCGAGGCCAATCGGCAGTTGCTCACTGGCCGCCTGGAGGTTGCTGCGGACGGCCCGCACCGGGTCATGCCAATGCTCGCTCAGCTGCGCGAGCGTTACCCTGGCATCACCGTCAACCTGCGCCTGGGCAATGCCCAGGAGACGCTGGCGGCATTGCTTTCCGAACACGCCGATGTTGCCGTGCTGACCGAGATCGAACCGCGCAAGGGCCTGTACCTGCAGGCCCTGTGCGAGTCGCGCCTGTGCGCGCTGCTGCCGGCGGGGCATGCCTGGGCGAGCGGCGATGATGATTTGCCGTTGGCCGAGCTCAACCAGCAGATCATGGTGTTGCGAGAGCCCAGTTCGACCACCCGCCGTACCTTCGACAAAGCCTGTGCTGCAGCTGGGGTGCACCCCCGTGTATTGCTGGAGCTGGACAGCCGCGAGGCGGTCACCGAGGCGGTGGCTTCGGAATTGGGCGTGGGGGTGGTTTCGTCTACCGAGGTGGCCAACGATCCGCGTGTGGTGGCGCGGCCGCTGGCGGGTGAGGGCCTGGTCAACCAGCACATGATCGGCTGCCTGGAGCGTCGTCGCGAACTACGTTTGATACAGGCATTCCTGGGCCTGGCCGCCAACCCGTGAGGCAGGGCTGGCGTTTTTTTTGACCGGGCCTAAGATGGCCGGCACAGATCAACCTGGATGGCCGATGAGCGAAAAAGACACCATCTCCATGCAATTGGTGCGCGAAGCGCTGTTGCAGACCTGCCCGGCAGGGCAACCCGATGTCGGTGTGCTGCGGCGTGCTGGTATAGACCCGGCGCAGCTTGAGCTGCCAGAGGCGCGGGTGAGTGCTGATGCCTACGCCCAGCTTTGGCGGCTGCTGGCGCGGCGCTGCAATGATGAATTCTTTGCTATGGACCCGCGTGGCCTGGCCGTCGGCAGCCTGGCCTTCATGACTCGTGCAGCCATGGCCCAGCCGACGCTCGGTGAGGGGCTGGACGTCGCGCTGGGTTTTCTCTCGTTGATGCTTGCGGACCTGCATCCAACCCTGATACGCCAGCAGAGCCTCGCTGAAATCGTCATCAATGAACCCCGCGAACTGCCGCGCCGAGCCTTCACCTATTTCACTTTCTGGATGATCGTGCACGGCGTGGCCTGCTGGCTGGCGGGCCGGCGCATCCCGATCCTGGCCATCGACCTGCGCTGCGCCCAGCCTTCGTTCTGCGATGATTACCGGGTCATGTTTTCGGAAAGCTTGCAATTCGACCGGCCGCGTACGCGCATGATCATTGCCGCCGACAGCCTTGACCTGCCAATCAAGCGTACGCCGCAGGAAATGCAACGCTTTCTGGCCGAAGCGCCGGGCAATATTCTGGTCAAGTATCGCGACCCCGCCAGCCTGGGGCGGCGTGTGCGCAACGATCTGTTGCATCGGCACCCGAACCAGTGGCCCGACGCCGACGCCCTGGCCCGGCAATTGTGCTTGTCGCCTTCCACCCTGCGTCGGCGCCTGGCCGAAGAAGGGCAGACCTATCAAGGGCTCAAGGACAGCGTACGACGTGAATTGGCGATTGCCTGGCTCAGCGAGGCTGAACCCGCCATGGCGGACATCGCCGAGCGGCTGGGGTTTGCCGACAGCAGCTCGTTCTACAAGGCCTTTCGCAAGTGGTTTGGCTGCAACCCCGGGCACTACCGTGCGTTAGTCCAGGCGCGTGATCCTCACTGCTGAGCGGCGGTCTGCATTGACTGCGGCAGCTGTTTGGCTTCCCTCTGAAGCTTCGCCGCAATGAGTGAAAGATTGTGCCCTCTCTTCAACACAGAGGGCTCCTCATGCGAACGTTTCCGACTGAACCCAGTACCCGCACCAGCGTCACTGCCGAAGATATGCAAAAGGCTGCTGCCGCTTTCACCCAATCGCTCCCTCAATGGATCAAAGCTGCCTCTGCAGCCGACATCCACACGTTGCGGGTATTGATCGCCAGCCATAGAGTCAGCCAACTAGCCGTGGCCAGCGCGACCAAGGCAGCTGTACCGCTCCAGGCGTTCGCCGAGAGCAAATTCTCCGAAGCCCTGGCAGGCATCCTGCCCAGTGGGCAAACACTGACCGGGTTGCAGTGGCGAACACAGATTCGTAAACCGGTTGGGCAGTCGGCTCCCCATCTCGAAGACTCCTTCGAAGTGCAGCCAGCGCTGTCGCGCCTGATGCAGAATTTTGCCGCAGGTTACATCCCGTTCAGCGGCAGTGGCCTGGTCGTCCAGGTTGACGATGAAGGGGTGATGGGCAACACCGCACAATTGATCGAAGCGTGCCGCCTACTGGATGCTGGCAAGCAGTACCAGGTATTGCTCGATCAACATTTCACCCAGAACAAGCCACTGCTGGTGGCGGACAAGCTGGCGGGATTCAAGCTGGCCGTGCATGTCGCCTTTCTGAAGGGCAAGATCGACACCGATGTGAAAGCCGCCCTGGCGTACTACGTCGAGAGCCCCACCGGCACGGGTCCCGAGCCCAGGCTCACGGCGTATCCAGGGCTGATGTCCATGCTGGGCGTGCTGGTCCATGAGGCATTGATCATCCAGCTGAAAACTGCCGATGGCGATGACGCAGGTGTCGTGACCTACATGCCTGGCGATGCTGACAATCCACTGCGCTGGCACAGCTCAACCCAGGGCTTGCACGCTGAAATGGTCTCCGACCTGAAGCGCCAGGGTTACCTGGGCGAGCTCCTGCAATTGATCGCGCTGGATGCACGCAACGCGTTCTTCCAGCAACTGCAATCGCGCTTGATGGATGCAGTGCCAGACCTGCAGATAGAGGGCATGACCGGTCATGGCACAGTCTTCACCCGCTGGGTGGATGAACAGGTCGAGCGCGTGCGCGCGGATGCCAAACTGCTGCTTGTACCTAACGCAGACGCTGATGCCGAGGCCAGCCGTAAACGCCTGGAGGACTGGAAATCGCTAGGCTGGGGGCTGGTCGGGCTGGCCGGGTTCTTCATCCCGGCGGTAGGGGCCGTGCTGTTGGGGGCGTTGCTGAAGGATGTTTGCGCCCAGGTGTACGAAGGCGTTACAGACTGGGCCAAGGGGCATGACCACGAAGCATTGCAGCATGCACTGAACGTGGCGCAGGTTGCCGCCGCCACTGCTGCTGGGGTAGTTGCAGGCGCCACTGTCGGCCGTTTGGTCGACACGGCGCTGGTCGAGGGCCTGGAAGCGGTTGCGTTGGACGATGATAGCCAAGGGCTGTGGAGCGGCGACTTGAGTATCTACCAGAGCGAACTGCCCGATGACGCGGTCATGGGTGCAGATGGCTTGCATTGCCAAGGCAACCGCCGTTGGCTAAGGGTTGGCGAGCAATGTTACGAGGTGCATCAGCCGAGTGAGAACGGGGCCTGGCGGCTGCTCCACCCCGACCGGCCACAGGCTTACGGGCCAGTGCTGCAGCGCAACGGCGAGCGCCTGTGGCTGTTACTTGACGACTCGCCCATGGACTGGAACGATGCGCAGCAAATGCTCGCCCGTCTTTGGCCACAGCGACGTCCGCTTGACCAGCAACGCGCTGCGCAGGTGCTGCAGGCGGCCTGCAGCGATGTGGACGAACTGCGCGGGATCCTGGTGGAGAATCGTCCTTTGCCGGCCAACCTGCGCGACACGCTGCGCCGGTTCGAGGCCGATGAAAGGATCGAGCGGTTCTTCAATGCGCTGGCGTCCGGTGCGACTGTGGCCGATGACCCAGCGCTGCTTGTGTGGTGCGAGAAGCGCCCCGGTTTCGCCGCCCTGACAGACGACGAGCTCCCTGGCGCTATCCTTGACCAAGAGACAGAGCTGCGTCATGGCCTGTTCGATCATCTGACATTCGTCGAGCCGGGCTCTGACCCTGTTGTTCAGGTGCTCCAACGGGATTTCCCTGGCTTGCCCACCGATTACGCCATCGAGTTGGCCTGTCAGGTTAGCGGCGACGAGCGAGAAGAGATCGAGTTGCGGCAGCGGCTGCCGTTGCCTGTTTCCAGCAAGGCGCGCTCCCTGCTTCAGCTGGCCAGGCTCAATCATGCCGTGCAGGGCGTGATGCTGCGAAACGCGTACAGTGATGTCAGCGACGAGTTGGCGCTGGGCTTGCTGTCAAGGCTTGACCACTGGTCTTTCTCGCGTCGCATTGAATTGCGCTTCGGTTCGGCGGAGGGGCGCCTGCTGGCCAGTATCAATGCACAGGCACCACAAAGAGATCAGATAACAATGGTGCGTGATGCGGGTGCGTTCCTGCTATATGACGCTCAAGGCCTCAAGCTGCCAGAGCAGAGCAGCGCTCCTGATGATCTCTTCCAGGCTATTGTCACCATACTGACAGCGGAACACAAAACCGCCCTTGGCCTCGGTAGCGAGGAAGCTGTCGAGCTACGGCAGCAGGTCGTCAATGTCCTGCCCACCGGCCGGCAGAAGCTGGTGAATCAATTGGGCTGGCGGCAGGAGCAGGGCTGGTTCAATCCGGGGCAGCGGTTGGAAGATGGCCGTGTAGGTTATCCGTTGGGCGGCAGCGTATCTCAGGTGCGAAGCCCGGGGTGGCGGGTCCGGCGGCGATTGGCCAGGCTCTACGAGGGGGATACGCCCAGGCAGATCGATGAGCATCTGTTCCGCATTCTGGACACTGCGAACCCTTACGCAGCGCTGATTCTGGAAGAGCAGAACTATCATATGCTCGGCCAACGCCTGGAAACGTGGCTAGCGGATGGGCCAGCAGGGGAGCGGACTGCGCGTCGCATGCTTGGGCGAAGGATGCAACAAGCTTGGCGCAGGCAATTGCCGCTCGATGTCCATGAAAATGCCGTGCGCGGCTTTGTTCTGGACCTGAGCGGCCATCATGTGAGCAGCCTGCCTGAATTGGATGCCGAGATCGACTTCCATCACGTCACATCCCTGGCAATGGTCAATACCCCCCTGCAGGTGGCTCCAGAAGCCTTCTTCAGTTGCTTCGGGAACGTTCGCCGTCTGAATATGGCGCGCAACCGCCTGCTAGCACTACCGGTCGGGATTCGGCATCTACGATTTCTTGAACGGCTGGATCTTTCGTACAACGGTATTCGCAACGGCGAGCGCATATCCGAGGTGCTCAGCCCACTGAGCCGTTTGCAGGATCTGGACCTCAGTTTCAATCCGATTCGCATTTTGCATCTGGGCAATTGGGGGGCAGGGTTGAGGCGCTTGAACCTTCGGCTGTGCGGGCTGCTGGAATGGCCTGTAGGGCTGGAACGGTGTCAATTACTGCGCTGGATTGATCTGCGTTCCAATAACCTGATCAACATACCTGCAGCCATCCAGGCAATGCCGTATAGCTACCGTGTGTCGATTCTGCTCGATCGAAACGCCGTTCAGGCATCGCAACTGGAGCGCCTGTATGCGCGCCCTGCGCCCGTCCATCCGCCGGCCCCTCAACCTGTCCCCGAGCCGCCGGCCGCCAGGGCGGTTTGGGCGACAGGTGAACAGGCGAAAGCGCGTGAGGCGACGTGGGATCGATTGTTCGCTGACCCTAGGAGCCGAGAACTGGAAACCATCTTGGGCAGGCTGCAGCACAGCAGCGACTATCGCAATCCGGCCCACCGCAATGCGCTCGATGCTCGAGTATGGACGCTGCTTGACGCCATGGATACCGACACTGCGCTGGCCGACGATGTTCACGCCCATGCGGTTGGCAACGTTACCTGCGCAGATGATGTCGCCGATCGCTTCAGCGAGCTGCATCTGCTCGCATTGGTGAACGCTGCAAAGCGCTCGACAGCAGAGGCAGGGCAGCAACAGGCATTGCTCGACCTGGGCCAGGGTTTGTTCCGTCTCACGCTGCTGAGAGAACATATCGGTAGGTACATCGCTGACAAAGCCGTGAGCGCCCCACATCTTGATGCCGTGGAGGTCAGCCTTTATTTTCGATTGGCACTGGCCGAAGAAATGCAGCTGCCAAGCCAGCCACACTCGATGTTGTTTGGCACGATAGCCAACGTCAGCGATGAGGAACTCGATGCGGCACGGGCCTTTGTGCGGGAGGCGGGCACGGTGGATGCAAAAGCCGCTTTCCTGAGCCAGCAGAAGTTCTGGAGCGAATGGCTGGAAACGCAAAACGCGGAGGCGTTCGCGCCCATGCTCGAGCAATCCCAGAATAGCCTGGACCAGCTGTATGACCGGCAGTCCGAGATGACCAGCCAGCAATATCTTGAGCAAACCGCTGAGGTGGCCGAAAAGCTTGCATACATGAAAAACCGTTTGGTCATCTTGCTGACCACACCCATGCTCAAGCCCGACGCGGATTCAACTCTGCCACCTGGCGACCAAACCGGTCATCCAGATTGACAGCTTTGGCCATTGCCCGTCAGGGCATGTAGCGACAACATCGTCAGACCAATGGTGCACTCCAACAATAACAACCAGGAGTCTGACGATGCGTGATTACGCCGATGCCGCCCGTTCGTTCGACCATGCCAAGGCTGCCCGCGCGGCACTGCACGGGCAGCTGAATGCCCTCAATGCCTGTGTCGAATGCTGCGACCGCCATGTTGGCAGCGGCAAGCTGGCGCTGCGGTGGGAAGGCCGTGATGGCGACAGCAAGCAATATACCTTCGATGAGCTGGCCGGCTTGGCGGCACGCTTTGCCAACGTGCTGAAAGCCCAGGGGGTAGGCGCCGGCGACCGTGTTGCCGGCTTGATGCCACGCACCCCCGAATTGCTGGTGACCATCCTCGCCACCTGGCGCCTGGGTGCGGTCTACCAGCCGCTGTTCACTGCCTTCGGCCCCAAGGCCATCGAACATCGCCTGGCGCAGTCCGCAGCGCGCGTGGTCGTGACCGACCAGCAGAACCGCGCCAAGCTGGATGAGGTGAGTGATTGCCCGAAGATCATCACAGTTCAAGCACGCGCTGGCGAACTGGATTTCCATGCCAGCCTTGAAGACGTTGCAGATGGCTGTGAACCTGTCATGCGCACGGGTGACGACCCGTTCCTGTTGATGTTCACCTCGGGCACTACCGGCCCTGCCAAACCCCTGGAAGTGCCGCTGCGCGCCATCGTCGCCTTCCAGGGCTACATGCGTGATGCCATTGACCTGCGCCCGGAAGACAACTTCTGGAACCTGGCCGATCCAGGTTGGGCATATGGCCTGTATTACGCAGTGACCGGCCCGTTGTCGCTGGGCCACGCCACGACTTTCTACGATGGCCCTTTCAGCGTCGAGAGCTGCGCGCGCATCATCAACAAGCTGGGCATCAGCAACCTGGCCGGGTCGCCTACGGCCTTTCGGCTGCTGATTGCTGCGGGCAGTGAGTTTTCCGCGCCAATCCGAGGCCGCCTGCGCGTCGTCAGCAGTGCCGGCGAACCCCTCAACCCGGAGGTCATTCGCTGGTTTGCCGACGAATTGGGGGTGACCATCCACGATCACTACGGCCAGACCGAACTGGGGATGGTGCTGTGTAACCACCATGGCTTGAAGCACCCCGTGCATCCAGGGGCTGCCGGTTTCGCCATTCCAGGCCACCGTATCGTCGTGCTCGATGAGCAGGGCGCGGAGCTGGCGGTCGGGCAACCAGGCATTCTGGCCGTAGACCGTGAGCAATCGCCCTTATGCTGGTTTGGCGGCTATCGCGGTGTGCCTACAAAATCGTTCGTCGGCAAGTATTACCTCAGCGGCGATACCGTCGAGCTCAACGCCGACGGCAGCATCAGCTTTGTCGGCCGCAGCGACGATGTGATCACCACCTCCGGTTACCGGGTTGGCCCTTTCGATGTGGAAAGCGCGCTGATCGAGCACCCGACGGTGATCGAAGCGGCAGTCATCGGCAAGCCCGACCCGGAACGCACGGAGCTGATCAAGGCCTTCGTCGTCCTGGCCAAAGGCGTGGCAGGCACCGCCGAGCTGGAAGATACCTTGCGTCAGCACGTGCGCCAGCGACTGTATGCCCACGCCTATCCGCGTGAAATCGAATTCGTCAGCGAGCTGCCCAAGACGCCGAGCGGCAAGCTGCAACGCTTCATCCTGCGCAATCAGGAAATCGCCAAACAACAAGCGCCGCTGGCCACACGTGCCAGCGTCTGAGGGAGCCCACATGCAGATCAACCACAAACATTTCATCGTCAGCGGCGCGGCTTCCGGGCTGGGTGCCGCCACTGCGCAGATGCTGGTCGAGGCAGGAGCCAAGGTCATGCTGGTCGACCTCAATGCCCAAGCCGTCGAAGGCAAGGCACGCGAACTGGGTGACAGCGCCCGTTTCGCGGTCGCCGATATCAGTGACGAGCAGGCCGCAAAGGCGGCGGTCGACGCTGCTGTCAGTGCTTTCGGCAGTATTCATGGGCTGATCAACTGCGCCGGTATCGTCGGCGCCGAGAAGGTGCTGGGCAAGCAGGGCCCGCATGGCCTGGCCAGCTTCACCAAGGTCATCAACGTCAATCTGATCGGCAGTTTCAACTTGCTACGCCTTGCCGCGGCAGCCATGGCCGAGGGCCAGGCTGAAGAAGGAGGAGAGCGCGGCGTGATCATCAACACCGCCTCCATCGCCGCTTATGACGGGCAGATTGGCCAGGCCGCCTATGCTGCGTCCAAAGGCGCGATCGCCAGCCTCACGCTGCCTGCGGCCCGTGAGCTGGCGCGCTTCGGGATCCGGGTGATGACCATCGCTCCCGGCATCTTCGAGACGCCAATGATGGCCGGCATGACCCAGGA
This sequence comes from Pseudomonas sp. TSO6, assembly GCF_056098905.1. Taxonomy (NCBI): domain Bacteria; kingdom Pseudomonadati; phylum Pseudomonadota; class Gammaproteobacteria; order Pseudomonadales; family Pseudomonadaceae; genus Pseudomonas; species Pseudomonas sp. TSO6. The sequence goes on along the minus strand of NZ_JBLZWV010000046.1, from coordinate 3,489 downwards.
AGTACGCGACTCCCTGGCCGCCGGCGTACCGTTTCCCCCGCGCCTGGGCCGGCCACAGGAATACGCCGCTCTGGCCCGCCACATCATCGAGAACAGCATGCTCAACGGCGAGGTGATACGCCTCGACGGCGCGCTGCGCATGGCTGCCAAGTAAGGAGCATTGAACATGACCCTCGTCAACGACCCGATTGTCATCGTCAGCGCCGTGCGCACGCCCATGGGCGGCCTGCAGGGCGACCTCAAGAGCCTCACCGCACCGCAACTGGGCGCAGCGGCGATCCGCGCAGCCGTCGAACGCGCCGGCATCGATGCCGCCAGCGTCGAGCAGGTGCTGTTCGGCTGCGTGCTGCCGGCAGGCCAGGGGCAGGCCCCGGCGCGCCAGGCCGCGCTGGGCGCAGGCCTGGACAAACACACCACTTGTACCACCCTGAACAAGATGTGCGGTTCGGGCATGCAAGCGGCAATCATGGCCCACGACCTGCTGCTGGCCGGCACCGCCGATGTGGTGGTGGCTGGCGGCATGGAGAGCATGACCAATGCCCCCTATCTGCTGGACAAGGCCCGCAGCGGTTACCGCATGGGCCATGGCAAGATCATCGACCACATGTTCATGGACGGGCTCGAGGACGCTTACGACAAGGGCCGGCTGATGGGCACCTTCGCCGAGGACTGCGCCCAGGCGGGCGCCTTCAGCCGCGAAGCCCAGGACCAGTTCGCTATTACCTCGCTGACCCGCGCGCAGGACGCTATCAAGAACGGCCTTTTCGCTGCCGAGATCGTCCCGGTGGAAGTCACCGAGGGCAAAGAGAAGCGCCTGGTCAAGGATGACGAGCAGCCGCCCAAGGCGCGCCTGGACAAGATCCCGCAGCTCAAGCCGGCCTTCCGTGAAGGGGGTACGGTGACCGCCGCCAACTCCAGTTCCATCTCCGACGGTGCCGCAGCGCTGGTGCTGATGCGCCGCTCCGAAGCAGACAAACGCGGCCTTGAACCGTTGGCCGTGATCCATGGCCATGCCGCTTTTGCCGATGCCCCGGCGCTGTTCCCCACCGCGCCGATTGGCGCTATCGACAAGCTGATGAAGCGTACCGGCTGGAATCTGGCCGAAGTTGACCTGTTCGAGATCAACGAAGCCTTCGCTGTGGTCACCCTGGCGGCCATGAAGCACCTCGACCTGCCACACGACAAGGTCAATATCCATGGCGGCGCCTGTGCGCTGGGCCACCCGATCGGCGCTTCGGGCGCCCGGATTCTGGTGACGCTGTTGTCGGCCCTGCGCCAGAACAACCTGCACCGCGGCGTGGCGGCCATCTGCATCGGCGGTGGCGAGGCCACGGCCATCGCCGTCGAATGCCTGTACTGAGGTGAACCATGCTGGTAACTGACGAGCAACAACAAATTGTCGACGCCATCCGTGACTTTGCCCAGGAGCGTCTAAGGCCGTTCGCCGAGCAATGGGACAAGGCGCATCGCTTCCCGCGCGAAGCCATTGACGAGATGGCTGCCCTGGGCCTGTTCGGCATGCTGGTGCCGGAGCAGTACGGCGGCAGCGATACGGGGTACGTGGCATATGCCCTGGCCCTGGAAGAGATCGCCGCAGGCGATGGTGCCTGCTCGACCATCATGAGCGTGCACAACTCGGTGGGTTGCGTGCCCATACTCAAATTTGGCACCGAGCAGCAAAAGCAGCAGTTCCTCGCGCCTTTGGCCAGCGGGTCGATGATCGGGGCCTTCGCGCTGACCGAACCCCAGGCGGGTTCCGACGCCAGCAGCCTGAAGACCCGTGCGCGCCTGGATGGCGACCACTACATACTCAACGGCAGCAAGCAGTTCATTACGTCCGGGCAGAACGCCGGTGTGGTCATCGTCTTCGCCGTCACCGACCCGGAGGCCGGCAAGCGTGGCATCACTGCGTTCATCGTGCCAACCGACACACCCGGTTACCAGGTAGCGCGTGTGGAGGACAAACTCGGCCAGCATGCATCCGACACCTGCCAGATCGTCTTCGACAATGTGCGCGTGCCTGTCGCCAACCGGCTGGGCGAAGAAGGGCAGGGCTACAAGATCGCCCTGGCCAACCTGGAGGGGGGGCGTATCGGCATTGCTTCGCAGTCGGTCGGGATGGCCCGCGCCGCCTTCGAGGTGGCGCGCGACTATGCCAAAGAACGGCAGAGCTTCGGCAAACCACTGATCGAGCACCAGGCCGTGGCCTTCCGCCTGGCCGATATGGCCACGCGCATTGCCGTGGCCCGGCAGATGGTGCTGCACGCCGCCGCGCTGCGTGATGCCGGGCGTCCAGCGCTGGTTGAAGCGTCGATGGCCAAGCTTTTCGCCTCGGAAATGGCCGAAAAGGTCTGTTCGGATGCCTTGCAGACCTTGGGCGGTTATGGCTATCTGAGCGACTTCCCGCTGGAGCGGATCTACCGCGACGTTCGGGTCTGCCAGATCTACGAAGGCACCAGCGACATTCAGCGCATGGTCATTGCGCGCAATCTTTGAAGGAGCAGACTGCATGGCATTCGAAACCATCCTGTTGGACATCCATGGCAAGGTCGGCCTGATCACCCTCAACCGGCCCCAGGCGCTGAACGCGCTGAACGCGCAGATCGTCAGCGAGATCAACCAGGCTCTGGACCAGCTCGAGCGTGACCCGAACATCGGCTGCGTGGTGCTGACCGGCTCGGCCAAGGCGTTTGCCGCCGGCGCCGATATCAAGGAAATGGCAGAGCTTACTTATCCGCAGATCTACGTCGACGACCTGTTCAGCGATGCCGATCGGATTGCCAACCGCCGCAAACCGATCATTGCTGCCGTGTCCGGCTTTGCCTTGGGCGGTGGTTGCGAGCTGGCGATGATGTGCGACTTCATTCTGGCGGGTGACAACGCCAAGTTCGGTCAGCCGGAAATCAACCTCGGCGTGCTGCCGGGCATGGGCGGTACCCAGCGCCTGACCCGTGCGGTAGGCAAGGCCAAGGCTATGGAACTGTGCCTGACGGGGCGCCTGATGGGGGCCGAAGAGGCCGAGCGTGCTGGCCTGGTGGCGCGCATCGTGCCGCAGGCAGAGTTGGTGGAAGAGGCACTGAAAGTAGCGGCGACCATTGCCAGCAAGTCGATTCCGGTGAGCATGATGGTCAAGGAGAGCGTCAATCGCGCGTTCGAAGTTACCCTCAGCGAGGGTGTGCGGTTTGAGCGTCGGGTGTTCCATGCGGCGTTCTCTACCGAAGACCAGAAAGAAGGCATGGCCGCATTCATCGCCAAGCGCGAGGCGCAGTTCAAGGATCGTTGATCAGACTCGGTTCGTGCTGTTGCCGTTGCCGTTGTCGTTGCCGTTGTTTTTGCTTCTAAGCGCGCGGTAGTTCAGGCGACGCAGATTGCGACTTCAGGAGGCCGAGCGCAGGGCTTGCGAAGGGAGGTGACGGGCATGGATGCCCGTCAAGCGCTGGGCCCCAGGATGGGGCCTGCAGCGCGGTCCTCCCGGGAGCAAGCCCGGAG
>NZ_JBLZWV010000045.1:0-18450 GCF_056098905.1 Pseudomonas sp. TSO6 | reverse complement strand
AAAAGTAACCAAAAAACGCTGCGCTCCGATCATCCGGCCCCTGCGCTGCGCTCCGGGGTTCCCTCACTCCGGCCTCGCTCCCGGGAGGACCGCGCTGCAGGCCCCATCCTGGGGCCCAGCGCTTGACAGGCATCCATGCCCGTCACCTCCCTTCGCAAGGCCTGCGTTCGGCCTCCTGAAGTCGCGAAGATCAAAAGCAAGATCAAGATCAAGATCAAGATCAAGATCAAGATCAAGGTCAAGATCAAGGTCAAGATCAACAGCCGCTGGGGCGGGCGGGGGCGCGGTTGGAATTACAGTTTACTGAAGGCACAGAAGCGCAGCCGCAGTGCCGACCGGCGGATTGTAAGCACTGGAAGCAAATTTGCACCCAATTGCAGTTGCTCCACGCGACGTGGCGCCTTAGACTGCCGCCCCCTGTAAAAGAGTGCCGGTTGGCGCTTGAAAATTTCCGCTGCCGATGCCAAGGCGTCGGCGGCACCCGAATCGCCCCAATGCACATTTTTTCATAGAGAAATCGATGACCAAGGAACAGTTGCTGGCCATGTCGGCCGATGACTACATGAACGCTGACCAGCTGGCTTTCTTCACTGGCCTGCTGCAGTCGATGAAAGTCGAAACCCATGAACGCATCGAGCTCAGCCGTGCCACCATCGAAGGCCTGGACACTCCGTCGGACCCTGCCGATGTGGCGTCGGTCGAAGAAGAGCGTAGCTGGCTGGTCAATGCCATCGACCGCGACCAGCGCCTGCTGCCTCAGCTGGAAATGGCGCTGGACCGTATCTCCGACGAGAGCTTCGGCTGGTGCGATGACAGCGGTGAGCCAATTGGCCTGAAGCGCCTGCTGATCAGCCCGACCACCAAGTACTGCATCGAAGCGCAAGAGCGCCACGAGCAGCTCGACCGCCACCAGCGCCAGGTATAAATCCGCGCGCGGTGCCAAGCCCCACGGAGCAATCCCTGGGGCTTTTTGTGTTTTTTGCTGATACCGGTTTTGTTGTCCCGAACGTAACAGTGCTGTACCGCGAAGCGCTGTTTTCTCCCGGCGGGCAGGCGTATCATAACGCTATCGTTAGGGTGCTAACTAAGTGCCGGAGGGCATGATGAATAGCCGGGTCGATGTAGCCGTGATGATAGGTTCGGGAGTGCCAGCCACCTTGCAGGCGCTGGGTAAACGCATCTGTTGGGTGGTGCTGGTCAATGGCGAGCGTCGGGGCACCGCCTTCGCCACGCGTGCAGAGGCACTTGAATGCCAAGCTGCCTGGCAGCAGCAACTGAAGAAAGGCCTGGCCGCCTGAAATTGTTTTTTGCCTCTCGACGGGTTTCGGTGTTTTCGGGCATATTTGTCCTACGGTAATACGCACGTGGATGCCAGGGCTTGTCTACTTGCAGGCTTACCCCCATGGTTGCGTTTTCTGGTAAGTGATCTCAGGCATCACGCTTCCCAAGTCGGGAATGAGCCAAACGCCTTCGTTTGAGGGCGAATCTGGCAAACCAGAGTAAAGATTCCTGCACGCTGCATCGTCAGCGGGCACAGACATTTCGCATATCGCTTTATTACTCTTTTCGCCTATCGATAAGAAATGGCCGTGCCTCCCCGAGCTTGGGAGAGGGCGGGTTGTAACCGGTTGAGGATTACTTCATTGGCAGTCAGCACACTTGATACCCATGCGTTGTTCGCCTTGGGCGACTTGCGCGGTAAATTGGCCCAGCTGTTCCAGGGGCGTTTTATCTACGTTACCGAACAAACACCCGAAGGCCTTTACATGGCCGAAATCGACACCGAAGAAGCATTGGTGGTCGATGACAAGCAGCGCCTTGAATTGAAAGTCGGCGATCACTTCCGCGCTGCGGTGTTGCCCAGCCGTGAAGGTGGCAAGCTGGAAATGCGCTTTCGCGAAATCAAACTGAATGTGTATGGCGTGGGCGATTATGCCTTCGTGTCGGTACCCGAGGGTGAGGGCATCGTGTTGCGCGAGGGGCATGGCGTGATGCTGGTTTTCGCCGCGCAACAGCAGGTTCAGGAAGGCTTGGGCAAATTGCTCAAGGCGGTGACCGGCAAGGTTGCCAAATGGCGCAAGGGCGAGTTGACCACCTTCAAGGCCAGTGAATGACCGACAGTGGCGGTGCGCCTGTCACGCGTGTCGAGTTTCATAGACAGCACCAGGCAGATGCCGTGGCCGAGGCCGAACGTTTGCTGGCCAGGCGTGGGGAGCTGCAAGGCGCCTGGTTGCACTGGGTGGCGGGTGAGTTGTACCGGCTCGGTCCGCCCCCTTATGCCGCCATGGTACGGCGGGAGCTGCAGCGCCTCAGCCAAGGGTGAGGCGGCGGCCCTTCAGTTGCCCCGGTCGCGGCCGCTGCTGACTTCTTCAGGCACTGGCTCTTTCGACATGCGCTTGCGAAACAACGCCGCCCGGGCCAGCAGCAGCGTGGTCACTGGCACGGTGATCGACAGCAGGATGGGAATCAGCCAGGCGTGCAGTACCGGTGCTTCCTTGAGCCATGAGAAGTAGATGATCGAAGCCAGCGCTACGCACCAGGCGCCAATGGTCGACGCCAGCGCTGGCGGGTGCATGCGCTGGAAGTAATCCTTCAGGCGCACCAGGCCTATTGCACCGACCAGGGCGAACAGGCTGCCGGTCAGCAGCAGCGCGGCGGTGACCACTTCCAGCCAGAAGGGCAGTACCAGGGGTTCGGTCATTCGATCACCTCACCGCGCAGCAGGAACTTGGCCAGGGCAAACGAGCCGACGAAGCCGAACAGCGCAATCAGCAGGGCACCTTCGAAGTAGGTGTCACTGGCATAACGGATACCCAGCACCAGCATGGTCAGCATGGCCAGGATGTACAGGTAGTCCAGCGCCAGCACCCGGTCCTGGGCGGACGGGCCACGGAACAGCCGGATCAGCGCCAGGCCCATGGCCAAGGCGAAGATGAACAGGCTGGCAAGGACAGCATTGGCGAGCAGGCCTGTCATTGGAATATCTCCATCAGCGGGCGTTCATAGGTGTCCTTGAAGTGCTGGATAAAGGCCGCCTCATCGTCCAGGTCGAACACATGCAGCAGCAATACGCTGCGGTCCAGCGCCAGCTCGGACCAGACCGTGCCGGGCACTACCGTAGTGATCATCGACAGTGCCGCCAGCCCATGTGCATCGTGCAGGGCCAACGGAATGTGCACGAACGCCGAGCGTGGTGGTTGCTTGCCAGCACGCAGCACGCCACGGGCAACCAGCAGGTTGGACAGGATCACATCGATGCCTACCCGGCCTATCAGCCGGGCGATGACCATTGGTCGACGCACGTGGGCATGCTGTGGGCGCAGTGGCGCCATCAGCAGTGGCGCCAGCACGCCAAGTGCGGCGCCCAGCAACAGGTTGCCGGGGCTGACCGAGAGGTTCAGCAGCAGCCACAGGCCGAACAGCGAAACCGATAGCAGCGGGGCGGGGAACAGTCGGTTCATGGCTGCACCTGGATGTCGAGCGAGGTGGGGCCAGGCATCGGCCGGGCGGCCATCACGGCTTCAATGTAGGCATCGGGGGCCTGCAGGCTGGCGGCGGTGTCCTGGGTGTAGCGCAGCAACGGCTCGGCCTTGAGGCTGAGGATGATGCACAGGCCGAGCAGGATGACGATTGGCAGGCACTCATAGCGGCGCAGCACCGGCGACGGGCGCTCCTCGGGCTTCCAGAAACGCTGGATGCCGACGCGGCCAAAGGCGATCAGCGAGGCCATGCCGGACAGGATCAGCAGCGCCACCAAGCCCCAGCCCGCCGCACTCAGCGGCTGCTCGGCCGGCACGCCCAGCCCCTGCGGGTTGAACAGTGCGCTGATCAGGTTGAGCTTGCCGACGAAGCCCGACAACGGCGGCATGCCGATGATCAGCAAGGCGCAGGCGATGAAGCTGAGGCCGAGGAAAGCCATGGTCCACGGGATGATCTGGCCGATCACCACCTTCTGCTCGTCGTCGAGGTTGATGCCCTTGGGTGGGTGCAACGACTCCAGCGGTGGCGGCATGGCGTCTTCCTCCTCGTCCAGCGGCACTTCGTTGGCCGAGCGCGAGCGTTCGACCAGTTCGGCGAGCAGGAACAGCGCGCACAGCGCCAGGGTCGAGTTGACCAGGTAGAACAGCGCCGCACCCGTCAGCGCCGACTGGGCAAAGCCGACGGCGCCAAGCAGGGTGCCGGCCGAGACCAGGATGCTGAGCGCCGCCATGCGTTCCAGGCGTTGTGCCGCCAGGATCGACACTGCTGCCACTGCCAGGGTGACCAGGCCACCGTACACCAGCCATTCGCCACCGAAATGCGCCGAGGCCCCGGCCTGCCCGGAGAACAGCAGGGTCCACAGGCGCAGCAGGGCGTACAGGCCGACCTTGGTCATGATGGCGAACAACGCAGCTACCGGCGCGCTGGCCGAGGAGTAGGCCGGCACCAGCCAGAAGTTCAGCGGCCAGATACCGGCCTTGACCAGGAAGGCCATGGCCAGGATTGCCGCACCGGCATGCAGCAGGCCACGGTCGGCCTCCGGTACCAGTGGGATCTTCAGCGCCAGGTCGGCCATGTTCAGGGTACCGGTTACCCCATACAGCATTGCCGCGCCGATCAGGAACAGCGACGAGGCGAACAGGTTGATGGCGATGTAGTGCAGGCCGGCACGTACCCGCGCACGCCCCGAACCATGTAGCAGCAAGCCATAGGAAGCTGCCAGCAGCACCTCGAAGAACACGAACAGGTTGAACAGGTCAGCGGTGAGAAAGGCGCCGTACAGGCCCATCAGCTGAATCTGGAACAGCGCATGGAAGCTGGCCCCGGCCCCGTCCCAGCGGGCGCGGGCAAACAACAGGGCGCTAAAGCCGATGATCCCGGTGAGGGTCAGCAGCAGCGCCGACAGGTGGTCCACCACCAGGACGATCCCGAACGGTGCAGGCCAGTTGCCCGGCAGGTAGACGCCGATCGACTCCGCCTGGCCCTGGGTGCGCACCCACAGCAGCAGGCTGACCGCGACGGCCAGGCCGGCGAAGGTCGACAGCAGGTTGAGGCGGGCCTTGATACGCCGGTGTTTCTCCCCCAGCAACAACATCACGGCTGCCGTTACCAGTGGCAGCAGGATGGGCGCGACAATCAGTTGGCTCATGCCATTCATTCGTCACGCTCCCGGCCATCCACGTGGTCGGTACCGGTCAGGCCGCGCGAGGCCAGCAACACCACCAGGAACAGCGCGGTCATGGCAAAGCTGATGACGATGGCCGTCAGCACCAGGGCTTGGGGCAACGGGTCGGTGTAGTGCAGCAGGTCCTGGGTGACGCCATCCTTGATGATCGGTTCCTTGCCGATGAACAGGCTGCCCATGCTGAAGATGAACAGGTTCACGCCGTACGACAGCAGGCACAGGCCCATGATCACCTGGTAGGTCCGAGGGCGCAGGATCAGCCACACCCCCGAGGCGGCCAGCACGCCGATGGCGACTGCAATGACTTCTTCCATCAGGCGGCTCCTGCTTGGCTGGTTTTCGATGAATTGCCCGGGCGGTAGGCGCGCACCGACTGGTGCGCCAGGGCAGTGAGGATCAGCAGGGTCGAGCCGACCACCACGGTGTACACGCCAACATCGAAGAACAGCGCGCTGGCCACGTGCACATCTCCGAGCAACGGCAGGTGCAAGTGGGCGGTATGGGTGGTCAGGAACGGGTAGCCCAGCAGCATGGCACCGACCCCTGTCAGGGTGGCGCACAGCAAACCGGTGCCCATCCAGCGCAGTGGGCGCAGGCTCATCTGCGCCTCTACCCACTGGGTGCCAGCCACCATGTACTGCAGGATGAACGCCACCGACATCACCAGGCCGGCGACGAAGCCGCCACCTGGCTGGTTGTGGCCACGCATGAACAGGTACATCGACACCAGCAGGGCGATGGGCAGCAGCAGGCGCACCAGCACCGCAGGCACCATCATGAAGCCCAGGGCGGTGTCGGTGGCATGCCGCGGGTTGATCAGGTCGGTGACCACATCAGGCGCGAGCTGGCGTTGTTGCGCCGGCAACTGCATGCTTTCTTTCGGCGGGCGGAAGCGTCGCAGCAGGGCGAACACGGTCAGCGCCACGGCCACCAGCACGGTGATTTCACCGAGGGTGTCGAAGCCGCGGAAGTCGACCAGCATGACATTGACCACGTTGGTGCCGCCGCCTTGGGGCAGCGCCCGGCTCAGGTAGAACGAGGAAATGTCGTTGGGCGTCGGCCGGGTCAGCATCGCGTAAGACAGCACGGCCATGCCGCCACCCACCAGCACTGCCAGTAGCAGGTCGCGCAGACGGCGCATGCGCGCGCGTTCCAGGCTGCCCGGTAGCGGCGATACGCCTTCGATACGCCGTGGCAGCCAGCGCAGGCCCAGCAGGATCAGCACCGTGGTGACCACCTCCACCACCAGCTGGGTCAGGGCCAGGTCGGGTGCGGAAAACCAGACAAAGGTAATGCAGGTCATCAGGCCGCAGACACTGACCATGATCAGTGCCGCGAGGCGGTGGTACTTGGCCTGGTAGGCGGCGCCGATGGCGCAGGCAATGGCGATCAGCCACAGCGCGACGAACACGCCCGAACCCGGAATCTTGGGCCTGTCGCCCCAGCTGAGCCCGCTGTACAGCATGGGCGTGAGGCCGGCGAGGAAGGCGGCGAGCACCAGCATGAACAGTTGTGCCTGGAGGCGGCGGGTGGTGAAAAGGCGCTCGACGTGCCGGGCCAGCAACATCAGGTGCACCTGGCCGTGCTCGAACAGGCGTTTGCCATTGAAACGTTCGATCACCGGTGGGTACGGGAAGCGGCCCAGGCGCAGTTGCTTGCGCAGCAGCAGGTACAGCACGATGCCGCCGCTCATGGCCACCAGGCTCATGATCAGGGGCGCGTTCCAGCCATGCCAGATTGCCAGGCTGTACTCTGGCAGGGTACCGCCTACTACCGGGAGGGCTGCGGCGGCCAGCAGCGGGCCGACCGACTGGGCGGGGAAGATGCCCACCACCAGGCAGGTGAGTACCAGCAGTTCGACCGGCGCACGCATCCAGCGTGGCGGTTCGTGCGGGGTGTGGGGCAGGTCCTGCGCAGTGGGGCCGAAGAACACATCTACGGTAAAGCGCAGGGCATAGGCCACGCTGAAGGTACCGGCCAGTGTGGCGATCACCGGCAGCGTTGCTTCGACCCAGGCGGTAGAACTGATGAACACCGTTTCGGCAAAGAACATTTCCTTGGACAGGAAACCGTTCATCAGCGGCACGCCGGCCATGGAGGCGCTGGCCACCATGGCCAGGGTGGCGGTGTAGGGTACCAGGCGGATCAGGCCGCTGAGACGGCGGATGTCACGGGTGCCGCTCTCGTGGTCAATGATGCCGGCGGCCATGAACAGCGAGGCCTTGAAGGTGGCGTGGTTGAGGATGTGGAACACCGCCGCGACCGCGGCCAGCGGGCTGTTCAGGCCCAGCAGCAGGGTAATCAGGCCCAGGTGGCTGATGGTCGAATAGGCCAGCAGGCCTTTGAGGTCGTTCTGGAACATGGCGGCGAAGGCGCCGAGCAGCAGGGTGAGGGCGCCGGCACCGCCGACGATCCAGAACCACTCTTCGCTGCCCGACAGCACCGGCCAGAAGCGCGCCAGCAGGAACACCCCGGCTTTGACCATGGTGGCAGAGTGCAGGTAGGCCGATACCGGGGTGGGCGCTGCCATGGCATGGGGCAGCCAGAAGTGGAAGGGGAACTGTGCGCTTTTGCTCAGGGCGCCGATGAGGATCAGGGGCAGCAGCACCGGGTACAGCGCATGCTGGCGGATGGTGTCGCCGGCAGCCAGGACCTTGTCCAGGTCATAGCTGCCGACCACATGGCCGAGCAGCAGGGCACCCACCAGCAGGCACAAGCCACCTGCGCCGGTCACCATGAGCGCCATGTAGGCGCCACGCCGGGCGTCTGCGCGGTGGTGCCAGTAGCCGATCAGCAGGAAGGAGAACAGGCTGGTCAGTTCCCAGAAGAACACCAGCTGGATCAGGTTGCCGGAAATGACCAGGCCGAGCATGGCGCCCATGAAGGCCAGGAAGAAGGCGAAGAAACGCGGCACCGGGTCCTGTGGCGACATGTAGTAGCGCGCATACAGCGACACCAGCGTGCCGATGCCCAGCACCAGCAGCGAGAACAGCCAGGCAAAGCCGTCCATGCGCAGTACCAGGTTCAACCCCAGGCTGGGCAGCCAGAGGAATTCTTCGCGAATCACGCCCCCGTGGGCAATTTGAGGGTACAGCAGTGCTACCTGGACGGTGCCGACCAGGGCCACGAGCCCGGCGAGAATGGACTCGGCGTTACGTGCGTTGTGCGGCAGCACGGCTGCCAGGCAACTGCCCACGAACGGCAGAAGCAATAGCACTATCAATGACATAGGGGCCTATTCTGGAGAAGTTTGCAAAGATCATACGTGCCGGGGAAGTGATCACCAACACGCAAGCTGTCGCAGAATCCTACAAACAGGCTGTGACAAGCTGTTTTTTTTTAACAGTTTTTTACAAAGCATAGTCGCTGTTGTCAGCTTTACAGGCCAGTCTGGCGCTCGCCTTCACTCTGGACGTCGTGTGCTTCGACGGTTTCGCGGGGGCGGCGTACCTTGAGCTCGCTGACCACCACCGCGATCACGATCAGCAGGCCACCGAGCAGCGCCACGCCCGGCAGGCGTTCGCCGGCGATGCGCCCGACGATCCCGGCCCACACCGGTTCACCGGCATAAATGAGGGTGGCGCGGGTGGGCGAGACCGACTTCTGCGCCCAGTTCATGGCCACCTGGATCACCGCGCTCATGGCACCCAGGCCTATTGCGCTGGCCAGCAGCAGCCAGGAAAAGTCGGGGATGCGCTCCTGGGTCGGCACGATCATCAGGAACGCCAGCAGCGAAGCGGTCGCCAGTTGCACCACGGTGACCCGGCGCACATCGACCTGGCCGGCGTAACGGCTGATCAGAATGATTTCGGCGGCGATCGCGACGGCGCTGACCAGGGTAACCACCTCGCCCTCGCTGAAGTGCAGGCTGCCGCCTTCCGGCCCGGCCAGCAGCATCAGACCGATGAATGCCAGGCAAATGCCGATGCTGGGTATCAGGCCAGGCCGGCGGCCCAGCACCAGCCACTGCAACAGCGGCACGAACGGCACGTACAACGCAGTGATGAACGCCGACTGGCTGCTGCTGATGGTCTGCAGACCCATGGTTTGCAGGCCGTAGCCGAGCATGATCGACACGCCTATCAGCATGCCGGCTTTGAGCTCGGTGAAGGTCAGCCCGGGCAACGCCCGCGCCGAAACCACGCCCACGAACAGCGCTGCCGCAGCGAAGCGCAGGCCGACGAAGAACATCGGACCGCTGACGGTCATTACGTTATGCACCAGCAGGAAGGTGCCGCCCCACAACATGGTGATGAACACCAGCACCAGTTCTGCCTTGCTCAGGCGAAAGGTAACGGCGCGGGTGGGTGTGTTGCGGGCCTGGCTCATGGTCTTGCGCACTCGGAGGGGGCGGCGCACAATCGCCGCAAAGTGGGCAGTATACTGCGCAATCTCTATCGGTGAGCAATATAGTGCACAAAGATACTTCGCATCGGGCATCGGTGCTGCAACATGTAAGCCTCAACGTACGCAGCCTGCGCCATGCTTCCGGGTTGAGCCAGACAGCGTTGGCCGAGCGCTCAGGGGTCAGCCGGCGCATGCTGGTGGCAATCGAGGCGGGCGAGAAGAATGTCAGCCTGACCACCCTCGACCTGATCGCCGAGGCTTTGGGGGTGGCTTTCAGCACCTTGATCCAGGCACCGGACCAGCGTGACCCCGGGCGCATCGAGGAACTGGCCTGGGCCGGTGAATACCCGCAGAGCAAGGCCGTGCTGCTGGGTAGCAGTGCGGCACGGCGTGAGGTGGAGCTTTGGGAGTGGACCCTGGCACCGGGCGAGTGCTATTCCAGCGAGGCTGATGCCGAAGGCTGGAGCGAGCAGATCTATGTGGCAGAAGGGCAACTGACGCTGGTCATTGAAGGGGTTGAGCATCGGCTGCTGGTGGGGCAGTTCCATGTGTTCCCTAGCAACTGCCAGTATGCCTACCGTAACGATGGGGTGGTGGCAGTGCGTTTCGTGCGTAATGTGGTGATCTGAGTTTGCAAGCGTTGGGGCTGCTGTGCAGCCCATCGCGATACAAGGCCGCTTCCACAGGGATCGCTTACGGTTCTTGCTTGCGCATTACCTGTGGGAGCGGCCTCGCCGGGGCGCCGGACCGGTCGGAAAGGGGCGCAAAGCGCCCCCTAAGCTCTGATGCCGATCAGTTCTTCAGCAGCTCATCGGTCTTCACCACCGACGCATAGGCAAACGCCAAGGCTGCCATCGCCGAATCATGCACCTGCGCCGCCGGCACCTGCTTGCCGTCGAACTCCAGCGGCAGGGTAGCGCAGGCATCGTGCGCCACGGTCACCGTGTAGCCCAGGTCGGCTGCGGCACGGGTAGCGGCATCGATGCACATGTGGCTCATGCTGCCAACGATGGTCAAGGCTTCCACGCCATGTCGGTCCAGCGTGTTCTCAAGGTCGGTACCGAGGAAGGCGTTGACCTTGTGCTTGAGCACCACCGGCTCACCTGCCACCGGCTCGACCTTGGCGTGGATGGCCGCACCCTGCGAACCGGGTGCGAAAAATGGCGCATCGGCGCTGTCGAATTCATGCCGCACATGGACCACCAGGTCGCCGCGCTGGCGTGCCGCCGCCAGCAGCCTGGCGGCGTTGTCGGCCGCCTGGTCGGCGCCATCGAGGGCCCACTTGCCGCCTGGGAAGTAGTCGTTCTGGATGTCGATGATGATCAGCGCCTGCTTGCTCATGCTGCCTCCTGTGGCAGTAGTTGTCGGGAGACGTTAGTTATAGGCTGTTTGCACGGGCAGAAACCACTTGACCTTGACTTTGCTTGAGGTTTTACCCTGCTCGGCATCGCCAAGCATGCGTCCGTAACCAGGAGAACGTCGATGTCGGCAAACCCTCATGCGCTGTGGTTCACCCAGATGATCGAATACGAAGTGCCCAGCCTGTGCCAGCAAGCGCTGGCCCAGGCGCTGGTGGTGCGCAGCGAGGCGCTGGCCACGCGCTGCGAAGGGCTGCAGGGTGTCAGCATCCAGGCCAGTGACGATGGCAGCCGGGTGTTGCAGTACCTGCAATGGCAATCTCGTCAGGCGTGGGCGGCGGCGGCCGTGCACTTCGTCGAGGAGTCTTTCCTTGAACTGCTGGGCCAGCATCAGGCGCGGGGCGTCAACTTTGCCGCCTACCAGACCTTGCGCAGCCTGGTGCGTGGCGCTGATGGTGGCCTGCAGTGCGAGGTGGGTGAGCCTCAGGCATACCAGGGGGCGTAGTGCGGGTAGCGGTCCAGGCGGGCACCGATCACCATTTCGCTGATCCACGCCGCCAGGATCGAACTGTAGGCTTTCTGGCTCGCTTCGCTGGACAACGCGTGGTCGGCACCGTCGACGATGCGATGGGTAAGTGAGTGGGCGCTGACGAATGCCGAACGGTAGCTCATCAGCGTACTGTGCGGCACGTAGTCGTCCTGCTCGGACTCTACCAGCAACACATCACCGGCGAATTCTGCGCACGCCGCCAGCGCGCGATTGTCTGCCGGGCCTAGCGATTGCTGGCGGTAGGCGTTCAGGCGTTGGCGGTCGAGGGTTTGCTTGGGGGTGTTCCATTCGTCGTCCCAGTACATGGCCGGCACCCGCAGAGCCAGCCATTTGACTGGCCGCTCGCGGGTCAGCAAGGTTGCCAGGTATCCCCCATAGCTGCTGCCGATGATGGCGATGGCACTGCTGTCTACCGCCGGATGGCTGAGCAGCCGGTCGTAGGCCACCAGCAGGTCCTGCAGGTTCTGTTCACGGGTGACCGTCAGGCGTTGGCTTTCGGTTTTTTCGTGGCCGCGCAGGTCAAAGGTCATGCACACGCAGCCCAGCCCGGTGATGTGCCGGGCACGGGCCAGATCACGCTGCTGGCTACCGCCCCAGCCGTGGACGAAGAGGATGCCCGGCATCTTGCTGCCAGGGCTGACCAGGGTGCCGACAATGCTGTCGTTGTCGACTTGCAGTTCAACGGTTTCACTCTGAACGGCCATGTTCGCGAATCCGTGCAAATTTGCTGAGTTGTCCGAGTTCACTGTCGTTTCCTTGGTAGAAGAGGGTGGCGTCAGCGGGCAGGTCGGGGGTGCCGAACACTTCATGGGTCGACGCACGCACCCGCTGCAATGCCGGGTCATCGGCAAATGCCTGCAGGGCCAGCAGCTCGGCACTGCTGGCACCGCCCAGGCGCCAGGATTGTTCGAGCACACCGCTGCGCAGGTGGCCCTGGGGGTTCAGGCCGCGCGCGATGTCGTAGTTGCGCCGCGAGGCGATGAAACCGGGGAAGTGTTGCTCGGCAGCCTGCTCGTAGGCGATCGCCTGATTGATGGCCAGGCGCATGTAGTCTTCCAGTGGTAGTTGCAATAGCGCCTGGTAATCGCCACGTACCACCACCAGGTCGGAGCCGCCGTACACCTCGGTGCCCTGATGGTCACGGGTCAGTTGCTGGGTGCCGTGATAGCTGCAGGTCAGGCCGGCGACGCGCACCTGGCCGACGCTGAAGGTTTCTACATCGCTCAAGTCTTCTTCGAGCACCAGCCCCCACAGCGCCAGCATCTGGTCATCCATGCCCGCCAGTAGAGGCTCTAGCGCGTCCGCACTGGTGATGACCTGCTGCCCCCGGCCTGCGCAGGCCAGCACGGGCTTGACCCTCAGGGGGCCGTCGAGCAGCAGCAATTGTGCGGCGCTGCGCGCGTCGGCTTTGCTGAACACGGTATAGCCGCGCAGCAAGGCGTCGCTTGCCTGTCGGGCGAAGTCGTCGGTCCAGCCCGGCGGGAAGCTGGCCCCGGCTGGCAGTGGGTGGGAGATTGCCTTGGTCGACATGTAGGGGCATGGCACCAGGCCGCCAAACAGGTCCTGCTCGCTGCGAATGCCCAAGGTGGCAGGGTGCTTGGGATCGACGAGCGTTTCGGTAGGTAGGTAATAGTAGTTATCAGCGGCGGTGGGTGCATGAGCGGGATGGACGTGCTGGCAGCCCAGCAGGCCGGCCAGGCCATCGGCTAGCTTGAGGTGCACGGCATGCTCATGGTCAGGCGTATGATCGCGGGTATCGAGCAGCACTACGCCGGCTTTCGGTGCGCTGGCACTGGGCATGGTCATTTGCCTGTGTGCAATGAATGTACTGTGTCTGAAGCCGGTGTCCTGGGGAAGTTCAGCGGAACTTGATCGGTGGTCCTGGCCCTTTTGTAGGAAGCGTCCTGTTGGCACAGGGCGTGACGGGCAATGCATGCCGTGTCCTGGTCTTCCCGATTGCAGGGCTCTGGCGGCTGTTCCATTATCAGCGTATTGGATCAACCGTGATGTAGCCGCAGGAGAGCGCATGAACGTCCAGACCACCCTTGAGCAAAGCGTGCCACAGCGCCTGGCGCAGGTGCGCCAGGCCATGGCAGCAGGGGGCATCGATGCCTTGCTGGTACCCTCGGCCGACCCCCACCTTTCCGAATACCTGCCCGGTTACTGGCAGGGGCGCCAGTGGCTTTCGGGTTTTCACGGCTCGGTCGGCACGCTGGTAGTCACGCCCGTTTTTGCAGGGTTGTGGGTCGATAGCCGGTACTGGGAGCAGGCGGATCACGAGCTGGCCGGTAGCGGTATCGAGCTGATGAAGCTGCTGCCCGGCAAGCCCGGGGCGTTGGAGTGGCTGGGTGATAATGTCGAGCCCGATGGCAACGTCGCGGTGGATGGGGCCGTCATGGCGCTGGCGTCGGCGCGCCAGCTGGGTGAGCGGCTCAAGGCCCGTGGGGCAAGGCTGGTGACCGACAAGGACCTGCTAGCCCAGGTCTGGGAAGGGCGCCCGGCGCTGCCCGCCAACCCGGTGTATCAGCACTTGCCGCCGCACGCCACGGTAAGCCGGGCGGAAAAGCTCGCGCAATTGCGCCAGGGCATCCAGGCCAAAGGGGCTGACTGGCACTTTATTGCAACTCTGGATGACATCGCCTGGCTGTTCAACCTGCGTGGCAGTGATGTTTCGTACAACCCGGTTTTCCTGGCCTTTGCCTTGATCAGTCAGCAGCAGGCCATTCTGTTCGTGGGCCAGGACAAGGTGGACGAGCATTTGCGTCAGGTGCTGGCGGTGGACGGCATCGAGGTGCGCAACTATAACGAGGCAGGCAACGCCCTGGCCGCTGTTCCGGTGGGGGCGCGGTTGTTGGTGGACCCTGCCCGTGTCACCTGCGGCCTGCTGGGCAACCTGGCGGCAGAGGTGGTGCTGGTCGAGGGGCTCAACCCTACCACCCTGAGCAAATCCTGCAAACGTGACGATGACCTGGTGCATATCCGCCATGTCATGGAGCAGGACGGTGCGGCCTTGTGCGAGTTCTTCGCCTGGTTCGAGGCCAACCTTGGCCAGGAGGTCATTACCGAGCTGACAGTTGACGAGCAATTGAGTGCCGCACGTGCCCGGCGCCCGAACTTCGTGTCGCTGAGTTTTTCGACCATTGCCGCGTTCAATGGCAATGGCGCCATGCCGCATTACCGTGCCACCGAGCAGTCGCATGCGGTAATCGAGGGTGATGGCTTGCTGCTGATCGACTCTGGCGGGCAATACCTGGGTGGCACCACCGACATCACTCGTATGGTGCCAGTCGGTAACCCCAGCCACGCACAGAAGCTGGACTGCACCCGGGTACTCAAGGGCATGATCGCCCTGTCGCGTGCCACTTTCCCGCGAGGAATACTGTCGCCGTTGCTCGACGCCATTGCCCGGGCGCCAATTTGGGCTGACCAGGTCGATTATGGCCACGGTACCGGGCATGGTGTTGGCTACTTCATGAACGTGCACGAAGGGCCCCAAGTGATTGCCTACCAGGCGACACCTGCACCGCAGACCGCGATGCAAGCGGGCATGATCAGCTCGATCGAGCCGGGTACATACCGCCCGGGGCAGTGGGGTGTCCGTATCGAGAACCTGGTGGTCAACCGTGAGGCGGGTAAGAGTGCCTTCGGCGACTTCCTGCGCTTCGAGACCTTGACGCTGTGCCCGATCGATACCCGCTGCCTGTTGCCCAAGCTGCTGGCCAAGGAAGAGGTGGAGTGGCTGAACGGCTATCACGCGAACGTGCGTGAGCGTCTGGCACCGCTGCTCAAGGGTGATGCGCTGGCCTGGCTGCAGGTGCGTACCGAGCCCCTGTAAGGGCAAATGAAAAAGGGCAGCCTGTGAGCTAATGCCAGTCAGTTAAGACTGAGACATTGACCTTTATCCCTAAGGCCGCAAAATCCGATGCTTGGAAACGAGCATCGGATTTTTTATGCGCCTGTCACAAGCCCTGTCCCTCACTCACGAAATGGCATCGCGGCCAAATGCCCTGGAGGGTCTGGGAGCGTTGCTCGATCCAGAAATCGTGAAACAAGCTTTTGAGACAGCGGGCGTCTCAACCATTCGCAAGCGTCGCCTCCCGCTTGAAAGCCTGGTGTGGTGCATTATCGGCATGGCGTTGTTTCGCCGGATGTCGGCTTGGGATGTTGTGAATCACATGGACATCATACTGCCGGGCAAGCGGCCTCTTGTGGCGCCCAGCGCGGTTGTGCAAGGGCGGCAACGGCTAGGTAGCGAAGCTGTACGTGAAGTTTTCAAGCTCACCCAACAGCGATGGCACGAAGAAACCAAGCACCCGCAGTGGTTGGGGCTGACACTACTGGGAGTTGACGGCGTCGTCTGGAGCACGCCTGACACAGCTGAAAACCGAGCGTGTTATGGCGGCGCGACCAACCAGCATGGGGATGGCGGCTTTCCTCAGGTCCGGATGGTCTGTCAGATGGAGCTGACCAGCCACTTGCTGATAAACAGCACTTTCGAGAGCTATCACAGCAGCGAAATGAAGCTGGCAGAACAGTTGATCGCCACCACCCCAAACCATTCGTTGACCCTGTTCGACAAAGGTTTCTATTCGCTGGGCTTACTGCACCACTGGCAATCGCAAGGCGAGCATCGGCACTGGCTGATCCCCTTGAAAAAGGGCACTCAGTACGAGGTAGAGCACAAGCTTGGACGCAATGATGCTGTGGTCGTGCTGCGTACCTCGCCCCAGGCTCGCAAGCAATGGCCAGGCTTGCCGCTGGAAATTCGAGCGCGGCTGCTAAGCAAAACGATCAAAGGCAAGATTGTAAGCGTGCTGACCTCCATGACCGATACCCTGCGCTTCCCAGGTGATGAGATCGTTGATCTTTACAGTCAGCGTTGGGAAATCGAGCTTGGCTACCGAGAGATCAAGCAAGGACTGTTAGGGGGTGAGTACACGTTGCGGAGCAAGACGCCGGAGATGATCGCGCAAGAGTTGTGGGGCGTGCTCTTGGGCTACAACCTGTTGCGGTATCAGATGGTGCAGATGTCGAGACAGTGCCCAGGTGTATATCCATGCGAACTGAGCTTTACCGCCTGCAGTTGGGCGATTTTAGGCTTGCTGCATGGCACATCACTCAACCATCCCGGCAATCTGCCTGGATTTTTGGCGGATCTGCAGGCATCGGCGGCGCAGTATGTTCTGCCTCATCGGCGACCGGATCGATGGTTTCCGCGGGTGGTGAAACAGCGACCAGCAAAATACCCGACCCGAAAATAAAAATGCCAGTCAGCTTAACTGACTGGCATTAGCCTGTGAGCTGCCCTTTTTTCTACTTGCAGATGACGATCATGCTGCGGCTGGTGTACCCCGCCGGGTTGATGCCGAACAAGTAGTCACCGGCTTCTTCATCGCTGTCGCCAGAACGGGCGATGACTCGGTATCCGCGCTTGCTGCAGGAGCTCTCGGCCTTGCTGTAGCAGTTGTCCCATGAGGAGGAAAGACCGGAGCAATTGATATGCAGGCCCTTCTTGCCCCTTTTGACCTCAGTCTTGGCTGTAGCGGCACATCCAGCAATAGCCAAGATGGCCAGGATGAGAAAAATACGTTTCATTCCTGTCCTTAAATGCAAAGGGGGGGATCAGCTGTCTGGCCCGGTCGTTATCGCTTCGCTTCTTCCTGAAAATATCCCCAGCGTCCGTATTCGGTCCAGTAGATAGCGTAAAGATGATGATTCTGTGACAGCTTAATCAGCGAGACGGGCGGCTACAATCACTAATCCTGTCTCAAATGAAAATATTTCTCATATCAGTCTGCTGCAACAGTTGGTGTGGGCTCCTTGCGCATGGACAAGGTAGTGCCAACCGACGCGGCGATGATTGCCCCGATCGCCAGCCATTGGGTGAGTGTCAGCACCTCGCCGAGGAACAGCAGGCCGGACAGTGCGCCGAACGCCGGTTCGATGCTCATCAAGGTGCCGAAGGTGCGTGCCGGGATACGCGTGAGGGCAACCATTTCCAGGCTGTAGGGCAGGGCGGTGGACAGTACCGCAACGGCCAGGGCCATGGGGATCAAGGCAGGTGTGAGCAGAGCGCTACCGGCGTGGGCGATACCGATGGGGGCGACGAACAGGGCGGCGACTACCACCCCCAAGGCTGCACTCTGGATACCGTGCTCGGCCCCGGCGCGTTGCCCGAACAGAATATAGAGGGCCCAGCATACACCTGCGCCCAGGGCGTAAGCAGCGCCCACCGGGTCGAGTGCCTGGCCGCTGTGGCCAGCTGGCAGCAACAGCAGCAGGCCGGCGATGGCCAAGGCAATCCACAGGAAGTCGATCGGCCGGCGCGAGGAGAAGATCGCCACTGCCAGCGGGCCGGTGAACTCCAGGGCCACGGCGATGCCGATCGGCACTGTTTGCAGGGCCATATAGAAGAGGAAGTTCATCCCGCCCAGTGCCATGCCGTAGATGACCACGTTGCGCAGGGTGGTGGCGGTCATGCGTACCCGCCATGGGCGCAATATAAGCAGCATGATGATACTGGCGAAGATCAGGCGCAGGGTGGTGGTGCCTTGTGCGCCAATGATGGGGAACATGCTTTTGGCCAGGGAGGCACCGGACTGGATCGATGCCATGGCGATAAGCAGCAAGCCGATCGGGAAGAGAGTGGCGGCCAGGCTGCGGGGCTGGGTGTTCATTTAGGTGCGGCGATCCTTGGGCGGGGTAGGGGTGAGCAATATAGTGCGCAATTGCTAGAGCGCGTGGTAGCCCTCAAGTGGATTAGCCACAAATATTTCAAATAACTGAAATTAAAGGTTGACCTGCGTAATGACGGCCCTATAATGCGCACCATTCCAGCGGGGTAGCGAAGTAAAGCTAGCCACCTGGTTGAGTCAAGTGCTTGAAGCTAAACGAGTTTCTCGGGAAAAACTTCAAAATAAACGCTTGACAGGCTCTGAGGAAAGCGTAGAATGCGCGCCTCGGTTGAGACGAAAAGCTCTTAACCAAACGCTCTTTAACAAATTGAATCAAGCAATTCGTGTGGGTGCTTG
>NZ_JBLZWV010000044.1:0-116027 GCF_056098905.1 Pseudomonas sp. TSO6 | reverse complement strand
GAAGAGGCCGGTAAGGCTAAAGATTATCTTCGGCTGCAATGGCCTCTTCGCAGCACAAGGCTGCTCCTACAGGGGCCGCGGCAACAGGTCAGGATCATGAAATGTGCGTCATATATGCCTGATGAACCGTAGGGCAATGCTACGCTCGCGGAAATACTCAGCACGGATACCCACCATGGACATGAACTGGCATCAGGCCCTGCAAGAGAGCCTGAGATGGCTGGCAATCGCTTCGTTCATCACCCTTGTCTGCTTTACCGCTGCCGCGACACTGGCTGTCCGTTGCACACGCTGGGGCAGCCAGTTCTGGCAGCTTGCCGGGCCTTACTTCAGTTTCAGGCGCAGTTGGCGGCCACTGTTGGTGTTTACGCTGTTGCTGGTGTTGACGCTGTTCTCGGTGCGCCTGAACGTACTGTTCTCGTTCTGGTACAACGGCTTCTACAGTGCCTTGCAAGGCCTGGATCAATCCGCCTTCTGGTACATGCTCGGTGTCTTTGCCGTACTGGCCACCATCCACGTGCTGCGCTCGCTGTTCACCTTCTATGTAACCCAGGCATTCAGCATTCGTTGGCGGGTCTGGCTCACCGAGCGCCTGACCCACGACTGGATGCACGGCGATGCCTACTACCGTGGTCAGTTTCTGGCCGAGCCGGTGGACAACCCTGACCAGCGTATCGAGCTGGATGCCAATGCATTTGTCACCAACTCGGTCACCCTGGCCTTGGGCGCTGTCAGTGCACTGGTGTCGCTGGTAGCCTTCACCGGGATTCTCTGGTCGCTGTCGGCACCGCTGGCGGTTGCCGGTGTGGAAGTCCCACGGGCGATGGTGTTTGCCGTTTACCTGTATGTCATCGTTGCCACTTGGATTGCCTTCCGCCTGGGGCGCCCGTTGATCCGCCTGAACTTCCTCAATGAAAAACTCACCGCCAACTTTCGCTATGCGCTGATGCGCCTGCGCGAGAATGCCGAGAACATTGCCTTCTACCAAGGCGCCTTGGTAGAGCGGGGCACGTTGCTGGGCCGCTTTGGTGCCTTGATCGTCAATGCCTGGGCGCTGGTGTTCCGGAACCTGAAATTCAGTGGTTTCAACCTGGGGGTTAGCCAGGTTGCCGTGGTGTTCCCGTTTATCCTCCAGGCACCACGCTTCTTCAGCGGTGCGATCAAGTTGGGAGACGTGATGCAGACCGCCCAGGCCTTTGGCCAGGTGCAAGATTCGTTGTCGTTCTTCCGCGAATCTTACGACGCGTTCGCTCAGTACCGGGCCACCCTCGACCGCCTGACCGGTTTTCTCGATGCCAACGACCAGGCAAGCGCTTTGCCGCGTATTACCACCGAGGCTCAGGAACATTCGCTGGAAATCACGGATCTGCAGGTGCTGCGCCCGGACGGGCATCCCCTTGTCACTGATCTTGGCCTGAGCCTGCACGCCGGCCAGGCACTGTTGATCAAGGGGCCGTCGGGCAGCGGCAAAACTACCCTGCTGCGAGCCTTGGCGGGCCTCTGGCCATATGCTGAAGGTAAGGTCAAGCGCCCGCTAGGCCATCAGGCGTTGTTCTTGTCGCAGCGTCCCTACCTGCCGTTGGGCGACTTGCGGACGGTCATCGCCTACCCGGCAGCCAGCAAGGCCGAGGACGAAGGCCGGATGCGGCAGGCACTGCGCCAGGTGAATCTGGCTCATCTGGCCGATCGGCTGGAGGTCAGTTGTGACTGGTCGCACATTCTTTCGGTGGGCGAGCAGCAGCGCCTGGCGTTCGCCCGGGTGCTGTTCAACCGGCCCCAGGTAGTGTTCCTCGACGAGTCCACTTCGGCAATGGACGAAGGGCTAGAGCACGCCCTGTATTCAATGTTGCGCACGGAAATGCCGGGCGCGCTGCTGGTCAGTGTTGGCCATCGCAGCACGCTGGCGGGGTTCCATACTCACCGGCTGGAGGTGGATGGACACGGGGGCTGGTCGTTGCTCAAGCAGGAACCGGCGTTGGCCTAGTCCGGTATGCTCAACGTAACAGCATCACCCCCACCAGGGTGGTGCTGGCAAGCCCTGCACCGACCAGGAAAGTTGCCTGGAACCCCGCACCATCCCACAACAACCCTGCCACCACGCTGGCCGTCAGCAGTGCCACCACGGTCAGCAGGTTGAACAGGCCGAAGGCGGTCCCGCGCAGGTTGGCGGGTGCGCTGTCGGCGATCATGGCCGCGAAGATGCCTTGGGTGAAGCCCAGGTGCAGACCCCAGGCGGCAACCCCCAGGGCCAACCCCGCCCAGCCAGGCAGCAGGGCCAGCAACAGGTCGGCGGCGATCAGCATCCCCAGCCCCGTCATCAGCACGCCGCGGCGCCCAAGGCGGTCCGACAGCACCCCGGCAGGGTACGCAGACACCGAGTAGGCCAGCGCCATCAGCACCAGCACCGCCGGCGCCCACATCGGCGCCAGCCCCATGTCCTGAGCGCGCAGTAGCAGGAAGGCTTCGCTGAAGCGGGCGAGGGTGAATACGGTGGCCAGGCCGATCAACCGCCAGTAGGTGGGGCCCAGGCCCACCAGTTCGTGCACCGCCAGCGGTGCGCGCACGGGCCGAGTGCTGGCCGGCGCTTGAGGTTCGCGCACGAAGGCGATGAGGATGTACACCGCCACGAACGCCGGGATCACCGACACCCAGAACACCATCTGGAAGTGGCTCGCGGTCAGCCACATCAGCATGATTGCCAGCAATGGCCCGAGGAAAGCACCAACCGTATCCAGCGCCTGACGCAGGCCAAAGGCGGCACCACGCAACTCGGGGGGCGTGACATCAGCCACCAGCGCATCACGCGGCGCCCCACGGATGCCTTTGCCGACCCGGTCGACGAAACGTGCTGCGATCAGCCACTCCAGCCCGGAAGCCATGGGGAATACCGGCTTGGTTAGCGCGCCCAGGCCATAGCCGAGCACGGTCAGCAGCTTGCGCTTGCCCAGCCGGTCGCTGAGCGCACCGGAAAACACTTTGGTGATCGAGGCGGTTGCCTCGGCGATACCTTCGATAACGCCCACCGCCACCACCGAGGTGCCGAGCACGGTGACCATGTAAAGTGGCAGCAGGGCGTGGATCATCTCCGAGGAAATGTCCATGAACATCGACACGAAGCCCAGCGCCCAGACACTGCGCGGGATCTTTGGCAAGGATCGGCTGGCATTCACGGCGCCGCTTTCTTCATTGCTGCGCATCTGGGGTCTCGTCGGCGTTGCTACGTTCAAACTGTAGGAGCCCACGCGCAGGATGCAAACCGGAACCACGACCGGTCAGGCCAGGCTTCGCACCCGCCGCCAGACGGTGCTGCGGCTGACCCCCAGGCACCGTGCGGCCTCGTCCATGTCGCCGTCGCAGCTGTCCAGCACCTGACGCGCATGGGCCGTTTCGGCTGCTTTGCCCAGGCTACGCAGGTTGTCGGTGGCGGCAAGGGGCCGCTTCGCCGCTGCAGCCGCGCCGGCCTCGAAGAACTCCGGGAACAGGGTGGCCAGAACGACCTCGTCATCGCGCCCCTGCGTACTCAGGCACAAGGCCGCGCGCTCGGCGATGTCCGCCGAGCAGGATCTTCCAGCGACTGAAATCGGTGTGCCGGCCTTGCTCGCTGTGCTGTTAAGCCCGTTCGCTGTGACATCGGCGGGGCCGCTGTGTGCGGCCCATCGCAGGCAAGCCAGCACCTGCAGCGGCCGTGCAAGCCTGCAGCTGCTCGGCAACCTCAAAAACTCAACCAAAGTGCCAGGGCCGCCAGGGTCACCAGCAACACCGGCACGGTCAGCAGTACGCCGACCTTGAAGTAATACCCCCAGCCAATCACCACCCCTTTGCGCGCCAGCACATGCAGCCACAGCAACGTGGCCAGGCTGCCGATCGGGGTGATCTTCGGCCCCAGGTCGCAGCCGATGACATTGGCGTAGATCATCGCCTCGCGCACCACGCCCTGGGCTTCGCTGGCATGGATCGACAAGGCGCCGATCAGCACACTGGGCAGGTTGTTCATCAGTGACGAGAGCAGCGCCGCAATCAGCCCGGTGCCCAGCGTAGCTGCCCACAACCCATGCCTGGCGAGCCAGTCCAGTACCCCGGCAAGGGCGTCGGTCAGGCCGGCATTGCGCAACCCGTACACCACCAGGTACATCCCCAGCGAGAACACCACGATCTGCCACGGTGC
Source organism: Pseudomonas sp. TSO6 (assembly GCF_056098905.1). Lineage (NCBI taxonomy): Bacteria > Pseudomonadati > Pseudomonadota > Gammaproteobacteria > Pseudomonadales > Pseudomonadaceae > Pseudomonas > Pseudomonas sp. TSO6. The sequence continues at coordinate 111,862 of NZ_JBLZWV010000044.1, read as the reverse complement.
TTCGCGCAGCACGCGGCGGGTGGCAATCACGTGGCCGCGGGCGGCCACGGCAAACAGCACGGCGGCGCAGGCCGAGGCCACCGCGCTGACCGGGATGCCCAGCGGCTCCAGCACGAACAGCGCGGCCAGCAACACCACCAGTACCACCCAGCCCGCACGGAACGTGGCGCGATCGCGTACTGCCAGGGCAGGCAACTGCAGGTCGTCGGTGGCGTACCGCAGCGGGATGTCGCGGCGAAAATACAGCCACAGCACCAGCAGCGTGGCCGCTACCGCCACCAGGTTGACCGGCACCATCACGGCGGCGTAGGCGTTGAAGCCGAGCCCGAAGTAGTCCGCCGACACGATGTTTACCAGGTTCGATACCACCAACGGCAGGCTTGCGGTGTCGGCGATAAAACCGGCGCCCATCACGAAGGCCAGGGTTGCCGTGGGGGAAAAGCGCAGCGCCAGCAGCATCGACATGACGATGGGGGTAAGGATCAGTGCTGCGCCATCGTTGGCGAACAGCGCGGATACCGCTGCCCCCAGCAGCACCATGAAGGCAAACAGGCGACGCCCGTCGCCTCGGGCCCAACGCGCCACATGCAGCGCCGTCCAGGCGAAGAAACCGGCTTCGTCCAGCAACAGGCTGATGACGATCAGGGCGATGAAGGTGGCGGTGGCGTTCCAGATGATTGCCCAGACGGTGGGGATATCGTGCAGTGACACCACACCGCACAGCAGGGCCAGCAGCGCACCGAAGGTGGCACTCCAGCCGACGCCGAGGCCTTTGGGTTGCCAGATGACCAGGGTCAGGGTGAACAGGAAAATCAGCGTGGCTGGGAGCATGAACAGATGGCTCGGGTTAGAGGAAGGCAATTGTAGCCAGTGCAGACGCCAATTACTCCAGCATGACCAGGATTCTGTGTGAGCGGGAATACGGCGCTCTACCGCGCGCCTCAGCAAAGTTCGGTTACAAACATGTAAACTTCGTAAATACGATTTACTCTCATTTGCGATTCCCTATATTTACCACCCCTGTTGGCCACCAGACTGTGTTTGCGAGGCCGGTGGGCGAGAGCTCCCGGTTTCCGACAGGGATGTGCCGTTTCGCTCATGAATCGCAGGAGATGTACCCATGCAGTGCAGAACTTCACCCAACAGCCTGGCCTTGGCGTTCGTTGCGCTGGCGTCACCGGCCATGGTGGCCACCGCGGCCCAGGCTGAAGAGCAGCGCACGAGTGAGGTGCTGGAAGTGCCGGTCGCCGACAATGCGCTGGTTATTCAGGACACCCTGATCACCGCCGAGCGCGAGGCGCGTCAGGCCTTGGGTTCGTCGATCATCACCGCCGACGACATCAAGCGCCACCCGCCATCCAATGACCTGTCCGATATCATCCGCCGCGAGCCCGGCGTCAACCTGACCGGCAACAGCGCCAGCGGCGCACGGGGCAACAACCGCCAGATCGACCTGCGCGGCATGGGCCCAGAAAACACCCTGATCCTCATCGATGGCAAGCCCTCCAGCGCCCGCAACGCGGTGCGTTATGGCTGGAACGGTGACCGTGATACCCGGGGTGAAACCAACTGGGTGCCCGCCGAGGCAGTCGAGCGTATCGAGATCCTGCGCGGCCCGGCCGCCGCTCGCTACGGCTCCGGCGCCATGGGCGGGGTGGTGAATATCATCACCAAACGCCCCACCGACGAGCTCAAGGGCAGCGTCAGCCTGTTCACCCAGTTGCCGGAAGACAGTGCCGAGGGTGCCAGCCGCCGCGCCAACTTCAACCTCGGTGGCGGCCTCACCGATAACCTTGGTTTCCGGCTGTTCGGCGGCCTGGCCAAGACTGACGCTGACGACCTCGATATCAACGCCAGCCACGCCAACAGCGCACTGGTTGCCGGCCGTGAGGGTGTGCGCAACAAGGACATCAACGGCCTGCTCAGCTGGAAGCTGAACGATGAGCACCGCTTCGAAGCCAATGCAGGCTACAGCCGGCAGGGCAATATCTATGCTGGCGACACCATGAACAGCAACGGCGGCAGCGACGTCGCACTGATTTCCAGCCTGTATGGCCACGAAACCAACGTCATGCAGCGCAGCACCTACGACCTGACCCACCTGGGCGACTTCACCTGGGGTACCAGCAAGACCACGCTGGCCTACGAATACGTGCGCAACTGGCGCCTCAACGAGGGTTTGGCCGGTGGCCCGGAAGGGGCGATCAACGACAGCGGCGCGGCGATGTCGCGGTTGCGCAACACGCGCTTGAACAGTGAGGTCAACTTGCCGTTCGCCCTGGGCAGCACCGAGCATGTGCTGACCCTGGGGGGCGAGTACCTGTACGAGTCGCTCAACGACCAGGGCTCGTTCCGTCCGCAGAGCTTCGACCCGAGTGGCTCGGGCAATGACGCGATCAGCGGTTTCGACCGCAGCGAATCGAAGATGACCGCCAAAAGTTACGCGTTGTTCGTCGAGGACAATATCGTCATCGGCGACACGACGGTGACGCCTGGCTTGCGTTTTGACCATCACGAGATGTTTGGCGACAACTTCAGCCCGAGCCTGAACCTGTCGCACAAGCTCACCGAGGCGCTGTCGGTCAAAGGCGGCATTGCTCGCGCCTACAAGGTGCCAAACCTTTACCAGTCCAACCCCAATTACCTGCTGTACAGCCGCGGTAACGGCTGCAGTGTGGAGCAGACCAACTCCGGTGGTTGCTACCTGCAGGGTAACGCCGACCTCAAGCCGGAAATCAGCGTCAACAAAGAGATTGGCCTGCTGTACGACCGCGGCACCTGGCGTACCAGCGCCACCTACTTCCGCAATGACTACAAGAACAAGATCATCGGCGGTACCGATGTGCTCTATGCCATCAACAGCGGCCGCCGCGTGACCGAATGGGAAAACGCCGGCAAGGCGAGGGTGGAAGGCATCGAAGGCAACTTCTTCATCGAGCTGACGCCGACCCTGGACTGGAACACCAACCTGACCTGGATGCTGGACAACGACAATCGCGAGACCGGCGAACCGCTGTCGGTGATCCCTGAGTACACCGTCAACACCACCCTCGACTGGCGCGCCACCGAGCAGCTGTCGTTCCAGGTGGCGGGTACTTACTTCGGTAAACAGAAGTCGCCGACCTACAACTACCGCACCCAGCAAGACTATGACCAGGCCGCGCAGCAGGACGTCGAGGCCTATGGCCTGGTGGACGTGAGCGCGGGGTACAAGTTCAACGCCAACTACGACGTGCGGGTGGGCGTGAACAACGTGTTCGACAAGCAGATCCTGCGTGGCGGCAACGCCAGCAGTTCGGGGGCCAACACGTATAACCAGCCGGGCAGGGCGGTGTTTGCTGCGCTGAATATCAACTTCTGATCCCAGGGGCCGCTATGCGGCCCAATCGCCGGACCTCAAGGAACCCTCCGATGATCAAAGCCCCTGCCTGGCTACAACTACTCTCCCGCAGCGCCGCCGCACTGCTCGGCGGCTACGCCCTCAGCTACGCCGCCAGTGCCTGCCTGGCCCGCATCCTGCCGCTATCTGCGGCCGATGCGGTCATTGTTGCGACCCTGCCAGCGTTCATTTTTTACACCGTCGCCATCCTCTGGGCCTTCGCCTGCCGTGATGCCCTGCGCGCCTGGGCGCCGCTGGCACTGGCTGCGCCCCTTGCCCTGATCGGTTTCTGGCCGCAGGTAATGGAGCGGCTGGCATGAAGAACACTTTCACCCAATCGATGGCCTGGCTGCACACCTGGGCCGGGCTGATCTTCGGCTGGCTGTTGTTCGCCATCTTCGTCACCGGCACCCTGGCGGTGTTCGACAAGGAGCTCAACCACTGGATGCAGCCGGAAATCCCGGCCACCCAGGTGTCCCAGGCCGACGCTGCCCGGCGCGCTATCAACTACCTGCAGGCCCATGAACCACAGGCTGGCAACTGGGGTATCAGCCTGCCGAGCGAGCGCGCGCCAGGGCTGCGCGTTTCTACCGGCGAGCGCCGCCACGGCGGTGGCGTGCAGCTGGACCCGCGCACCGGCGAGGCCATCGAGGTGCGCGACAGTGTCGGCGGCAACTTCTTCTTCCGCTTCCACTTCACCCTCGACCTGCCGCGCAACTGGGGTATTTTCGTGGTCGGTGCGCTGGCGCTGGTGATGCTTGCGGCACTGGTGACCGGCATCGTCATCCACAAGAAGATCTTCAAGGAATTCTTCACCTTCCGGCCGAACAAGGGCCAGCGCTCGTGGCTGGATTTCCACAACGCCAGTGCGGTGCTGTTGCTGCCGTTCCACCTGATGATCACCTACACCGGCCTGGTGATCTTCATGCTCATCTACATCCCCGCCGGGGTCGACGCGCTCTTTGCCGGCGACGCACGCGCCTACTTCCAGGCCCAAGGCAATGCTCGCATGGAACAGCCCCGTGGCCTGGCCAGGCAGCCGGCCGCGCTGGTGGACGTAGCACCGCTGCTGGCCCAGGCTGAGGCGCGGCTGGGGCCGATTGGCGGCTTGAATATCCGCAACCCGAACACGGCGGCGGCGCGCGTCGAAATCCGCCCCGAACTGGGCAACCGCATCGCGCTGGCCAAGGGGCAGGCCATGGTCTTCGATGGCGTCAGCGGGCAACTGCTCAGCGACGTGCCTGAGTGGCGCGCGGTGCCTTTGACCCAGCGGGTCATGGTTGGCCTGCACTTCGCGCAGTTCGGCGGCTATCCGATGCGTTGGCTGTACTTCGTGTGCGGGCTGGTCAGCTGCCTGATGATCGCCAGCGGCCTGGTGCTGTTCTGCGTGAAGCGCGGGCGCAAGTATGCCAGCGCCACTGCCAATACTTCGGCACGGCGCTGGTACCGGGTGGCCGAGGTGTGCAACGTGGGCTTCATCAGCGGTTTGCTGCTGGCGTGCGTCGGGCTGCTGTGGGCCAGCCGCTTGTTGCCGGTGGAACTGGCACAGCGGGAGAGCTGGGAAGTACGTGCGTTCTTTGGTGTATGGCTGCTGGCGCTGTTGCATGCGGGTGTCAGGCCGGCACGCCGGGCATGGGCCGAGCAACTGTTGCTGACGGCGTTGCTGTGCATCGGCCTGGGTGCGTTTGGCGGCCTCGAAGATGCCATGCGCCTGGGCGTAGCGGCCTGTGCCTTGGTACTGGGCGTGTTGGTTGGGCTGGTGGCCTGGCGGGTGCGGCAAGCACAACCGGTGCAGCAGAAGGCCCGGGCAGGGCGGCGACAGGAGGCCGAGGCATGATGATGTGGATTGCAGGCGCAGTGTTGTTCGCTTATGCCGGTATGCTCGGGCTGTGCCAGGGGCTGGAGCGGCTTTACAAACAGGTGTGGAATCGCACCTGCCCGCGCGCGTGGAGGATCAGCCTGCGCAGTGCCGGTTGGTTGGCGTTGCTGGCGAGCCTGAAGCTGTGTGCCCAGGCCTGGGGCTGGGCCATGGGGCCGGTGGCCTGGTTCGGCGTGCTGTCGCTGGCGGGGTTGGTGCTGGTGATGTTGTTGCCGTACTGGCCGCGGCTGGCGGTGGGATTGGTGGGGGCGCTGCCGGTGTGGGGTTTGGTGCAGGTGGTTACCCATCTATGAACTGAACGGGCCTGCAAGGTATACGCGTTTGTGCGGGCGGCGACATTGTTGCAGCCAAAAGCCTCGCAGCATGCTAAACCATGGGCCCCTGCCCGCTGCGAGTGAGCCCCGGTGAAAGCCGTCCGCCTTACCCTGATCTGCCATGCCCTGACCCAGGCCCAGAAGACTGGGCGCCTGCACCGTGCAGATGACGGCATCTTGCCGTTGACCCAACACCCCGACGCCATCGTGCCCTGCATGCAGGTGCTGACTGGGCCAGAGCGGCGAGCCTGCGAGACGGCGGCGTGGTTGTCGGGGCCGGCGCAGATCGAGCCGGCATTGGCCGATTGCGACCTGGGGCGTTGGCAGGGTTTGCCGTTGAAGCAGTTGCAAACCGAACAACCGCAGGCGTTGGCAGACTGGCTGCAGGACCCGGCCAGTGCGGTGCATGGTGGGGAGTCGTTTGCTGCGCTATGCCAGCGTGTGGCCACCTGGCTGGCGGCTTTCGACACGCCGGGTGAGTGGCTGGCGGTGACTCACCCGATGGTCATGCGCGCCGTGCTGGTACAGGTGTTGGGGTGCCCGATGCAGGCCAGCCAGCGTATCGACGTGCTGCCGCTTTCGCGCCTTGAGCTGAGCTTTACCGGGCAGTGGCGCTTGCGCCTGGGCTGAAGGTCAGAACGCCAGCTTGTAGCCGATCAGCAGCAGCATCGCCGCCAGGCATGGACGCAGCACGCGGTCGGAGATCCGTCCGGTGAGGTGGCTGCCCAGGTAAATGCCCGGCAGCGAGCCCAGCAGCAGGTAACCCAGCAGCGACCAGTCCATGTTGCCCATGCCGGCGTGGCCCAGGCCTGCTACCAGGGTGAGCGGCACGGCGTGAGCGATTTCGGTACCGACCAGGCGGCGCGTGACCAGAAACGGGTACAGCAGGAACAGCGCCACCGTACCCAGTGCGCCAGCACCGATGGAGGTGAGGGTGACCATTACCCCCAGTACCACGCCAGTAAGCACGGTAAGGGTGTTCAGGCTACGGTCGCTGAGGTGGTAGTGGTCACCGGCATGGCGGCTGGCGAAAGCCTGCAGGCGCGATTTGAACAGGATGGCCAGCGCGGTCAGGATCAGTACCACCGCCAGGCCTTGCTTGATGATGGCGTTGAGCGCCGAGGTGTCGGTGTGCAGGGTGTTGAGGAACCACAGCGTCAGCGCTGCGGCGGGCACGCTGCCCAGGCTGAGCAGGCCGGTGATCTTCCAGTCGATGTTCTTGTGGCGCGCATGCACCCAGACGCCACTGGCCTTGGTGATTGCCGCATAGAGCAGGTCGGTACCGACGGCCGTCGCCGGGCTGATGCCAAACCACAACAGGATCGGGGTCATCAGCGAGCCGCCACCGACGCCGGTCATGCCGACGATGAAACCCACGACCAGGCCCGCAATGGTGAAACCGAAAGAACCTACATCCATACGCTACTCGACTGCCCATCTTTGCCCGTTATCGGATGCAGCCAGCATATAGATTTTTTTATAGCCAAATAGACTTGTTCGTTATTAGGTTATAACCGGGCGCCTTCAGCGATCGGTCATCACCACCATCACGTGCGCGTCCCCGCCATCCTCGCTTTCCGACAGGTAGATGTGCCCCACCTGGCTGTCGAAGTACGCGGTTTCCTGCGGCCCGATGCTCACGGCTTCCCCGGTTTCGAACTCGATGCGCACGCGCCCGCTCAGCACCAGGGCGAACTCTTGCCCGGGGTGGCGGATAAAGTCGTCGAACTGGCCCCGTTCGCGGGCGATGATGCGGGCATAGGCCGGGGTCATGCGCCGCTCGGGGAAGTCGCCAGCAATGGGGTGGTAGTCGTAGGTGCCGGTGGAGTACCCCGCCGCTGCAGGTAGCGAGTCGACCACCACGGTCACCGGCACCGGGGTGGTGACCGTACCGCCGGCGCGAAACAACTGGGCAATGTCGACATTCAACGCCCGTGCGGCGGCAGCCAGCTTCTCGTAGCTGACCGAGACTTGTGCCAGCTCCAGCTTCGACAGGGTGGACACCGGTACGCCACTGGCTTCGGACAATTGCTTGAGTGTCATCTGGCGCGCCTTGCGCACCTGGCGCAGGCGCTGGCCGACTACAGTGCGGTCAAGCAGGGGTAGGGCAGCGGGCATTCAGGGCTCTCGGCATACGGCGTGGGTCGGGCATCTTACCTTGGACACTTGCGTATTTCTAAATTCTCATATATTAGAATTCTCATAAATGATAATTAGCCTGGCAGGAGCGTGCATGACCCCAACCTACGACACCCTGATCATCGGTGCCGGCATTGCCGGTGCGTCGCTGGGCTATCGCCTGGCGGGCCAGCAGCGCGTACTGCTGCTCGAGCGCGAATCACAGCCTGGTTACCACTCCACCGGGCGCTCGGCGGCGATGTTCATGGAGGCCTACGGCACCGCGCAGATCCAGGCACTGACCCGCGCCAGCCGGGCCTTTTACGAAACGCCGCCGCAAGGCTTCTGTGAGCATCCGCTGCTGGAACCGCGCGGCTGCCTGTATGTGGCCAGCGTGGAGCAGCGTGAGCTGCTTGAGCAGACCCATGCGCAGAACCTGGCCAATGGCACCGAAGTCCGCCTGCTTGACCGTGACGCCGCCCTGGCCCTGGTGCCCAGCCTGCGGGGCGAAGCCCTGGCCGGCGCAGTGCTTGAACCGGGTGCCATGGACCTGGATGTTCACGCCTTGCACCAAGGCTTCTTGCGCGGTTTACGCGTCGCCGGCGGAGAGCTGCGCTGCAACGCCGAGCTTGTCCAGGCCTCGTACCTGGACGGGCTGTGGCAGGTGGAGCTGGGTGACGGCAGCCGGGTGCAGGCCCGTCAGTTGGTGAACGCTGCTGGCGCCTGGGCTGACCGCGTGGCCGAGCAGTGCGGCGTGGCGCGCATCGGCCTGCAACCTTGCCGGCGGAGCGCGTTCACCTTCCCCGGCCCGGCAGACCAGGACTTCGCCCGCTGGCCGGCAGTGATCGGCGTCGACGAAAGCTTCTACTTCAAACCCGACGCCGGCCAGTTGCTGGGGTCGCCAGCCAATGCCGACCCGGTGGAACCCCAGGACGCCGCGCCCGAAGAGCTCGACGTCGCCTTGGGCATCTACAACATCGAAGCCATGACCACCTTGGCGATCCGACGCCCCAGCCACACCTGGGCCGGGCTGCGCTCGTTCGTTGCCGACGGTGACCTGGTGATCGGTTTCGATGCGCACGCCCCCGCGTTTTTCTGGCTGGCGGCGCAAGGTGGCTATGGCATCCAGTCCGCCGCCGGCGCCTCGCGCCTGGCCGCCGACTTGCTGCTTGGCCAACACCTGTGCCCTAGTCTTGTCAGCCAGGGCGTGGCGCCCGAGCGCCTGTCCCCGGCCCGTTTCCAGCAACCCTGAAAGGAGCATCTCATGAGCAATGACATCCAGCGTTTCCCCAGCAGCCTGCCGTTTCCGTTTTCCCGTGCGGTGAAGGCGGGTGGTTTCCTGTTCCTCTCCGGCCAGGTGCCGATGAGTGCCAGCGGCGAAGTGGTGCGCGGTGATATCCAGACCCAGACCCGCGCCGCCTGCGAGCGCATCGCCGAAAGCCTGGCAGCGTGCGGCGCGCGTTTCGACCAAGTGGTAAAGGCCACGGTATGGCTGTCGGACATGAGCCATTTCGCCGGTTTCAACGAGGTCTACAAGGAGTTCTTCGGCGCGGCGCTGCCAGTGCGTTCGACTGTGGCCTCGGCGTTGGCACTGGGGGTGGACGTGGAGATTGAAGTGCAGGCGTTTGTCGGCGACGAGTAACCAAGCACGAAGCTTTTGTAGGAGCAGCCTTGCGCTGCGAAGAGGCCAGTAAAGCCAAAGCGCTTGCAACGACCTTACCGGCCTCTTCGCAGCGCAAGGCTGCGCCTACAAGAGATATGGGGTGTCAGTAAGACAACAACAATAAATCCAGAGGTTCACATGCAAGAGCAACTGAAGATTGCCGGCGCATTTGTCGGCGTGATCGTGGGGGCAGGGTTCGCTTCAGGGCGGGAACTGTTGTTGTTCTTTGTCGACTTCGGCGTGTGGGGGTTGGCTGGCGCACTGGTCAGCGCCGCCCTGTTCACCTTCCTCGGCATGGCCCTGGCGGCGTTGGGCAACCGCCAGCAGGCCACCTCGCACAAGGATGTGATCAAGGCCATCTGCGGCCGCCACCTGGGCCTGTTCGTCGACTGGCTGATCACCTTTTTCATGTTCGCCGTCACCGTGGTCATGCTGGCCGGCGGCGGTGCGCTGCTGGAGCAGCAGTTCGGCATTCCGGCACTGACCGGTAGCGTGTTGGTAACGCTGGTGGTGGTGGGCATCGTGTGCCTGGACGTGCGCAAGGTCATCCTGGCCATTGGCGCCATCACCCCGCTGTTGATCCTGGTGGCGTCGGCAATCGCGTTGTACGCCGTGTTCACCCGCGAGCAGAGCTTCGCCGCGCTCGATCACCTGGCCAGCCAGCAGCAAGCCGGCACCCGTCACTGGCTGCTGGGCGCGTTCCTGTATGTGTCCTACAACATCGTGGCGGGTGCGCCGATCCTGGCCATCTTGGGTGGGTCGGCCAAGGGCGAGAAAACCGCAGTGTGGGGTGGCCTGCTGGGTGGCGCGGCGTTAGGCGGCCTCATGCTAGTGATGAGTGCCGGGCTGTTGTCGCGCCTGGACAGCGTGGCCGACTTGCCCATGCCGATGCTGTCGATTGCCAACGAGGTGTCGCCGCTGCTGGGGCTGGTGATGTGCCTGATCATCTTCGGCATGATCGTCAACACCGCGGTGGGCACGATGTTTTCGTTTCTTTCGCGGCTGCTGCCGGCGGGCACGGCGAAGTTCCGCTGGGGCTCGGTGGTTACCGGGGTGGTGGCGTTTGGTTGCAGCCTGGTGGGGTTCATCAGCCTGGTGGGTGAGGTGTACCCGTTCTTTGGCTACCTAGGCTTCGTGCTGATGGCGGCGGTGTTGCTGGCTTGGGTGCGGCGGGGCAGGGCCGCGAAAGTGGCGGTGGCATAAGGGGCTGCTACGCAGCCCAATCGCCGGCAAGCCAGCTCCCACAGGGATATGCAGGGCTTATGTTCAGCGCTTTGGCTGTGGGAGCTGGCTTGCCGGCGATTGGGCCAGTACAGGCGGCAACAGGCGGTGGCCGTTGCCGTCTATGACAGGGCTTAAATCCTGAAGCTGCCCACCAGTTGCTTCAAGCGCCCGGCCTGCTGGGCCAGCTGGTCGCAATGGCGCAGGGTGTCGTTAAGGTTTTCCACACCCTGCTGGTTCAGGGCGTTGATCTGGGTAATGTCCAGGTTGAGGCTTTCGACCACGGCAGTCTGCTCTTCGGTAGCGGTAGCCACCGACTGGTTCATGCCATCGATTTCGCCAATGCGCTGGGTCACGCTGGCCAGGCGCGCACCGGCCTGGTTGGCCACCTGCACAGTCTGCTCGCTGGACACCTGGCTGGTGTTCATGGTGTGCACCGCTTCGCGCGAGCCTACTTGCAGGCTGGTGATCATGCGGTGGATCTCTTCCGCCGATTCCTGGGTGCGGTGCGCCAGGTTGCGCACTTCGTCGGCCACCACGGCAAAGCCACGGCCAGCTTCACCGGCACGGGCCGCCTCGATGGCGGCGTTCAGGGCCAGCAGGTTGGTTTGCTGCGAGATGCCCTTGATCACGTCGAGGATCTTGCCGATTTCGTCAGTGCTGGCGTTAAGCGTTTCGATCTGCGCGCAGGATTCGCTGATGCGCTGCGACAGGGCGGTCATGGCGCTGATCGCTTCCTCGACCACCTCACGGCCGCCGTGGGCCTGCTCGCTGGCGCCGCTGGCATGCTGCGAGGCATCGGCGGCGTTGCGGGCGATTTCCTGGGTGGCGGCACCCAGCTCATTGATGGCCGCGGCCACGCTGTTGGTGCGCATGCTCTGTTCTTCAGAACCGCTGATCGAGGCGTTGGAGGCGCTGACCACTTTCTCCGACAGGTCATGCACCAGGCGGGTGGCCGAAGACACTTCGCTGATCGAGGCATGGATGCGCTCGACAAAGCGGTTGAACGAGGTGGCCAGCTCGCCGAACTCGTCCTTGTTCTGCACGGTCAGGCGGCGGGTAAGGTCACCTTCACCCTCGGCGATGTCGCGCATGGCGCGGCCCATGGTGGTCAGCGGGCTCATCAGCACCGGGATCAGCAGGCCGAGCAGGCCGGCGATGACCGCCACGGCAATCAGCATGGCGATGATCGCCGAGGTGCGGAACTGGCTGAGCGCGGCGTAAGCCTTGTCTTTGTCGATCGACAGGCCGATGTACCACTGCGCCGACGGCAGCCCGGCCACCGGGGCGAAGGAGATGATGCGGTCCTGGCCGTTCAGGGTGACATCCTGCATGCCGGCGGCAACCCGCAGGTTGCTGCCGGGGTAGATGTCCTTGAGGTTCTTCATCACCTGGTCTTTGTCTGGGCTGACAATCACCTGGCCATTGGCGTCGGCCAGGAAGGCGTGGCCGATGCCACCGAAATCGACCGAGTTGATGATTTCGACCAGGGTGTCGAGGGTCACGTCACCACCGACCACACCCAGCAGTTCGCCATTGTTCTTGCTCTTCACTGGGGTGGCGATGGTCACCATCAGGCCACCGACGGCGCCCTGGTACGGGGCTGTCAGCACGGTTTGCCCGGCGTTGGCGGCGGCGCCATACCACGGGCGCTGGCGGGGGTCGTAACCGGCAGGCATCTGGGTGTCCGGGCGCTGGGTGAACACCCCGTTGGCCTGGCCCAGGTAGGTGAACAGGAAATTGCGCGTGTAGGAAGGCTGCTCGATCAGCCCGGCCAGGGTCTCGCCGGCACCTTGCTGGCCGATGTCCTGGGCCAGGTTTTCCAGCACCAGGATGCGCCCGCTCATCCAGTTTTGCACGCTGCTGGCGGTCAGTGCACCGGACTGCTGCACCGAGGCTTCGATGTTCTGGCGGATAGTGTTGCGTTGCAGGTAGTCGTTGTAGAGCGTGAACAGGGCAAATGCCAGGACCACGACGCCGCAGGCGCTGAGCAGGATCTTGTGGCGAAATTTCAGGTTCATGTTTCGAGACCTTGAGCCAATGAGGGGAGGGCGCAGCACGCTCATGACGCGATGCGGGGCCTGTCGACCGGGATATCGGCCCAAGGGGTAAAAGATTGAAGCACTTACAGTAATTTCTTAGGAGCGTTTCGACAGACGGCAGTCACTGATTCGCCAGCTGTTCGATCAACAGCCGTGCAGCCTGCTGCAGCGGTTGTTGTTTGCGCCAAAAAATGTGTACCGGCAACTGCAACTCGTTGCGGGTATTGCGAAAATCCAGGCGTACAAGGCGCCCGCTGGCCAGTAGCGGCGCGACCCGCGACAGCGGCAGGTCGCCCCAGCCCAGGCCGGCTTCGACCATCTGTAATGCCAGGTCGAAGCTGTCGGTGGACCAATGCGTTGCACCAATCAGCGGGCGCGGGTCGGCCAGCGGCAGGTCGCGGCTGCGTACAAGAACCTGGCGCACCCGGGTCAGGTCTTCGAGGTAGTGGATGCGCCCCTCGCGCAAGGCTGAGTGGGTGGGCGACAGGGTCGCCACCAGCGACTCCATGCCGATGTGCTGGAAGCCTCGGCGGGCATCGACCTGCAGGCCGGCAAAGGCCACACAGAGGTCGGCCCGCCCACTGTCCAGCAGATGCAGGGCTTCTTCGTGCGGGGCGCTGAGCAGGGCGATGTCCAGCAACGGGTGGCGCTCGCCGAGGCTGGCGATGGCGGCCAGCAACGGGCGGTGGTCGATGTCTGGCACAACGGCCACGCTCAGGCTGCTTTCCAGCCCCTGGGACAGCTCCAGGGCATGTACCTGAAGCAGCCCCAGCTGTTCGGCAATCAGCCTGGCGTGTGGCTCCAGGGCCAAGGCCTTTGCGGTAGGCCGGACCTCGCGTGAGCCGCGTTCGAACAGGCTGTAGCCCAGCTCGGCCTCAAGGTTGCCGATGGCCATGCTCACGGCCGAGGGCACCCGCTGCAGGGCGCGTGCGGCGGCGGAAAACGAGCCGCGGTCGAGCACGGCAAGAAACAGCTGGATGTTGTCGCTGGAAAAGTTCATGGCAGCCTCCTGTCAGTAGATCTGACAGCTGCTGACTTTTGCTGTCAAGCACGATGAAGCATGATCGCGCCCCATCGCTATTGTCATTGGAGGTAACCCCGGGTGCAGGGACTGAAACGCAAACTGGTCTACGTGACTTTCTATGAACTGATCGGGCTGTGCATGTCGACCCTCGGGCTGGCCTACCTGTCGGACACCCAGGCGTCGCATACCGGGCCACTGGCGGTCATGATCACCACCATCGCCATGCTCTGGAACCTGGTCTACAACACCCTGTTCGAACACTGGGAGAGCCGCCAGGCCAAGCGCGGTCGCAGCGTGGGGCGCCGAGTGGCGCATGCCATCGGTTTTCAGCTGACCCTGGTGGTGTACCTGATCCCGCTGATTGCCTGGTGGTTGGACATGACGCTGGTTGAAGCGCTGCTGGTGGACATGGCGTTCATCATTCTGGTGCCGTGTTACACCTTTGCCTACAACTGGGCGTTTGACCGGGTGTTTGGGCTGCCCAGCTCGGCCATGGCTACCGCCTAAGGCGGCAGGCGGATGATCAAAGGTTCTTGCTGCTGCTTCACCTGCTGCTCAGCCGGTTGCTCGGCTGGCCGCGGCATGCTGGCCAGCAAGCTGTCCTCAACCTGCCCCGACAGGTAATACACCCCCGCCATTGCCCCGCTCTGGCGGTTTTCCATCAACTCCTGCCATTCCTGGTTCAGTGCCACGTTGAGGATCACCCGCAACTGCTCGACCATCTGCGGCTGCTCGCGGTCATGGGTCATCATGCCGTAGCCGGCCGCGGCGATCGAAATCATGGCCCCTGCCACTTTGCCGACTGCCGATGCCACGGCGCTGGCGATGCCGCGTGGGGCCAGGGTAGCGCCGAGCTTGTCGCTCGCCTGGGTGGCCACCGAATTCAGCCCGACATCGGTCTTCCCGGGGCCTTTGCTGGCCAGTTGATGAAGGTGCTGGCGCATGGCTTGCCAGGCCGGCTGCTGGTCCAGCGGCTTGGCCCGTAGCAGTTGATACAGGCTGGCATTGCGGGCATCCGGTGGCCCCAGGGCGATGGCGGGGATCCGGTTGAGGCGCTGGCTGAGCTGCTCGGGCGGTGCGTTGTAGCGGCTGATGATGGCTGGCAGCTGCTGGCCGAACAGTTGCAGGTACAGCTCGCAGGCCCGGTCGCGGATGCCCTCGGGGTTGATCTGTTCGGCCACCGGCTCGATCACCCGCTCGTGGTACTGCTCCTGCAGGTACAGGGCCAGGCGCTTTTCCGCAGGTTCCCGGCCTTTGCCACTGTCCAGTTTGTACCAGGCCACCTTGAGGGTCAGCCACTGCTGGGTCCAGTAGCCGGTGAACCAGGGGATGAAGTCACTTTCAGTGCGCTGTTGCACCTGCTCCCGCCACACCCGCATGGAGCGCCGCGCATAGTCATTGGCCGAGCCGGCTGCACCGACCGAGGCGTCGATCAGTTCCTGGTCGATGCGTTGCCAGGCGGCGGGCGTGAGCACCGCAGGGGGTGGCGGGGCAGGCGGGCGCTTGCCCGCGCAACCGGCGAGCGCCAGCAGAAGGCACAGCAGCAGAGGGATTCGAGAACTCACGCAACCGCCTCCCTAGTAGAGGCTGGGGTGGTTCTCGCAGTATAGGGTGGGGTTATTGGAGCTGCTGTGCAGCCCATCGCCCGGCCACCGCGGCCCCTGTAGGAGCAGCCTTGTGCTGCGAAGAGGCCGGCAAGGCAAAAGATCATCTTCGCCAGCTATGGCCTCTTCGCAGCACAAGGCTGCTCCTACAGGGACCGCGTCAGCATGAGTGGCTATTTCAGGTCGAGCTTTTCTTCCAGGCGGTCCAGGTGCTTGTGCATCAGCCCAAGCGCCGCCTCGGCATTGCCTTGCTCCACGGCATCGATGATCGCCGCATGTTCCTGCCAGGCGCAGTGGTCGCAGCACGGCGATTCGTAGCGGGCGATGATCAGCGAGGTCATGGGAACCAGGCCATTGAGAAACCGCGCCAGTGGCGCATTGGCTGCCACCTGCGCCAGCTTGAGGTGAAACTCGCCGCCCAGGCGGATCGCCGCGCAACGTTCGCCGCTTTCATGGTGCTGGCGTTCGCGGTCCACCAGTTGCCGCAGCTGGCGCACCTGCGCCGGCCGGGCGCGCTGGGCAGCCAGGGTGATCAGTGTGGTTTCGGCCAGGCGCCGGGCACTGAGCACCTGGCGCGCCTGGTCCGGGTCGGGCGCGGCCAGGTGCGCGGTGTGGCTGGGGCGCTGCACCACCACCTGCTGGTCGGACAGGCGCCCAAGTACACGCCGAATCACGGTGCGGCTGACACCAAAGGCATGGCCCAGCGCCTGCTCGGGCAACAGGGCCCCCGGTGGCAGGCGCTGTTCGAGAATGGCGTCGAACAGCCGAGGGTAGATCTGCTCGGCCGACAGGCGGGTTTCGCCAGCAGCCAGCAGGGCTGGCAGGTGGGGGGCGGCGTTCATGGTCGCTCTCCTGGGGTCATGGGCGCGGGTGGTCGTCCGGGATGTTCAACGGGATGCCCATGCGCTGGCCTTCGGCCAGAATATGCTGGCGCATCTGGGCGCTGGCCTGGGCACTGTTGCGTTCGCGAATGGCGCGTACCACGGCTTCGTTTTCCTTGAGCCGCGCGGCCAGGTGTTCCGGCGAATTGCGCAGCATGTCGGCACTTTGCTTCAAGGCATTGCCGGTCTGCTGCACCACGCTCTGGAAGATCGGGTTGGTGGTAAGGGTGAACAACGCCTCATGGAACGCGATGTAGGCTTTTACCCCGGCTTCGCTGTCATCGGCCTCCAGCGCTTCACGCATGTCCATCAGGGTGAGGCGCAACTGGCCGACGTCCTGGCTGTTGGCCGACTGCGCCACCAGCCCGACGATGAAGGGTTCGAGGGTGTAGCGCAGCTCCAGCACATCGGCCAGGCTGGCCGCAGCGCTGGTGTCCATGCCTGGTTCCGGGATGACGGCGTCGGCGTCCAGTACCAGTACGCCCTTGCCCGGCAGCGAGCGTACCAGGCCCAGGGTTTCCAGTACGGTCACCGCTTCGCGCAGGCTTGGGCGGCTGATGCCCAGCTGTTCGGCCAGCTCACGCTGGCCCGGCAGCATGTCGCCGGTGCGCCATTGGCCCCGGGCCAGGGCCTGGCGCAGTTTTTCCACCACTGAGGTGACGACGGTCGATGAGCTGATCACGGTTCGCTCCTGCAAGGGCCGGCGTCATCGCCGGCCACTTTCGGTCAAAATTCCTGTTGATGATGTGTGTTGGGCTGTTTGCGCGGCGTCGGGGTAAAGCCGAGCTTGCCGTCGAGCACGTTCTGCGCGCGCTCCAGGTCAATGTCCTTTTCCCAACGGGCGATGGCCACGGTCGCCACGCAGTTGCCAATCAGGTTGGTCAATGCCCGGCCGATGCCCATGAACCAGTCCACCGCCAGCACCAGCACCAGGCCCACCACCGGAATCGCCGGCACGGCTGTCAGGGTGGCGGCGAGGATCACCAGCGCCGAGCCTGGGATGCCGTGAGCCCCCTTGGAAGTCACCAGCGACACCAGCAGGATGGTCAGCAGGTCGGTCATTTCCAGCGGCGTGCCGGTGGCGTTGGCGATGAACACGATGGCCAGGGTCAGGTAGATGGAGAAGCCGTCGAGGTTGAACGAGTAGCCGGTGGGGATGACCAGGCCGACCGTGGAGCTGCCAATGCCCAGGTGCTCCAGCTTGCGCATGATCTGTGGCAGCACGGCGTCGGACGACGCGGTGCCAAGGACGATGGTCAGCTCTTCACGCAGGTACTTGATCAATGGCAGCAGCTTCAGGCCCGACAGGCGCATCACCGTACCCAGCACGATCAGCACGAAGCCGGCGCAGGTCAGGTAGAACAGTGCCACCAACCCGCCCAGGTGCTGCAGCGACTCCAGGCCGTACTTGCTGGTGGTGAAGGCGATGGCGCCGAACACGCCGATGGGGGCCAGGCGCACGATCATGCCCATGATGCGGAAGATCACATGGCTCAGTTCGTTGATCAGCCTTGAGATGCCGGCGGCCGAGTCACCCACCAGGTTCAGTGCGCTACCGAAAAGCACCGAGAACAGCAGCACCTGGAGAATGTTGTTGTCGGCGAAGGCACCCACCACCGAGGTGGGGATCAGGTCCATGAAGAACGCCGTGGCGCCATGGATGTGCTGGCCGCGCTCGGCCAGGCCGTTGGCATCGGCGCTGGACAACTGGTCCAGGTGGATGTTGGCACCGCTGCCGATGCCGCTGCTGAAGGCGAACACCAGGCCGATCACCAGCGCCAGGGTGGTCAGCACTTCAAAGTAGATCACCGACTTCAGGCCGATGCGCCCGACCTTTTTCAGGTCGCCCGCGCCCGAGATACCGCTGACCACCACGCAGAACACGATCAGGCCGATGAGCATCTTGATCAGCTTGATGAAGCCGTCGCCGAGGGGTTTGAGTTGCAGGGAGAGGTCGGGAAAACTGAGACCGCAGGCGATGCCGAGGGCAAGGCCGAGCACGACTTGCAGGAATATCGAACGCGAGCACCATTTGAGCATGGGGGGAGTCTCTGATCGGTGTCCTTGCTTCGGTAGCCGCACGGGGCGAAAGAGCGCAGGACTTAATTATTGTGGTCTTACCGGTTTGTTCAGCGCGAAGCCATAAAAGCGCGAAAAATCCGACATTGCAAGGGTTTTTGGCCTTACCGGTCTGACCAGTTGTGGTGCAATTTGGCTTGCCAGGCTCTACTTCGGTGCGTGCCGTGAGGGGAGCCGGTACGCGTTTGTGCAGGGCCCGGCCACTGCCGGGAATACCGCTGCAATCAGCTTGCCAAGCGCAGCCGGGAACGTTGAATCATCGATAGCGCCATGATCCGTAAGGTTTATTTGCTTTATGTGGCGGGACTCGTAGAATCCCGCGCCTGACCGGGCAGTCACCAAGAGCGCATTGACGGATTTTTTTATCCCGCAAAGGCTCGCAGCAGGCGCCTGGCACCCCTTGAATGGAGTCTCATCGTGCGCCTCAACCTGCCGGTAACCCCGGTCGAGCAACGTTTTCCCTCTGGCCAGCGGCTGATTTCCGCTACCGATACCGCCAGCCTGATCACCTATTGCAACCCCGAATTCGCCGCCATCAGCGGCTACAGCGATGCCGAACTGATCGGCAGCCCGCACAACCTGGTGCGCCACCCGGACATGCCGCCGGCGGTATACGAGTTGATGTGGCGCTACCTGAAGGCTGGCAAGAGCTGGATGGGCATCGTCAAGAACCGCTGCCGTAACGGCGACTATTACTGGGTCAACGCCTACGTCACGCCTATCCTCGAAGGCGGGCGGGTGGTTGGCTATGAGTCGGTACGGGTGTGCCCCACGCGTGAGCAGGTGGCCCGCGCCGAGGCCCTGTATGCACGGATGCGTACCGGCCAGGCGGTACTGTCGGTGCCGCGTCGGCTGAGCCTGCTGGTGCAGGCCCTGGCGTTGCCCCTGGCCGGTGGGCTGTTGGCGCTGGGCGCCAACCAGCTGTGGCCTGGCCTGGTGGGGCAAGGGCTGACCGTGGGGCTGTTCATGGCCTATGGCCTGTGGGCACGCAACGCCCTCGGCCGCCAGATGCAGCAGGTGGTCGCGGGGGCCGAAGGTACCTTCGCCGACCCGGTCGCGGCGTTGACTTACAGCGACCTGCCTGGCGCTGCCGGGCAGCTGCAACTGATGCTGATCAGCGAAGAGGCACGGTTGAAAACTGCGTTGACGCGGTTGAGCGACCTGGCCGGGCAAATGGCCGTGGCGGCCCACGATGCCGGGCAGTTGTCACGCAGCACCGAGGCAGCGTTGCTGGAGCAGCGCGCAGAAACCGACCTGAGCGCCACGGCAATGAACCAGATGGCGGCCTCCATCGGTGAAGTGGCCAACCACGTGCAGTTGACTGCGGCCGAAGCCCACACGGCCCACCAGCTGGCCGAACAGGGTAGCCAGGTGGCCGATGCCAGCGGCGCGGCCATTCGCACCTTGGCCAGCACGGTGACCCAGATCAACCAGGCAGTCAGCCACCTGGCCGGTCAGACCGGTGCCATCGCCGAGGCGGCCGGGATGATCCGCGGTATTGCCGAGCAGACCAACCTGCTGGCCCTGAACGCAGCCATTGAAGCCGCGCGTGCGGGCGAACAGGGCCGTGGTTTTGCCGTGGTCGCCGATGAGGTGAGGGCGCTGGCTGACAAGACCCGCCAGTCGACCCTGCACATCCAGGCCATCATCGACACCCTGCGCAGTGGCGCCGAGGAAGCCGTGGCAATTGCCAGCCAGGGCATCACGGGCGCAGAGCAGGGCGTTGCCCAGGTACAGGAAACCCGCGAAGCACTGCATGGCATTCGTGATGCGGTGCAGCGTATCAGTGACATGAGCCAACAGATGGCCACCGCCTCGCAGCAGCAGTCGGCAGTGGCTGAAGACGTTTCGCGGCAGATCAATGGCGTGGCCGGCATTGCCCAGCACAGCGCTCAAAGCGCAAACGCTGCCGCCTCGCGCGGGGCCGAACTGGAACAGGTGTGCGTTGGCTTGCGCGCCCTGGTGGAGCGCTTCAACCGCTAAGGCAGGATGCTTCATGGATGATAACTATCGTGCGGCCGTGGACGCGGCCGCGATCTTCTCCGAAACCGACCTGCGTGGGAACATCACGTACGTCAACCAGCAGTTCTGCAGCATCTCGGGCTACAGCCGCGAGGAGCTGCTGGGCGCCAACCACCGTATTCTCAACTCTGGCCTGCACGAGCCGGCATTCTTCGTCGGCATGTGGCAGGCCCTGACCGCCGGGCGGGTGTGGAAGGGCGAAATCTGCAACCGGTCCCGGGACGGTTCGCTGTACTGGGTCGACAGCACCATGGTGCCACTGGTCGACCCGCTGACTGGCCAGGTGCGCAAGTATGTGTCGATCCGCTTTGACGTCACCGAGAAGCGCCAGCTGCTGCATACCTTGCAATGGCGGGTGGGCCACGATGTGCTCACTGGCCTGCCCAACCGCGCCTACCTGTCCGACCTGCTGAACCAGGCCCTGGCCTACTCGCGCCGCGAAGACATCTCGCTGGCGGTGTGCATGCTCGACCTGGATGGCTTCAAGGCGGTCAACGACGGCTACGGGCATGCCGTGGGCGACCTGCTGCTGGTGGAGGTGGCGCAGCGCTTGGAGAGTATCTTGCGCGGTGCTGATGCCGTGGCCCGGTTGTCGGGTGACGAATTCGTGCTGATCCTGCGCAATGTCGATGATGAGCGCCAGCTGCATGCAGCCCTGAGGCGGGTGTTGCGGGCATTGGCGGCGCCCTGTGTGGTACGCGAACACACGCTGTCGCTCAGCGCCAGCATCGGCGTGACCCTGTACCCCCAGGATGACGAAGATGCCGATACGCTGGTACGCCACGCCGACCAGGCCATGTATGTGGCCAAGCAGCGCGGGCGCAACCGCTATCACTTGTTCGACGTATCGCAGGAGCAGGAACTCAAGGCCACCCACCAGACGGTGGCGCGGGTGCGACGGGCCCTGAACAACCACGAGCTGTGCCTGTATTACCAGCCCAAGGTCAACCTGCGCAGTGGCCAGGTGCTAGGTTTCGAGGGCTTGCTGCGCTGGCAGCGGCCAGGCCGTGGCGTGGTGCCGCCCGGCGATTTTCTGCCCTGGGTTGAGCAGACCGACCTGATCGTCGAAATCGGCGAATGGGTGATCGGCCAGGCCCTGAGCCAGCTGCAGGCCTGGGGGCGCCAGGGGCAGCCTTGGTCATTGAGCGTGAACATCGCTGCACGGCATCTACAGCGCAGTGACTTTACCGAGCGCCTGCAGCAGCTATTGGCAGCGTACCCGCAGGTGGACCCGTCGCGGCTGGACCTGGAAATCGTCGAGTCAGTGGCCATCGACAACCTGCAGCACGTCAGCCGCTGCCTGGACGCCTGTCGTGCGCTGGGCGTGCGCTTTTCGCTGGACGATTTCGGCACCGGTTACTCGTCGTTGAGTTACCTGAAACGCTTGCCGACCCAGACGATCAAGATCGACAAGTCGTTCGTGCGGGACATCCTGCACGACCAGGATGACCTTGCCCTGACCGCCGCGGTGATCGGCCTGGCGCGAGCCTTCGGCCGCGAGGTCGTAGCCGAAGGCCTGGAGAGTGTGGAACACGGCAGGGTGTTGATGGGCCTGGGCTGCGAGCTGGCGCAGGGCTATTGCATCGCCAGGCCGATGCCGGCCAGTGAAGTGCAAGCTTGGGCGCAGACCTACCGCCAGCCGGTGCAGTGGCGCGACCCTTGAACGGCCATCAGCCGCTCTGACTGGCCTGGATGCAATAACAGCCAAATTGGCTGAATGAACGCGGTCAAGTGCAGCATTGGTGCAAATATGGCTTCATCGCGCCCGCAAACGCTTGTACAGCGTGGTGCGGCTGATCCCGAGCCGACGTGCGACCGCCGAGAGGTTGCCGTTGGCTTGCTCGACCAGCATCTGCAGGTCAGTCTCTTCGGCCGCCACCAGCACCGCCATCTGCGACTCGGCCAGAAAGCCGGCAGGCAGGTGCTCGACGCCGACAGGCCCGTTGCCCGCCAAGGCCAGCGCAACTTGCAGCACGCTTGCCAGTTCACGCAGGTTGCCTGGCCAAGGGTGTTGATCCAGCAGGTCGATAATGGCCGGGGACAGCCGCGCGGGTTGCCCGGGGTCGCGAAAACGCGCATGCACCTGCTCGATCAACTGGCGCCGGTCACCGCGTTCGCGTAGCGGCGGCAGTACCACGGCCAGGCCGGCGATACGGTAATACAGGTCTTGGCGAAAGCGCCCGGCGCGCACTTCTTCGGCCAGGTCGCGGTTGCTGGCCGACACCACGCGGATATCCACTGCCACCGGCTCGCCACTGCCCAGCGGCTGGATGCTCCGCGACTGCAGCACACGCAGCAGGCGTGCCTGTGTAGGCAGTGGCATGTCGCCGATTTCATCGAGAAACAGGATGCCGTGGTGGGCTTTGCGAATCAGCCCCGGGTTGCCCTTGTGGTGCGCGCCAGTGAAAGCGCCTTTGTCGTAGCCGAACAGCTCCGACTCCACCAGCTCGGCGGGGATCGCCGCACAGTTGACGGCGACCAGCGGCCGGTTGGCGCGGCTGCTGGCGCGGTGCAGGCTGTCGACGAACACTTCCTTGCCGACGCCGGTTTCACCTTGCACCAACACTGGGATGTCCTTTTCCAGTAACAGGCCGGCCTGTTGCAACGCTTTTTCCAGGCGCGGCTCGCCACTGTCGGCCTCGGGGCGGCGAGCGGTTTTGCCTGGGGGATGCCACTGGCAATGAAAGCGGTTGCGCCCGGTGGCTTGCAGGGCAAATGCCTGTTCTCGGGGATGACTGAGCAGCTGTTGCAGGGGCAACTGGAACAGCTGCTCGATGTTCTGCCGCAGCGGATTACCACCGAGCAGGCTGTCGGCCCGGTGATTGGCGGCCAGCACCTGCCCGCGCTCATCGAACACCAGCAGGCCGGCCCAAGGGCTGTCGAGGTTGTCGGAGGCGCTATTGAAGATCAGCTGCGCATGCCGGTCGGCATGCTCGGCGAGGATCAGGCGGTTTTCCAGGCTCTGGCCCATCATGCGCACCAGGCCAAGCGTCTGGCTGGCCGGCAGGTAGCCGTCGCTGGCAACGTCGAGCACCCCGACCAGCTGCCGCGCGGCGTCGAACAGGGGGGCGGCTGCGCTGGACATGTAGCGGTTCTGGCGCAGGAAGTGCTCGTCCTGGCCCACGTGGATCGCCTGGGCGCAAATCAGCGTGGTGCCCAGGGCATTGGTGCCGACGCCACGCTCAAGCCAATGGGCACCGGCGCTGAAACCCTGCTGCTGGTTCGGCTCGATGAAACGCCGCGAGCCCCAGCTATCGAGTATGCAGCCGCTGGCATCGGCCAGCATCACCAGGTAGCTGGCGTTGCCCAGCAGGTGTGTGTATTGCGGCAGTACTTCCTCGCGGGTCAGGCGCAGCAGAGCCTGGCGCTGTTCCAGCAGGGCGCTGAGCTCGGTGCGGGTCAGGCAGTCGAAATCCGGCGCGTGCTGCGGCTGCAGGCCGTGATCGCGGCAGCGGGCCCAGGAAGCCTGGATCAGCTGGGCGTGGGTGGAAGCGGATGCGGCCATGGGCCTGTCCTTTGGGTTGTTGTTATGGGCCGACCGCTGTTCAGTGTTGTCCACGGGTGTTCATTGTCAAACCGGCAAGTGTTCAGTTGTTCAGTGATTGTGTTCAGGTGTGAAGCCGCGATTTGCCAGCGCTGCCACCCAGGCCCCGGACCAGAGCACCGGGGGGGCGACTGGCACGGAACTGGCTGTGCACCGCAGACAACAATCACAAGAAGGCCACGCCATGTCCCTGGTGCTGGAGCAAGTCAGCCGCAGCGTCGATAACCAGCCCTGGATCGTCGAGGCTTCGCTGCGCTTCGAGCCCGGTTCGTTCAACGTGCTGCTGGGCCGCACCCTCGCCGGCAAGACCAGCCTGATGCGCCTGATGGCGGGGCTCGACCGCCCGGACCAGGGCCGGGTGCTGATGGATGGCCAGGACGTCACCGGTGTGCCGGTACGCCAGCGCAATGTGTCGATGGTGTATCAGCAATTCATCAATTACCCGACCTTGAGCGTGTTCGAAAACATCGCCTCGCCGCTGCGCCAGGCGCGCATGGCCGAGGACCAGATCCGCCGGCGGGTGCAGGAAACCGCCGAGATGCTGCGCATTGAAACCTACCTGCAGCGCCTGCCGCTGGAACTCTCCGGCGGCCAACAGCAACGCACGGCGATGGCCCGGGCGTTGGTCAAGGATGCCTCGTTGATCCTCTTCGATGAGCCGTTGGTGAACCTCGACTACAAGTTGCGCGAAGGCCTGCGCCAAGAACTGCGCGAACTGTTTGCGGCGCGTCATTGCATTGCCGTGTACGCCACCACCGAGGCCAACGAGGCGCTGGCGCTGGGCGGCACCACCACTCTCGTGCACGAAGGCCGGATCGTGCAGAGCGGGCCCACCACCGAGGTGTATCAGCGCCCGGGCAGTGTGCTGGCTGCCGAGCTGTTTTCCGAGCCGCCGATAAACCTGGTGGCGGGCCGTATCAGTGGCAACGAGGTGAGCCTTGCCCAGGCTGTACACTTTGCCCGCAATGCCGACTTGCAGCCGCTGGCCGAGGGCGACTACCGCTTTGGCGTGCGCCCCAGCCATATCACCCTGGTGCCGGCCCATGACGATGACCTGGAGCTGGCGGTGTTGGTGGAACTGGCAGAGATCAGCGGTTCAGAAACCTTCCTGCATGTGCGCAACGAATACTGGCGCATGGTCCTGCACCTGCCCGGTGTGCACGAATACCAGGTGGACACGCCGATTCGCGTGTTCATCCCCACGCACAAGCTGTTCGTCTTCGACAGCGCCGGGACGTTGGTGCAGGCCCCGGGGTTGCGCCAGGCAAGGAGAAGGTGATGGCCGAAATCCGCCTGCGCCAACTGGCGCACAGTTACAGCCGCCAGCCCGCCAGCGAGGCCGACTATGCCCTGCACGCACTGGATCATGTGTGGGAGCAGGGCGGTGCCTATGCCTTGCTCGGGCCGTCGGGCTGCGGCAAGTCGACCTTGCTCAATATCATTTCCGGGCTGCTGACGCCGTCCCATGGCGAAGTGCTGTTCGACGGCAAACCGGTCAACCAGCTGTCACCACAGGCCCGCAATATCGCCCAGGTGTTTCAGTTCCCGGTGGTGTACGACACCATGACGG
Organism: Pseudomonas sp. TSO6; assembly: GCF_056098905.1. Lineage (NCBI taxonomy): Bacteria > Pseudomonadati > Pseudomonadota > Gammaproteobacteria > Pseudomonadales > Pseudomonadaceae > Pseudomonas > Pseudomonas sp. TSO6. Next base: position 86,522 of record NZ_JBLZWV010000044.1, on the reverse strand, counting down.
TGTTCGACAACCTGGCCTTCCCCTTGCGCAACCAGGGGCTGGATGAAGCCCGGGTGCGTGCCCGGGTGGAAGAAATTGCCGAGGTGCTCGACCTGGCTGGCGTGCTGCGCAAGAAGGCGCGCAACCTCAGTGCCGACGAAAAACAGAAGGTCTCCATGGGGCGCGGCCTGGTGCGCGATGACGTGTCGGCGATCCTGTTCGACGAGCCGCTGACGGTGATCGATCCGCACCTGAAGTGGAAGCTGCGGCGCAAGCTGAAGCAGATCCACGAGCAGTTCAATATCACCATGATCTACGTCACCCACGACCAGTTGGAGGCCTCCACTTTCGCCGACAAGATCGCGGTGATGCACGGCGGGCGCATTGTCCAGTTCGGCACCCCGCGCGAACTGTTCGAGCGGCCGCGGCATACCTTCGTTGGCTACTTCATCGGCAGCCCGGGGATGAACCTGATCGACGTGCGTGCCAAGGCGGACGGGGTGGTGTTCGGCGATGTCCACCTGGCGCTGCCCGATGGCCTGCGCGAGCGCCTGGCGGTGACGGCGGGTGGGCGACTGCAGGTGGGCATTCGCCCGGAGTTCGTGCAGCTGTGGGACAGCCCGTTCGAGGGTGCCCACCCTGCACGGGTGCTGGATGTCGAAGACCTGGGCACCTACCGCATCGTCACCCTCGAACTGGGCGGTGTCGCGCTCAAGGCGCGGCTGGGCGAGGACCGTCCGTTGCCCGTGGAGCAGGCCTGGGTCAGCCTGCCGGCGCAGTGGCTGATGTTGTACGTCGACGATGTGCTGCTGGAGGCCGGGCCATGAGCAACAAGGTGCAGAACAACAAGGCCTGGTGGCTGGTGTTACCGGTGTTTCTGCTGGTGGCGTTCAGCGCAGTGGTACCGATGATGACGGTGGTCAACTACTCGGTGCAGGACATCTTCGATCAGTCCAACCGCTACTTCGTCGGTGCCGACTGGTACCGCCAGGTGCTGCGTGACCCGGCGCTGCACGATGCGCTGCTGCGCCAGTTCATCTACTCCGCCTGCGTGCTGCTGATCGAGATCCCGCTGGGTATCGGCATTGCCCTGACCATGCCGACCAAGGGGCGTATGGCCTCGGTGTGCCTGATCATCATGGCGATCCCGTTGCTGATCCCGTGGAACGTGGTCGGCACCATCTGGCAGATTTTCGGCCGTGCCGACATCGGCCTGCTTGGCGCCACCCTGGCCAAGCTTGGGGTCAGCTACAACTATGCCGGCGACCCGTTCGACGCCTGGCTCACCGTGCTGGTGATGGATGTGTGGCACTGGACCTCGCTGGTGGCATTGCTGTGCTATTCGGGGCTGCGCGCCATCCCCGACGTGTACTACCAGGCTGCACGCATCGACCGTGCCTCGGGCTGGGCGGTGTTCCGCCATATCCAGCTGCCCAAGCTGAAGAACGTGCTGCTGATCGCGGTGATGCTGCGCTTCATGGACAGTTTCATGATCTACACCGAGCCATTCGTGCTGACCGGTGGCGGGCCGGGCAACGCCACGACGTTCCTCAGCCAGACCCTCACGCGCATGGCCGTGGGGCAGTTCGACCTGGGCCCGGCGGCGGCGTTCTCGCTGGTGTACTTCCTGATCATCCTGCTGGTGTCGTGGCTGTTCTACACAGCCATGACCCATGCCGACAAGGACTAGGCCATGAGCACGCGCAAATCGCTGGCCCTGCTGCTGTACTTCTTCTTCCTGCTGGTGCCGATCTACTGGCTGCTGAACATGTCGTTCAAGAGCAATACCGAGATCCTGGGTGGCCTGACCCTGTGGCCGCAGGCGTTCACCCTCGACAACTACCGGGTGATCTTCACCGACGCCAGCTGGTACAGCGGCTACCTCAACTCGCTGTATTACGTGTGCCTGAACACGCTGATTTCGCTGCTGGTGGCGTTGCCGGCGGCGTATGCCTTCTCGCGCTACCGCTTCCTCGGCGACCGCCACCTGTTCTTCTGGCTGCTGACCAACCGCATGGCGCCACCGGCGGTATTCCTGCTGCCGTTCTTCCAGCTGTACTCGTCGATTGGCCTGTTCGATACCCATATCGCCGTGGCCCTGGCCCACTGCCTGTTCAACGTGCCGCTGGCGGTGTGGATCCTGGAGGGGTTCATGTCGGGGGTGCCTAAGGAAATCGACGAAACGGCCTACATCGACGGCTACAGCTTCCCGCGCTTCTTCGTGAAAATCTTCATTCCGCTGATTGGCTCCGGCATAGGCGTCACGGCGTTTTTCTGCTTCATGTTCTCCTGGGTCGAACTGCTGCTGGCGCGCACCCTGACCTCGGTGAACGCCAAGCCGATTGCTGCGGTAATGACCCGCACCGTGTCGGCATCAGGCATCGACTGGGGTGTGCTGGCGGCGGCGGGGGTACTGACCATCTTGCCGGGCATGCTGGTGATCTGGTTCGTGCGTAACCATGTGGCCAAGGGCTTTGCCCTGGGCCGGGTGTGAGGAGGGCAATGCATGGAGTGGATGGCCTGGACCCTGCCGACGGCGCTGTTCTTCGTCGCCGTTGGCGTGCTGCTGGTGGGCATGACCCTGCTTGAACTGCGCCGCCCCTGCGTAGCGCGCCGGGGCTTCTTGCCGCTGGTCACCAGCCGTGGTGACCGCTTGTTCATCGGCCTGCTGGCCAGCGCCTACCTGCACCTGCTGGTGGTCGGCGTCAGCGACTGGCCCTTGTGGGTGGCCTCGCTGCTATCGCTGGCGTGGCTGGTGGTGGTGCTGCGCTGGGGCTGAGCGAGCGGCCCTGTGGGATAACTGAAACGGGAGATCACAATGTTCGATAACAAGCACAACAGGCGACATTTGACCCTTGCCGCGTTGCTGGTACTGGCCAGCGCGCATGGCGCTGCCTGGGCCGACCAGTACGAAGATGCAGCAAAAAAATGGATCGGCAGTGAGTTCAAGCCCTCAACCCTTACCCCTGAACAGCAACTGGCTGAATTGCAGTGGTTCATCAAGGCCGCCGAGCCGTTCCGTGGCATGAAGATAAATGTGGTGTCGGAAACCATCACCACCCATGAGTATGAATCCAAGGTGCTGGCCAAGGCCTTCAGCGAGATCACTGGCATCCAGCTGACCCACGACCTGCTGCAGGAAGGCGATGTGGTGGAGAAACTGCAGACGCAGATGCAGTCGGACAAGAACATCTACGACGGCTGGGTCAACGACTCCGACCTGATCGGTACGCACTTTCGCTATGGCAAGGTGGAATCGATTACCGACCTGATGGCCAACGAGGGCAAGGCCTACACCTCGCCGACCCTCGACCTGAAGGATTTCATCGGCATTTCCTTCACCACTGCGCCGGATGGCAAGGTCTACCAACTGCCCGACCAGCAGTTCGCCAACCTGTACTGGTTCCGCGCCGACTGGTTCGAGCGCCCAGAGCTGAAGGCTAAATTCAAGGAAAAGTACGGTTATGAGCTGGGCGTGCCGGTGAACTGGTCGGCCTACGAGGACATTGCCAAGTTCTTCACCGAAGACGTCAAAGAAATCGACGGCAAGCGCGTTTACGGGCACATGGACTACGGCAAGAAAGACCCCTCGCTGGGCTGGCGCTTCACCGATGCCTGGTTCTCCATGGCCGGTGGCGGTGACAAGGGCCTGCCCAACGGCTTGCCGGTGGATGAATGGGGCATTCGCGTCGAGGACTGCCATCCTGTGGGTTCCAGCGTGACCCGCGGCGGCGACACCAACGGGCCGGCGGCCGTCTATGCCACGCAAAAGTACGTGGACTGGATGCGTGCCTACGCGCCCAAGGAGGCCCAGGGCATGACCTTCTCCGAAGCCGGCCCGGTACCGGCGCAGGGCAACATTGCCCAGCAGATATTCTGGTACACCGCGTTTACCGCCGACATGACCAAGCCTGGCTTGCCGGTGGTAAATGCCGACGGCACGCCGAAGTGGCGCATGGCGCCTTCGCCGAAGGGGCCGTACTGGGAGGAGGGGATGAAACTGGGCTACCAGGACACCGGCTCGTGGACGTTCTTCAAGTCCACCCCCGAGAAGCAACGCTTGGCGGCGTGGCTGTATGCCCAGTTCGTCACCTCCAAGACCGTGTCGCTGAAAAAGACCATCGTCGGCCTGACGCCGATTCGCGAGTCGGACATCAACTCCCAGGCCATGACCGACCTGGCGCCCAAGCTGGGCGGGCTGGTGGAGTTCTACCGCAGCCCGGCGCGGGTGCAGTGGACGCCGACCGGCACCAACGTGCCGGATTACCCGCGGCTGGCGCAGCTGTGGTGGAGCCATATCGCCGAAGTGGCCAGTGGCGAGAAGACCCCGCAGGAAGCCCTGGACGGCCTGGCCCGCGACCAGGACCGCATGATGGAACGCTTGCAGCGCTCCAATGCCCAGGCGACCTGTGCACCCAAGATGAACCCGGAGAAAGACGCCCAGTACTGGTTCGACCAGCCGGGCGCACCGAAGCCCAAGCTGGCCAACGAAAAGCCCAAGGGCGAGACAGTCAGCTACACCGAACTGCTGAAGTCGTGGGAGGCGGCGCGCAAGTGATCGGCTGAGCACCGCGTTGGTTTCTTCGCGGGCTCGGCCGCTCCCACAGGCACTGCACCGCTCTCAAGGGTTGCGGTGTTCCTGTGGGAGCGGGCAAGCCCGCGAAGAGGCCAGCAGGGCCAATGCATAAATCACAGGCAAAAAAAACGGCACCTGCCAGAGGTGCCGTTTTCGCATCACGCGCTATTACTTATGCAGCTCTTCCGCCGCATACAGCGTGTTTTCCAGCAGGCAGGCCCGGGTCATCGGCCCGACGCCACCCGGCACCGGGGTGATCCAGCCCGCGCGCGGCAGGGCGGTCTCGTAGACCACGTCGCCGACCAGCTTGCCGTCTTCCTGGCGGTTGATGCCCACGTCGATGACGATGGCGCCTTCCTTGACCCACTCACCCTTGACCAGGCCCGGCTTACCGGCAGCCACGACCACCAGGTCGGCACGCCCGACATGGCCGGCCAGGTCCTTGGTGAAGCGGTGGCAGACGGTCACGGTGCAGCCGGCCAGCAGCAGCTCCATGGCCATCGGGCGACCCACGATGTTGGAGGCGCCAACGATCACCGCATCCATGCCATACAAGTCCTGACCAGTGCTTTCCAGCAAGGTCATGATGCCTTTCGGTGTGCAGGGGCGCAGCAGCGGAATGCGCTGGGCCAGGCGGCCTACGTTATACGGGTGGAAGCCGTCCACGTCCTTGTCCGGGCGAATGCGCTCGAGCAGCAGCGAGGCGTCCAGGTGCTCCGGCAGCGGCAGTTGCAGCAGGATGCCGTCTACAGCCGGTTCGTCATTGAGGCGATCGATCAGCTCGGTCAGGGCCTGCTGCGAGGTTTCGCTGGGCAGGTCAAATGCCTGCGAAATGAAACCGACCTCTTCGCAGTCCTTGCGCTTGTGCGAGACATAGACTTGCGAGGCGGGGTCGGTGCCGACCAGGATCACTGCCAGGCCTGGCGTACGCAGGCCTTGCTGGCGACGCTCCACGACACGTTGAGCGATCTGCTTGCGCAGGCTGGCGGCGATCGCCTTGCCATCGATTAGGTGTGCAGTCATAGACGCGTGATTAACCATCGAGAAGGAAACAATAAAGAGCGCGTATTCTCGCACGACACGCGCCAAGGGCAAAGGCGGGTGGTCGGGCAAATCCCCTAACCCCTTAAATAATTTAAATTTTTTTGAAAAAGGTGTTGACGACTTTCGGGGTCGCCTATAAGATTCGCCGCACTTGTCGGGCACAGCCTAGCACTGGTTGGCTAAGTCGGGCAGAATGAGTGGTTTAGCAGTTACCTGTTAATGACTCGTTCGGTTAGGCTTCAAGCTTAAGCGCCCGTAGCTCAGCTGGATAGAGCATCCGCCTTCTAAGCGGATGGTCGCAGGTTCGAGTCCTGCCGGGTGCGCCATTAGGCAGCATGGGCAAGCAAGTAAGGTTGTAATGCAATATGGTGGGCGTAGCTCAGTTGGTAGAGCGCCGGATTGTGATTCCGGTTGTCGTGGGTTCGATTCCCATCGTCCACCCCATATTCTTCAAAGGCGCCTCGATAGCATCTGGCGCCTTTGTTTTAAGCGTTACGCGGACGTGGTGAAATTGGTAGACACACTGGATTTAGGTTCCAGCGGCGCAAGCTGTAAGAGTTCGAGTCTCTTCGTCCGCACCATGCTTCTGTAAAGCTGTACTGCAACACCGCAACACTGCAATATGGTGGGCGTAGCTCAGTTGGTAGAGCGCTGGATTGTGATTCCAGTTGTCGTGGGTTCGATTCCCATCGTCCACCCCATATTCCAGAAAAGGCGCCTTGATCGTGAGATCGGGCGCCTTTTTGTTTTGGGTTTTGAGTGGTTGTGGTGTGTATGGCTTGGGTGTTTCGGCGCCAGTGAGACCGAGCGCCGCCCGCGCGGCGCTTCGAAGCACAAGGCTGCTCCTACATTTGTTTCGGGCCAATTATTTCTGTGAGATTTGCGCGCGAACACCTTGGCGTATGACGCGATATCGCGCCGTACAAACAAGGCGGTCGCGTGCGTCTGCCACAGGATTGACTGGCCCGAAACAAATGTAGGAGCAGCCTTGTGCTGCGAAGCGCCGCGCGGGCGGCGCCCGGCCTCACAGGCGCTGAAAATGTCGTGGCGCACGCCCTCACGGCCAATTCACATTCGACCCCTTGCAATCCTCTAGTGGCATCCCAATAAAAGCTGTTAGATTTCAGCCGGTTGACACACCGGCCTGGTTGGCCGGCAGAGGAACAGCTCAATGATTGCAAAAGAATCCCGTCAGGCCCTGGCGCTACAGCGCTTTGCCGAGGCCAACCCGCAGCTGCTCGAAGAGATTCGTGAGCTGGATGCGCGCGAGCAGGCCCAGCAGATCGAGTGGGCATTCGAGGATGCGGCCGATGAGCAGGGCATTCAGCCCTGGGAGCTGGCGCTGCAATTGATTGCCGAAACCCCGGGGCAGCTGCAGGCCATGCGCCTGGAGACGCACCGCGAGGTGGCCGAGGCGCTGGGGATGGGGTGGGAAGAATATTGCCAGTTCAACGAAATCGATCCTGAGTAATAAAGGAAGCGAATTCGCCACTGGCAGTTGTTTGACAAGGTATTTCGGCTGCAGGTCGCCCCGGGCGTCGTGCGGCCCTTATTGAAGCAGGCTCGGCGGTAAGCCGTGCGGGCCTTGAAAGTTAATCGACCGGCGTGGTTTCCCGTCGTCCCGAGTGGGGTGACTTCTGCTGCGCGACTCACTAGAATGCTTGCCCTTGATTCTGGAGTCGGGCTAACGCCGGCTAACGTCTGTGCAACGAGGAATATCCATGCAAGTTTCTGTTGAAAACACTTCCGCTCTCGAGCGCCGCATGACCATCGCCGTTCCGGCCGAGCGCGTCGAGAACGAAGTCAACAAGCGTCTGCAGCAGACTGCCAAGCGCGCCAAGATTGCGGGCTTCCGTCCTGGTAAAGTGCCGATGAACGTGATCCGTCAGCGTTTCGAAGCTGACGCCCGTCAAGAGGCTTTCGGTGACCTGGTCCAGGCTTCCTTCTACGAAGCCATCGTCGAGCAGAAGCTGAACCCGGCTGGCGCCCCTGCTGTAGAGCCAAAGTCCTTCGAAAAAGGCAAGGACCTGGAATTCGTCGCCATCTTCGAAGTGTTCCCTGAGTTCACCGTTGCCGGCCTCGAGTCGATCAACGTCGAGCGCCTGAGCGCCGAAGTGGCTGACGCCGATCTGGACAACATGCTGGAAGTGCTGCGCAAGCAGAACACCCGTTTCGAGGCTGTCGAGCGCGCCGCGCAGAACGACGACCAGGTAAACATCGACTTCGTCGGCAAGGTTGACGGTGAAGTGTTCGCCGGTGGTTCGGCCAAGGGTACCCCGCTGGTGCTGGGCTCCGGCCGCATGATCCCGGGCTTCGAAGAAGGCCTGGTTGGCGCCAAGGCTGGCGAAGAGCGCGTTGTCAACGTGATCTTCCCAGAGGACTACCAGAACCTGGACCTGGCTGGCAAAGCTGCCGAGTTCACCATCACCGTCAACAGCGTTGCCGCCCCTGTGCTGCCAGAGCTGAACGAAGAGTTCTTCGCCCAGTTCGGTATCAAAGAGTCGACCCTGGAAGGCTTCCGCACCGAAGTTCGCAAGAACATGGAGCGTGAACTGCGCCAGGCGATCAAGACCAAGGTGAAAAACCAGGTCATGGACGGTCTGCTGGCCGCCAACCCGATCGAAGTGCCAAAGGCCCTGCTGGAAAACGAAGTCAACCGTCTGCGCGTGCAGGCTGTTCAGCAGTTCGGTGGCAACATCAAGCCTGAGCAACTGCCTGCCGAGCTGTTCACCGAACAAGCCAAGCGCCGCGTAGTGCTGGGCCTGATCGTGGCCGAAGTGGTCAAGCAGTTCGAGCTGAAGCCGGACGACGCCAAGGTTCGCGAGATGATCGAAGAAATGGCTTCGGCTTACCAGGAGCCTGAGCAGGTCATCGCCTGGTACTACAAGAACGACCAGCAAATGAACGAAGTGCGTTCGGTTGTGCTGGAAGAACAAGTTGTAGATACTGTTCTGCAGAAAGCGACTGTGACCGACAAGTCGGTCTCGTACGAAGAAGCCGTAAAACCAGCCGAGGCACCAGCCGAAGCCGAGTAATACGTTTTCTCTCGTAGGAAACCCCCACAAGCCAGCCTTCGCGCTGGCTTGTGCGTATTCAAGCCATGACTATTTGGGAGTGAGCGCAGGACATGTCCCGCAATTCTTATATTCAGCAGAGCTCTGACATCCAGGCCGCCGGCGGCCTGGTCCCGATGGTTATCGAGCAGTCCGCCCGTGGCGAACGCGCCTATGACATCTACTCGCGTCTGTTGAAGGAGCGAGTGATCTTCCTGGTGGGTCCTGTAGAAGACTACATGGCCAACCTGGTAGTGGCGCAGATGCTGTTCCTTGAGGCGGAAAACCCGGACAAGGATATCCATCTTTACATCAACTCCCCAGGCGGCTCGGTCACTGCAGGCATGTCGATCTACGACACCATGCAGTTCATCAAGCCGGACGTCTCGACCATCTGCATCGGCCAAGCCTGCAGCATGGGTGCGTTCCTGTTGACCGCCGGTGCCAAGGGTAAGCGTCACTGCCTGCCTAACTCGCGGGTGATGATTCACCAGCCATTGGGCGGCTTCCAGGGCCAGGCTACCGACATCCAGATTCACGCCCAGGAAATCCTCAGCATCAAGGCGCGTCTCAACGAGCTGCTGGCCTACCACACCGGCCAGGACCTCGAGACCATCCAGCGTGATACTGAGCGTGACAACTTCATGAGCGCCTCGCGCGCGGCCGAGTACGGCCTGATCGACTCGGTCTACGACAAGCGGCAACTGGCCTCCTGAACCGGGGTGTCAGAGCAGGTAGGCGCGGAAAGCGCCTACCTGCGGACTTGAAAAAGCCCGCAATTGCCTTCATCTTGTGTTGCAAGCCTACCGGATTGGATCGATCGAATGACTGACACCCGTAACGGCGAGGACAGCGGCAAATTGCTCTATTGCTCCTTCTGCGGCAAAAGCCAGCACGAAGTGCGCAAATTGATTGCCGGGCCCTCGGTATTTATCTGCGACGAGTGCGTCGACCTGTGCAACGACATCATCCGTGAGGAGGTGCAGGAAGCCCAGGCCGAGAGCAGCGCGCACAAATTGCCTTCGCCGAAAGAAATCAGCGGCATCCTGGACCAGTACGTCATTGGTCAGGAGCGCGCGAAGAAGGTGCTGGCCGTAGCGGTATACAACCACTACAAGCGCCTGAACCAGCGTGACAAGAAGGGCGACGAAGTCGAACTGGGCAAGAGCAACATCCTGCTCATCGGGCCGACCGGCTCGGGCAAGACCCTGCTCGCCGAAACCCTGGCACGCCTGTTGAACGTACCGTTCACCATTGCTGACGCCACCACCCTGACCGAGGCCGGTTATGTGGGTGAGGACGTCGAAAACATTATTCAGAAGCTGTTGCAGAAGTGCGACTACGACGTGGAAAAGGCCCAGATGGGCATTGTCTACATCGACGAAATCGACAAGATTTCGCGCAAGTCGGACAACCCGTCCATTACCCGTGACGTCTCGGGTGAGGGCGTGCAACAGGCGCTGCTGAAACTGATCGAGGGCACTGTGGCCTCGGTACCGCCGCAAGGTGGGCGTAAGCACCCGCAACAGGAATTCCTGCAGGTCGATACCCGCAACATCCTGTTCATTTGTGGTGGCGCGTTCTCGGGCCTGGAAAAAGTCATCCAGGGCCGTTCCACCAAGGGTGGCATCGGTTTTGGCGCAGAAGTGCGCAGCAAGGAAGAAGGCAAGAAGGTTGGCGAGTCCCTGCGTGAGGTCGAGCCGGACGATCTGGTCAAGTTTGGCCTGATTCCGGAATTCGTCGGTCGTCTGCCGGTGCTGGCTACCCTCGACGAGCTGGACGAGGCTGCGTTGATGCAGATCCTCACCGAGCCGAAGAACGCCCTGACCAAGCAGTATGCCAAGCTGTTCGAGATGGAAAGCGTCGACCTCGAGTTCCGCAGCGATGCGCTCAAGGCCGTTGCACGCAAGGCTCTGGAGCGCAAGACTGGCGCCCGTGGCCTGCGTTCGATCCTCGAAGGCGTGCTGCTCGACACCATGTACGAGATCCCTTCGAAGAAGGATGTCAGCAAGGTGGTGATCGACGAGAGCGTCATCGAAGGCACGTCGCAGCCGCTGATGATCTACGAGAACAGCGAGCCGCAAGCCAAGGCCGCGCCAGACGCCTGATTCAGGCAATGGCCGGTGACGGTTGCAAGCAAGAAGGGGGCCTACGGGCCCCTTTCTGCTTTTCCTGCGCTAGCGCTTGTAATTTCCCAAGCGTGCCCCCACATTAGGTCCAAGCATCATTTCCACCGGTTTCCGGCCATAAGGCCGCTGTAGAGGCGAAATCATGAAGACCACCCTCGACTTGCCTCTTTTGCCATTGCGCGATGTCGTTGTTTACCCGCACATGGTTATCCCGCTGTTCGTGGGGCGCGAAAAATCCATCGAAGCCCTCGAGGCAGCGATGACGGGCGAAAAGCAGATCCTGCTGCTGGCCCAGAAAAACCCGGCCGACGACGATCCGGGCGAGGACGCCCTGTACCGTGTCGGCACCGTTGCCACTGTGCTGCAGCTGCTGAAACTGCCTGATGGTACCGTCAAGGTGCTGGTCGAGGGGGAGCAGCGTGGCGCGGTCGAGCGTTTCACCGAAGTAGAAGGGCACATCCGTGCCGAAGTCTCCCTGATCGACGAAACCGACGCCGCCGAGCGCGAGTCGGAAGTGTTCGTGCGCACGTTGCTGTCGCAATTCGAGCAGTACGTGCAGTTGGGCAAGAAAGTCCCTGCCGAAGTGCTGTCCTCGCTGAACAGCATCGAAGAGCCAGGGCGTCTGGTCGATACCATGGCCGCCCATATGGCCCTGAAGATCGAGCAGAAGCAGGAAATTCTCGAAATTGTCGACCTGACCACCCGTGTCGAGCACGTGCTGGCGCTGCTGGATGCGGAAATCGACCTGCTGCAGGTTGAAAAGCGCATTCGTGGTCGGGTCAAGAAGCAGATGGAGCGCAGCCAGCGCGAGTACTACCTGAATGAGCAGATGAAGGCCATTCAGAAAGAGCTCGGCGATGGCGACGAAGGCCACAACGAAGTCGAAGAGCTGAAAAAGCGCATCGAAGCCGCTGGCCTGCCCAAAGATGCCCTGGCCAAGGCCCAGGCCGAGCTGAATAAGCTCAAGCAGATGTCGCCGATGTCGGCCGAGGCCACGGTGGTGCGTTCGTACCTCGATTGGCTTGTGCAGGTACCCTGGAAGGCCCAGAGCAAGGTGCGTCTGGACCTGACCAAGGCCGAGGAAATTCTCGATGCCGACCACTATGGCCTGGAAGAGGTCAAGGAACGCATTCTCGAGTACCTTGCCGTGCAGAAGCGCGTCAAGAAAATCCGCGGCCCGGTGCTCTGCCTGGTCGGCCCACCTGGCGTGGGCAAGACCTCGCTGGCCGAGTCGATCGCTGCTGCCACAAACCGCAAGTTCGTGCGCATGGCCCTGGGTGGCGTGCGTGACGAGGCCGAGATCCGTGGCCACCGCCGTACCTATATCGGCTCCATGCCTGGCCGCCTGATCCAGAAGATGACCAAGGTGGGTGTGCGCAACCCGCTGTTCCTGCTCGACGAAATCGACAAGATGGGCAGCGACATGCGTGGCGACCCGGCTTCGGCACTGCTGGAAGTGCTCGACCCGGAGCAGAACCACAACTTCAACGACCACTACCTGGAAGTCGACTACGACCTCTCGGACGTGATGTTCCTGTGCACCTCGAACTCGATGAATATCCCGCCGGCGCTGCTCGACCGGATGGAAGTCATTCGCCTGCCGGGCTACACCGAGGACGAGAAGATCAACATCGCTGTCAAGTACCTGGTGCCCAAGCAGGTCAAGGCCAACGGCTTGAAGAAAGAAGAGCTTGAGGTCGACGTTTCGGCGATCCGCGACATCATCCGCTACTACACCCGCGAAGCCGGTGTACGTGGGCTGGAGCGGCAAATCGCCAAGGTCTGCCGCAAGGTGGTCAAGGAACATACCGGGCAGAAGCAGGTCAAGGTCAAGGTGGCCAGCGAGCAGCTGGAGCACCTGCTGGGCGTGCGCAAGTTCCGTTACGGCCTGGCCGAGCAGCAGGACCAGATCGGCCAGGTCACCGGCCTGGCCTGGACCCAGGTGGGTGGCGAACTGCTGACCATCGAAGCCGTGGTCATCCCCGGCAAGGGCCAGTTGATCAAGACCGGCTCGCTGGGCGATGTGATGGTCGAGTCGATCACCGCCGCACAGACCGTGGTACGTAGCCGCGCCCGTAGCCTGGGGATTGCCGCCGACTTCCACGAGAAGCGCGACGTACACATCCACATGCCGGAAGGCGCCACGCCGAAGGACGGCCCAAGCGCGGGCGTGGGCATGTGCACCGCGCTGGTGTCAGCGCTGACGCAGATTCCGGTACGTGCCGACGTGGCCATGACCGGCGAAATCACCCTGCGTGGCCAGGTGCTGGCCATTGGCGGGTTGAAGGAAAAACTGCTGGCGGCACACCGTGGCGGCATCAAGACGGTGATCATTCCAGAGGAGAATGTTCGCGATCTGAAGGAGATTCCGGAAAATATCAAACAGGATCTTCAGATCAAACCGGTCAAATGGATTGACGAAGTCCTGCAAATTGCGCTGCAATACGCCCCGGAGCCCTTGCCAGATGTGGCTCCTGAGATTGTCGCGAAAGATGAAAAGCGCGACGGCGATGCTAAGGAAAGAATCAGCACGCATTAGTAGTTTTTGGCTGGGGGGCTTTCCTTGACAGTTTTTTCGGGCCCTTGCTATAAAGCGGCACGCTATTGTCATCAAGCCACCCAGCGCACGTTTCATAAGCTTTTCATTACATACTTAGAAACAAACTCAATAGAGAAATAAGGGGACTTAGAGTGAACAAGTCGGAACTGATTGACGCTATCGCTGCATCGGCTGACATTTCCAAAGCTACCGCAGGTAAGGCTCTGGACGCTGTGATCGACTCCGTAACCGGTGCCCTGAAAGCAGGCGACGACGTCGTTCTGGTTGGCTTCGGTACCTTCTCGGTCAAGGACCGCGCCGAGCGTACTGGCCGTAACCCGCAAACCGGTAAGGCGATCAAGATCGAAGCCGCCAAGGTTCCAGGTTTCAAGGCTGGCAAAGGCCTGAAAGACGCCGTCAACTAAGTCGTCTTTCAGCCGGATCTGGCTTTGCCGGGTCCGAGCACGCTGAAGGCGGGGCGCAAACGTTCCCGCCTGACACGTTTGCTAAGAAAAGGCGCATCCTCGGATGCGCCTTTCTTTTATCAGGATTCTACCCACGCTCCGCGGTTGTCGACGCAGTGGTACAGCCGTTTCTGGGGGACGCATGCTGCAAAATATCAGGGACAATTCACAAGGTTGGATTGCCAAGACCATCATCGGCCTTATCGTCGTCTTGATGGCGTTGACCGGTTTCGAAGCTATTTTCCAGGCCGCCACCCATAGCCAGGACGCCGCCAAGGTGAACGGCCAGACCATCAGCCAGAACGAGCTGGCCCAGGCGGCCGACATGCAGCGCCGTCAGTTGATGCAACAGTTGGGCAAGGATTTCGACCCAGCGCTGCTGGAAGACAAATTGCTGCGTGAAGAGGCGCTCAAGGGCCTGATCAGCCGCAAATTGCTGCTGCAAGGCGCCGAAGATGCCAAGTTTGCCTTCTCCGAGGCCGCGCTGGATCAGGTGATCCTGCAAACGCCGGAGTTCCAGGTGGACGGCAAGTTCAGTGCTGACCGTTTCGACCAGGTCATCCGCCAGATGGGCTACGGCCGCATGCAGTTCCGCGAGATGCTCGCCGAGGAAATGCTCATCGGCCAGCTGCGCACCGGCCTGGCGGGTAGCAGCTTTGTCACCGACCAGCAGGTCGATGCCTTCGCTCGCCTGGAGAAGCAGACCCGCGACTTCGCCTCCCTGACCTTCAAGGCCGACCCGGCCGCGGTCAAGGTCAGCGACGAAGAGGTCAAGGCGCATTACGAGCAGCACGCCAAGGAGTTCATGTCGCCTGACCAGGTGGTGATCGACTACATCGAGCTGAAGAAGTCGGTGTTCTTCGACCAGGTCAAAGTGACCGACGAAGAGCTCAAGGCCCAGTACGAGAAGGAAATCGCCAACCTCGCCGAGCAGCGCCATGCCGCGCACATCCTCATCGAGGTCAACGACAAGGTCACCGACGCCCAGGCCAAGGCCCGTGCCGAAGAGATCGAGCAGCGTCTGGCCAAGGGTGAAGACTTTGCCGCGCTGGCCAAGGAGTTCTCCCAGGACCCGGGTTCGGCCAGCAGCGGTGGTGACCTCGGCTTTGCCGGCCCGGGTGTGTACGACCCGGCGTTCGAGGATGCGCTGTACAAGCTGCAGGACGGCCAGGTCTCGACGCCAGTGCGCACCGAGTTTGGCTACCACCTGATCAAGCTGCTAGGTGTGCAGGCACCTGAAGTGCCGAGCTTCGCCAGCTTGAAGGACAAGCTGACCCGCGACCTGAAAACCCCGCTGGTCGAGCAGCGTTACGTCGATGCCAGCAAGCAGCTGCAGGATGCTGCCTACGAGGCTTCCGACCTGGCCCAGCCGGCCCAGGACCTGAACCTCAAGGTGCAGACCTCTGCAGCCTTCGGTCGCGAGGGTGGTGAAGGTATTACCGCCAACCGTTCGGTGGTGCAGGCTGCGTTCTCCGAAGAAGTGCTGGAGGAGGCTGCCAACAGCACCGCCATCGAGCTCGACCCAGAGACCACCGTGGTATTGCGCGTCAAGGAGCACCGCAAGCCGGAGCAACTGCCGCTGGAAGCGGTGGCCAGCAACATCCGCGAACACCTGGCCAAAGAGAAGGCGACTGCCGAGCTCAAGGCCAAGGCGGACAAGCTGATCGCCGGCCTGCGTGACGGTTCCATCGCAGCAGACAGCGTGCACGAAGGGCAAGGCTGGAAGGCCTATGAAGCAGTTACCCGTGGCGAGGACGGTATTGACCCGGCCGAACTGCAGGCGCTGTTCCGCCTGGGCAAGCCGCAAGCCAAGGGCAAGCCGGTGTATGGCAGCGTAGTGCTGCGTGACGGTAGCCTGGTGGTGCTGCAGCTCAAGGGCGTCAACGAAGGCGCTACCGCCACCGACGAAGAGAAGCAGCAGATCCGCCGCTACCTCGCGTCGCGTGCTGGCCAGCAGGACTTCGCGGCCTACCGCAAGCAGCTGGAAGCCAATGCGGATATCACCCGTTACTAAGGTGATCGCTGCATGAAGAAACAGGCCGCCTTGTGCGGCCTGTTTCGTTTCTGTCGCTTGTGCCGGCCTCTTCGCGGGTGCTACGACGCTTAGCGTTTCACCCCTTCATAGTTATCCAGCGTATCCCGCGCAATCTCCCGTCCCAGCGCAATCAGCTCGGGCGCTTTGTAGAACTCGAAGAACCGGCAGACCCGCTTGGGCACGTTGATCAGCACATCCGGTGGATACCCGGCGATCTTGTATTGTGCCAGAGACGTCTGCATGACCTCGAAGCTCTGGTTGATCAAGTCCAGCAGCGAAGCAGGCCCCACGTTGTCGATGATGAACGAGCCGGTCGCCGACTTTGGCGCGCCCTCGCGTTCCGGTGCCGCCGCCGGTTGCTGGCCTTCCGGGTCGGCGGCATCTGCCAGCCACGGGTTGGGCGGCGCCAGGCCTTCGGCGACTATTTCCTGTTCGATGCGCATCAGCTCTTCCGCCGGCTTGCGCCGGAACGGCAAGCGAGAGCCCAATGAGCTCAGCAAGGAGTCAAAGCGCATCTTGAACGCCGCGGGGCGCTCGATCACCGGCAACTGGTACTGCTTCTGGTTGGTGGCGTTGAGGTTGACGGCGATGATCAGGTCGCAGTGGCTGGACACCACAGGCACAATCGGCAGCGGGTTGAGGATGCCCCCGTCGACCAGCATACGGTTGCCCTGCATCACAGGGGTAAACAGGCTGGGGATGGCCGCCGAGGCGCGCATGGCCTGGTGCAGGCAACCTTCCTGAAACCAGATTTCCTGCTGGTTGGTAAGGTCGGTCGCAACCGCTGTATAGGGGATGCGCAATTGCTCGATGTTGATCTCGCCGACGATCTTGCGGATTTGCCCGAACACCTTGTCGCCACGAATGGCGCCGAGGCGAAAGCTGACGTCGACCAGGCGCAGTACATCCAGATAGTCGAGGCTTTCGATCCAGTTGCGATAGTCGCTCAGCTTGCCGGCAGCATAGATGCCGCCAACCACTGCACCCATGGAGCAGCCGGCAATGCAGGCAATGTCGTAGCCGCGCCGCTCGATTTCCTCGATCACACCGATGTGTGCATACCCCCGGGCTCCGCCCGAGCCCAGTACCAGTGCCACGCGTTTGCTCATGAATATTCCCCGTCCAGTGCAACCATGGTCCTACAATGCACCCATCACAGGCTGTGCTTCAATGTAGATCGCGCTGAGCTACTGTAATAAAACTGGCCAGGCACAGCCGGCCGGGCAGGGCACTTTTCAGCTGCCGGGGCGTCGAACAGCCACTGTTTTTTCCATTGAGGTATTACCGATGAAAGCCTGGATCTGCCTTCCACTGATTGCCTTGGCCCTTGCTGGCTGCGCGGGCAAGACGGCCTACCGTGACAGCTGCGCGACCCAGCTGGATGCCGCCTGGAAGGAACTGGACCTGGCCAAGGCCGAAGGCTTTGCCGGTGCAGTGAGTTACTCCAAGGCCTTGTCGCTGCTGACCGGGGCCAAGACCCAGCAGCAGTTCGAAGGTTACGAGAGCTGTACGCGCAAAGCCGAAAAGGCGCGCTTCTACATTCGTGAGTCGCGCGCCGGGCGCTGATCAAGGAGCGTCGTATGTCTGCCATGCTAGACCATGTAGTAGCCCAGATACTGGCCTTGCAGGTGCGCCTGATGGCCTGCCGCGAACGCCTGGCTGCCGATACCGACCGCGAAGCCTTGCACGACTTGCGCATCAGCCTGCGGCGCTTGCGCAGCCTGCTGCGGCCGCTGCGCGGGCTGCCTGGCGTGGAGCAGCTGGAGGGTGCCGCCAGCGCGTTGGGTACCCTGACCACGCCGCTGCGTGACCGGGAGGTGCTGGCAGCGGAGCTGATCGCGCGCGGCTATACCGCCGCCGGCCAGCGGCGCCTGGAAGGGCGTGGCAGGACCTTTGCCAGTGTCGCTGCCAGCCCGCAGCTGGCCCGGGTGCTGGCGATTGTCGACGCGTTTCCGTTGTTCCTGCGGGCGGCAGGCCGCGAGGGGCTGGTCAAGTCACTGGACAAACGCATTGACAAGCGCCTGGTCAAGCAATGGCGCAAGTTGCACGAAGCCTTGCAAGACCCCGCTCACGACCGCCACCGCCTGCGCTTGCTGATCAAGCGTGCGCGCTATGGCGACGAGGCCTACCCACAACTCGACCACGCCGGGAAGAAACTGCAGCGCCTGCTGAAAAAGGCACAGGGCGACCTGGGCAACTGGCATGACCGCCTGCAGTGGTTGCTGCAGGCACGCGAGCATGCTGACCTGGCCCCCTGCAAAGTCGCGTGGGAGCAAGAGCTGCACGAGGCCGAGCGCAAGTCGGATGTGACGCTGGATGCCCTGCTGCAGGCGCTGGCGCGTCGCTAGCCCGACAATTGACCGATATGCGGGCTGATCGCCCGGGGTTTGCTGGCTACGATGGGCAGACCTTTTCGCTGCGGGCAGGAGCCAGCCAATGAACTTCAACCAACTGCTAGAGGCCGTGCGGGGCAACCCGGATGCCGTCAGCATCCCGCCCAGCTGGGCCCAGGGCCGCGCCGCCTTTGGCGGGCTGATGGCGGCCATGGTCTACGAGGCCATGCGCCTGAAACTCTCCGACAGCCGCCCTGTGCGCTCGCTGGCCATCAGCTTTGTTGCGCCTGCGGCAGCAGATGTGCCAATTCGTTTCGAGGTGGAGGTGCTGCGTGAAGGCAAGGCGGTCAGCACCTTGCTCGGCCGCGCCGTTCAGGATGGCCAGGTGGTGACCCTGGTGCAGGGCAATTTCGGTGCAGGCCGGCCTTCGGTGGTCGAGGTGCCAGCGTTGCCGGCGATGGAAATGCCCGCACTCGACGACGCAGCGCCCGAGTTGCCCTATATCAAGGGCGTTACGCCTGAATTCATGCGCCATGTAGCCTTGCGTTGGGCAGTGGGTGGGTTGCCGTTCAGTGGTAATCAATCGCGCAAGATGGGCGGCTGGGTGCGCTTGCGGGATGTGGCTGAAGAGCAGGTCAATGAGTCGCACTTGCTGGCGTTGGTCGATGCCTGGCCGCCGAGCCTGATGCCGTTTCTCAAGCAGCCCGCAGCGGGCAGCACCCTGACCTGGACCATCGAGTTCATCCAGCCCACGGCGAAGCTGTCGACCCTGGACTGGTGCCGGTACTGCGTGGAGACCGAGCATGCGCGGGAGGGTTATGGGCATGCTGCTGCGGCGTTGTGGACGGCAGAGGGCGAGTTGCTGGCCCTGAGCCGACAGACCGTCACCGTGTTTGCCTGATCAATCTTGGGAGCGCTACGCGCTCCTTTCGCGACACAAGGCCGCTCCCACAAGGATCTCGCAATTTTCAGATTGCGCGTGATTCCTGTGGGAGCGGCCTTGCGTCGCGATTGGGCTGCAAAGCAGCCCCATGGCATCAATGGCGGTGTTTGTGCCGCTCCCGCCAGGCCTTCCACCAGGCCCCGCTCAGCACAAAGCGCGGAAAGGTGATGAACTGCTCCGTCAGCAAACGCTGCACGGCATCCTGGCGATTGGCGAACGGCTCAGGTTGTTCGGCCTCCAGGCGATGACCATGGCGCTGTAAGCCAAGGCCGGCAATCAGGGCAATCACGCCAACGGCAATCTGGCCCAGGTCCAGGCCGAACAGCCCCGACAGAATCAGCAGCGCGCCGAGAATGAACAGCGGCACGGCAATCAGGTGCAGCACCAGATTGGCCGGGTGGCGGTGGTTATTGTGGTAGCCGCGCCATTGCCAGGCGGGCAGGTTGGGCAGGCGTTTGCTCATGGGCATTTCCTCTCGGTCATGCTCAAAGCTTAGTGCGGCCCCCGGGCGGGGGCCAATCGAGGCTGGCTATGGTGACTATAGCTTGAGCTGGCCAATGGCCCTGTTCAGCTCGCCGGCCAGGGTCGCCAGTTCGCTACTGGTGGTTGCCGAGCCCACTGTCTGTTGCACGGTCTGTTCGGTGACATCGCGGATGCTGACCACGGCGCGGTTCATTTCCTCGGCCACCTGGCTTTGCTGCTCGGCCGCCACGGCAATCTGGGTATTGCTTTCGCGCATCTGCGCCACAGCACCGGTAATCTCCGCCAGCGCCTCGCCGGCCTCCTGGGCCTGGCGGACGCAATCGTCGGCCTTGTACGAGCTTTCCTGCATGAATTCCACTGCATCGCGGGTGCCCGATTGCAGGGCAGAGACCATGGTGGTGATTTCGTCGGTAGAGGTTTGCACGCGCTTGGCCAGGTTGCGCACCTCATCGGCCACCACGGCAAAGCCTCGGCCCAGATCTCCGGCGCGCGCCGCTTCGATGGCGGCGTTGAGCGCCAGCAGGTTGGTCTGCTCGGCGATGCTGTGGATTACACCGACCACGCTGTTGATCTTCTGGCTGTCTTCGGCCAGTTGGCGAATCATTTCGGCGGTTTGCTGCACACCGCTGGACAGCCCGGAAATCGAATCCTGCACCCGGCTGACCACCTCTTTGCCGCTGCCGGCCAAGGTGTCGGCGGTTTGTGACAGGTCACGGGTGGCACCGGCATGCTGGGCAATGTGGTGCACCGTCGCCGACATTTCGTTGATGGCGGTGGCGGCCTGGTCAGTCTCGCTCTGCTGGCCGAGCATGCCGGTGCGTACGTTGTTCATGCTGGCAGCTAGGCGTGCGGCGCCCGAGTCCAACTGTGCAGCGGTGTGGGCGACGGTGCTGACCACGCGGTGGTAGGTGGCCTGCATGGCATTGAAGGCCCCGGCCATCTGGCCGACCTCGTCGCCGCAAGCCAGCGGCACACGGGCCGCCAGGTCGCCGGTCCTTTCCACGTGCAGCATCACATCCTTCAGGGTATTGAGCTGGCTGAGCAGGAAGCGGATCAGCAATTGCGAAGCGCCGAGCATGGCCAGCATCAGGATCAGCACGCATACCGCGTAATTGCTGAAGCGCTCGAAGAATACCTGGCGCAGGCTTGGCGACTGGGCGAGCACGGCCACCTGTTGGTCGCCGTGGCGCACTACCTGCGCCCCGCGCAGCGGGTTTTCGCCGAGGATCCAGGCGCTTGGTAGCTCCACCCAGCCCTGGGCGTTGCGCAGGCTATCGAGCGCTTCACCGGCGAAAGCCGGCGTTTGCCCGGCCGACCAGCTGATGACGTTGTCCGGGCGCGGCAATGCTTGCCCGGCAGGCCAGGCAGCCAGCAGCTGGGCTTGCGCTGCCGCCTGCGCCTGCGCCGCTTCGGCGCGGGCGCGTTGCTCCAGGTGCACGGCATAGAGCACCAGCAGCAGGGTCGTGACAAAGGCCACCGCATTGACGGCCCAGAATTTGTACTTCAGGGAAACATTGCTAAGCCAGGCACCCATGGGCAGGTCTTCTCTGAGTTGAGCGGGAACAATATTGGCAAGGTGCCATCATTGTGCCTGCACCCACTCAGCGAGATGTTGACCCACATCAACAGCTAGCGCGCAGGGCTCAAGGGAGCTGGAAGAACGCCCGCGCCGTCGCGGTGGTATGCGCCGCCGTGTGCTCGGCCGATTCGCCCCGATGCAGCGCCACTTCGCGCAGCACTTCCGGCAGAAACGCCGGCTCGTTGCGCCCGTTCTTCGGCTTGGGTCGCAGGCTGCGTGGCAGCAGGTACGGGGCATCGCTCTCCAGCATCAGCCGCCCTTCGGCAATGTTGCCCACCAGCGGGTGCAGGTGGGTGCCGCGGCGCTCGTCGCAGATCCAGCCGGTGATGCCGATGTGCAGGTCCATGTCCAGGTAGGCGAACAGTGCCTCGCGCTCGCCGGTAAAGCAGTGCACCACAGCGCCGGTAAGATGGTCGCGGTAATGCTTGAGGATCGCCAGCAAGCGCTCGCTGGCGTCCCGCTCGTGCAGGAACACTGGCAGGCGCAGCTCTGCGGCCAGCGCCAACTGGGCTTCCAGGGCTTGTTCCTGGAGTAGGCGAGGGGAGAAGTCACGGTTGAAATCCAGGCCGCATTCGCCCACGGCGCGCACGCGTGGTTCATTCAAAAGCTGGCGCAACTGCCGCTCGCTGCCAGCATCCCAGGCCTTGGCATCGTGGGGGTGCACGCCTGCAGTGGCGAACAGGTGCGCACCGCTGGCGTCCAACTGCTGGCACAGCTCCAGCGCCTGTTCGCTGACTGCCAGGCTGGTGCCTGTCAGCACCATTTGTGTCACCCCGGCCTCAAGGGCGCGCTCAACGATTGCTGCCTGTTGGTCGTGGAAACTGCTGTTGGTCAGGTTGACGCCGATATCGATCAGTTGCATGGTGCTATCTCGTGCCGCGGGGCGGCCAGCATAGCAAAATCCGCGTTTTTTCTGAAAAACCAAGAACTTCATGCTGTTGCCGTGGTCTTTTATCGTCATTTCTCACTTGGCGGTGCAGTCCATGGATGCCGCCCAACCACCACGGACACGTTTTGCATGCTGCGATGCTGGCTTGTTTTCCTGCTGACGCTCGGGCTGACCCTGACCGGCCCGGCACAGGCGCGCGCGCCGGGGCCGCAGCAGAACATACCGCCAGCCAAGGTGCGTGACCTGCAGCAGATTCGTACCAGCAAAGTGCTGCGGGTGCTGGTCAACCAGAGCCGCAACAGCTCTGGCGAGGTCAAGGGCGAGCCGGTTGGCATCGAGTATTACCGCCTGCGGGCGCTGGAGCATTATCTCAATGCGCGTGCCGCCGATGACCAGCGGATCCAGCTAAAGCTCATACCGCGAGCCAAGGAGCAGTTGCTTGGCGCTCTGGCCCGCGGCGAGGGCGACCTGGCTGCGCCGGGCGAGCTGCTTGACCCCAGCGCGGTGCGCGGCGTGAGCAGCAGTGCGCCGATACTCGACCAGGTGCCGTTGATGCTGGTCGGGCGCAAAGGCGAGCGAAGCTTCAGCAAGGTCGAGCAGCTGTCCGGGCGTACGGTGGCCTTGACCAGCGCTAGTGCTGCCGGGCCGCTGATCCAGCAGGCTAACCAGCAACTGGCACTGCGCAAGCGTCCGCCGATCAAGGTGGAGTGGGTCGACTCGACGCTGGCGGTGGAGGATGTACTGGAGATGGTGCAGGCTGGCATCTACCACCTGACCGTGGTCGAGCAGCCCATTGCCCGGCGCTGGGCGCGGGTCATGCCGCGCCTGCGCCTGGACAGCCGGGTGCGCCTGGGGGCGCCGCAAGCCATGCGCTGGTATGTGGGGCGTGATGCGCCGCAATTGTTGGCCACGGTCGATCACTTCCTGCAAGGTTACCGCGCACCAGACAACCAGGATGCAGCCTTCGAGCGTATCTACCGGCGCCAGTACCGGGTGCACAACCCGTTGGCCAGCAAAGACCGCCAGCGCCTTGCCTCGGTGCGGGCGGTGCTGCAGAAGCATGGCCAGGCGCAGCAGATCGACTGGCTCAACCTGGCCGCCCTGGCCTTCAAGGAGTCGACGCTCAACCCGGCTGCACGCGGCACGGGAGGCGCCCATGGTCTGATGCAGATTACCCCTTCGGCCGCCCAGCGCGTGGGAGTGAGCAACACCGCCACGGTGGATGGCAATGTGCAGGCCAGCGCCCGCTACCTGGCGCTGATCCGGCGCAAGTTCTTCGCCAGCGCCAAGATCAACGAGCGTGAGCGCATGGCCTTTACGCTGGCGGCCTACAACCTCGGCCCCGAACGCGTCCAGGCGATGCGCTCCGAAGCCCGGCGGCGCGGCCTCAACGGGGACCAGTGGTTCTTCCAGACCGAACGCATCGCCATGGAGCAGGTGGGCATGGGGCCGGTCAACTTCGTCAACAGTGTCAACAAGTACTTTTTGGCGTTCAACCGCGAGCGGGCTGCGCTGGAGCGTGTGGCAAAGCGATGATGAATCGATTCTATCGATTGTTATGTTGGGTTTTTTGCGATTTTCATATCTATCAAATTGATTATGATGGCGCCCATCCCAACACAACTTCTTCGCTTCAAGGACGCTTCGACATGAACAACACTACCCTCAACGCCCTGTTCTCCACCCGCGCCGGCGCCGGTCTCAGCGTTATCCGCATCCTGGTCGGCATCATCTTCATGGCGCACGGCGCGCAAAAACTGTTCGGCCTGTTTGGCGGTTACGGCCTGGAAGGTACCGGCCAGTGGATGGAAAGCATCGGCCTGGCCCCGGGCTACCTGATGGCCCTGTTGTCCGGTAGCGCCGAATTCTTCGGCGGCCTGGCACTGGTGGTTGGCTTGCTGGCTCGCCCGGCGGCCCTGGCGCTTAGCGTAACACTGGTGGTGGCGATCCTCTCCGTGCACATCGGTAACGGCCTGTTCATGTCGAACAACGGCTACGAGTTCGCCCTGGCGCTGCTGGCCGGCACGCTTGCCGTCATGATCGAAGGCGCTGGCCGCTTTTCGCTGGACCGCCTGATCGCCCGGTAATCAGCTGCAAGCAGTGAGCTGCAAGCCGCAAGCAAGAGCGGGCCAGTACTCGGCCTGCTTTTGCTTGTGGCTTCTAGCTTGCAACTTGTAGCTCATCGCTCTAGCATACCGCCTGCGCCGATTTAAACAGCTACTTGCGGGGCGCAGGAAAGCCCCCCTCCGGGCCATCCGAAATACCGCTAAAGCGCTGGTTCGGTGACGCCTCCCACCGCTGCCCAGCGGGATTCGCGAGGCGGAGAGAAGCTCCATGAGTTGTCCACGTACCAGTGTCTGTTTGAGCCCTTTGCCTGCCAGCCAGGCGGCCCGCACACCGCGCATTCTGCTCGGCGGCCAGCATCAGCCCACCCTTTTGCGTCACCTCGAAGGCCTGTCCCGTCGCAAGGGCCAGGCGCGCGCCTTCCTGATCCAGTTCGTCGATATCGGCTGCCACCTGGCGCAATACGGCAATGACCGTTTCGACCTGGCCGTTATCCAGGCCCCGGCGCCGGACGAGGCCGCCGAAGTCATTGGCCACCTCACCCGCATTGCGCGCCAAGGCCTGATTACCCGCCGCTGAGGAGTGCGCTGTTGAGTACCAACATCATCACCACGGAAGGCCATGAGGCGCTGAAGAAAGAGCTGGACCACCTGTGGCGCGTCTATCGCCCGGAGATCACCCAGAAGGTTGCCTGGGCGGCGTCACTGGGCGACCGCAGCGAAAATGCCGACATCGCTCAATCACCCCACCGACCCTACTATTTCTGCTGAAACCCGCAGCAATATTAGGCTGCAGATATAGTAGGCCTACTCTTAAATGCCTACTATTTCCAGTAGGTCGAAATCTGATTTGCTGAGCTTTTTTCAGACAGCAGCCTAGTTTTAGCGTGCTACAGCTGCACGCTAGCGAGGTTTCTGGAGGATTGGGTAGTGTATGCCTGGTGGAAGATGCTTTGGATGCTAGCTTTTTCGTTCAGCTCGAAGGCTTCGTTAGGTAGCGCTGCACAGTGGACTTCGACACGCCTAACTCTCTGGCAATTTCAGAGTTCGACATGCCGGCCTCCTTCAAAAGAGGCGCGCGCACGAGTGCTTTCTGAACGTCGGGGGTAGCTGGTCGACCAGTGCGTCTGGCGGGCTGTGTGATGATTGCCTCGATGGCCCCGTCCTGTTTGAGAGTGTCGAGCTTCGACGAAATGCGCCTGAGCGCTATGTCAACAGGTTCGCCAGAGTGAGCAGAGTGGGCCAGCAGGAGTAACAGAGCGGCATCTACTTCGAGCATGGAGGCAACGTGGGATAGAGTCTCCATCGTCACGTTAGTCTTTCCACGCTCGATGCGATTTCTCCCTCTTCGCCCGATCATTGTCAGATCGTCCTGCGTCATTTTCCTGTTTTGTCGCAAGGCTCTGACAACTGCCGCAAGGGCCTCGTTGAGAGACATGTTCATCATCCGTAAAAGGCATGATGAAGCCACATTGCGCTGACCCATAACACGCCATATACTACCCGTTAAGAGTCGACAGTGACTATCCCGTACCCGCAGAAATCTTGCGAGGTAGCTCTGCACCCTGAATCTAGTTGGCTTAAATATATGCCATAAATTGACAAAAGTTGGATGCGGAGAAGTTGATGCACTGACTCCTGGCGGTAGCGATCACGTTACAGTCTGGACACACCAGTCAGAGTGGCGCGTTGCATTCATCGCGTAGTAACTGCTTTGGACTAAGGTTTTTGTGTGCGAGTAGATAACCGGAAGGATAGAGAATATGTTCGTTACTCATGAATCATGGAGCTCAAATGCATCTGCGTTGTTAGGTGAAGGCCACACATGCATGAGGATTGTGGAGTGGCAAAGCTTCTATCACTTGTATCAAATAGTCGTGAATGAAGTGCAGGACGGGAAAAAGGTTTCCCGGCAATATTTCCTAAGTGATGTGGATGAGCTGGAAAGCGTTCTTGAAAATCAGAGTGATAATTTTGAAGTGGCGGAGGTTTTGTTGCAAAGTCCTGGCTGGATGAACGGTAGTGGGGGATGGGCTCTTAATAAGGTTTTGAGTTTGATCGTGGGGCGTGGGCAAGAGGGCGGTAAAGTCATCATGCATAAAGTAGGTGAAGGCGTGGTTTACACGTCGCCGGCTGGGGGTAAGATTGATACGGTAGAGGAAGAGGGCTTCAAAGTCCTTCTCTAGCTTGGGTAAAGTTGGTTGTAGTGGGTTTGCTCGGCTAACCGCTAGGGTTATACAGCAGGCACGCTGCGCACGCTCGCGTGAAATGGCGAAATATACGGTGCCGTGGACGGTGCAAGACGAGATGCTGGGTTCGGTTGGGAGTGCGTCATGATTAGCTCAGTTCGACCACGGTTGATTAATCCAGGCGACGCCGTTCTGTTTCTAGATTTCGACGGCGTACTGCATCCTGATGCTGCATTCCGTACCAAGCACGGTATCGCGCTGCGGGCAGCCGGAGAGTTGATGATGCATGCAGAAGTGCTGCTGGGCATTTTGGATGACTTTCCAAGAGTTCGTATTTCCCTATCTACGTCTTGGGTTCGAATGCTCGGCTATCAGAGAGCGCGTGCGGCCTTGCCTGAAGGGTTGCGAAATCGAACAGTATCCGCGACTTGGCATTCTCGAATGCGCGCTACGGCGAGAGAAGGGTATGACCTTTTTACTCGCTATGAGCAAATTTGCGGTGCTGTAGCACGAGCTGGAATTACTCGGTGGGTCGCGATAGATGACGATCCAGATTTCAGTTGGCCCGACGGTGACACTCGTTTGGTTCGTTGTGACCCTAATCAAGGGCTGGGAAGTCCGACAACGCAAGAAGAACTGCGATTAAAGCTGGCGAAGCTGTTCAGCTGAACTCAATCCCACCGAGTAGGAATTTTCACCCGCTACAGGGTGCTCACCATCCTGTGCGCTGTGGCGATCGGACTCAATCACGCTTACCGAGGTTCCTGATGATAAAGAAGCGAGCTCCCCTTTCGACGCGTGATGCGGTTGATGATCCAGCGGTCACAATACCGCGCACCGTATTGAAGGCGATGGAGCTGAATTTTGGATTCCCGATCACGGCATATCTGTCGGCAGCTGCGTTCGGTGCAGGGGAGTTCTACATTGAGGGGTTCGTTTTTAAAGACAGCTGTAGACGCTTCGATGATGGAGCCAGGATTCGTAGCTCTATCATCATGTCGTCTCACACTGTCGAGGGGTACCTTGTTGCGCAGACGCTGAGTAGTACATATGTGATTTGTGATTGGGCAGGCGTCGACGCAACGGATCAAACAGGATTCAAGCATTGAAGTGACGCCTATGCGACGGACTCAATCCAGCCGGCCTGCAGCCGGAGAAGCGATAGGTCGAATTACAGATGCTGCTGCATCACAAAGTAGAGAGAAGATTTCTCAGAAAATTCTGGCGACGGTGAATGCTTCCGAGAATCTTGTAATCGCGCTCGCCGTCCTGGCTAAGGCTGCCCGCGTCCACCAAACCTAGGATATAGCCCTCGATTTTGTTCCTTGCCTCTCGGAGGTCAGATTCCGTTGCGCTGTTTTGAACATCATCAACAAGAATTTTCCATCGGCGAGCCTGGCTTTGGCCTGCCAAGTCGTTAGAAAACGTTGGAGCGTGGAGCAAGGTTTCGTAGTAACCCAAGACTGCTGGCGTGTTCAAGCAAGATCTCCAGTAGACAAATCTGGAGCGATTTTATCATGCGTACACTCAATCGCCTGTTAGTGCCCCGGCAGGGGCTGGCTTCTCGAGAGGTATTCAAACCTGAGCACTGAACTGTGGAGTCCCGCTAGGTCGAGACCAAGACGATGCCGCATGCGTTGAAAGGTGGAGGAGGTGCTGAATGAAGGTCACACAAGCAGGTCAGCTCGATGGGATCATCGATGTGGTATGCGATGTATGCGGGATGTCCACACGAAATGGTGACGGTGAGCTTCAGTACGGAACTATGCATGCGTCTTGGGGCAGGGGGGCAGTGCATTGCGGCGAAACGTATGAACTTCATCTTTGCGAAACCTGCTTCTTTTCTCAAGTGGCCGAGATGAAGCGGGCGCGATGGCTCGCTGCAATGTTCGATGAGCAAGGTGATGCGATTTTAGGTGATGAGGCTTACGGTCGGGTCACAGGAGCTACTCGAGATGGTGATGATAAGCGTAGCTAACAGTTAAGCCGCTCCCGTTTAGGACAAATTATGGCTCGGCAATAATTATCGCTGAGGAATAATTTATCCAAATTTTTGGAAGTGGGGCAGTCGCCGGGCCCGGGAAGATTGAAGGGAGTAGTGCGTGACGTACGGCACGGCTGTCGTGAACCGAGCCTAGGTTTACTTAGTCTCGGCCCTGCGGGGCTTCCATCCTCACGGCTGCGCGCACCGCTTACTCAGCCGCTTCGCGGAAAATGCGACGCTCTGAATTGATTGAGCGTGATGAGCCTGCCATCGATGAGATTTGACAGATAGGGCAGCACAGAGCCATTCCGGTTTCTCAACTGAATTTTTCTCGTATTCGACACCTCCATAGGGCATGACCTATAGGGAGGGATTCTTGTGTCAGCACTACAACTGTACGTGATCGAGTATGAACTGCACGGCGATCACCGGACATTCATCATCCGTCTCGAGAAGATGGATAACGCTACTGCTTGGCACTGGGCGAGCTGCGATGCTGGTGTCGGCATTATTCCGAGGTTTGGTCAGCACAATGTCAAGCTGGTGAGCCGGCCTTTGGCCGAGCGCTATGGCATTTCCGAAGTGAGATGGAGGTTAGCGGGGCAGGGGCCGGAGTTCATACCTACCCCTGTTGATTTTAAGAAGTTTTCGGAAGGGGCAGGTGGCGCGTAGCGCCAGGGAGATCAAACTGGAGGTAGCTATGCAACCTATGACTGAGGGCCCGGAAGAAAAAGGGCCAAGCGATGTCCCATTTATCAACGACCCGGAAAAGCCCACGTCGCCGCCTTTGAATGATGCCGATGCTACGGACGCAGCAGAGGCGGAGGAAGACATTCAAGACGACGCAGAGTCGATCTAGATCCGAGGAGCTACGCATGGATACCTATCACCTGAGCCCAACCGCCGATGGCTGGGAACTCAAAAAAGCCGGCGCTGAACGTGCTTCGAAGCGTGCCGCCACCAAGCAAGAACTGGTTAGCTCACTGTCCGACTTCTTTAACGGCACAACAGTATCGGTAAAGATCCACAAGGCGGATGGCACCATCGAAGAAGAACGCACCTACCCGCGTTCTGCTGATCCGAGGCGTTCAAAGGGGTGATCCCAGTCACCGCTAGTGACCTTGGAATTGAGCTCAGCGACACGAGCAGTCACGGTTTGTACGAGTGGCTGCTCGCAAGCTTTCTCATCGGTAAAAGGATTCGCTCAACTGTCGCGGTGGAGACCTATCGGAGCTTGGTTGATCGGCATGGCCTGGACACCCCCGCCAAGCTCGCCCGATGCTCTCACCAACAGCTGGTCGTATGGCTTGGCCAAGCGGGTTATGCCAGATATGACCAGTCCACTGCGAGACGAC
Source organism: Pseudomonas sp. TSO6 (assembly GCF_056098905.1). Taxonomy (NCBI): domain Bacteria; kingdom Pseudomonadati; phylum Pseudomonadota; class Gammaproteobacteria; order Pseudomonadales; family Pseudomonadaceae; genus Pseudomonas; species Pseudomonas sp. TSO6. Next base: position 56,885 of record NZ_JBLZWV010000044.1, on the reverse strand, counting down.
TGCATGCGTTGGGGATGGGGCTGTCCAGTGATTTGGATGCTCAGCTCAGCTTTTTACGCCAGGGTCTCATTGACCTGCCCACATTCCAACGCTGGCTTTTAAGTTTTGAGGGAATTGGCATTAAAACTTTGGAGATTTTCATGCGTGAAGCTGCCGCACTGCTCGATAACGAGAGGCTGTAAGGACTCTTGGAAGGGCACGACTGAGACCGCCGCCCTAGGCTATCAGTGCGAGCCTAAGTGCATGCCAGCGTTGGAACTTTACGCAATCAACTGCCACCTCCAGGGGGAGCCCGGCCGATACTATCCTCAAGGTGAACAGACCCAACGGCAGAGCACTACGGCGTTTCCGCAGTGCGGAGGTGCGTTTCGAGCGGCGTATGCTCCTGATTGTGTGCGGATGGCCATATGCCTTCATCGACCCGATGCCTTTAGCATGGAACACTGGAAGATCTCAGGACGGGAGGTTCCATGAAGCTCGAGGCCAAAGGACTATCGCTACGCGGACACACAGTGCTGGTCGTTGAAGACGATGTAACACTCAGAACGCTGCTCGTAGACATCCTGATTGAGCTCGGTGCTCATGCGTGTGGTTTTGGTAATGCGGAGGATGCCCTCATCCATCTTCTTGAAAACCACGGCAACTGTTCGTTGATAATCGCCGACCACGGTGTGCCTGGCACACTCAAGGGAGTGGAGTTCCTGCAGATGGTGGGGGAAAAGTGGCCCGACATTCCCACTATTCTGACTTCTGGTTTCCAGTTGGAGAGCTTAGGTGAAGGTCTATCCAATGAATTCTTATTCAAACCATGGTCGGTCGAAGAGCTGACTGCGACAATCGCCAAGGCCTTGGTTCGCAAGCCCGGTATTACGCAGCAGGACGTTGATCAACATCCTGCATGAGATAAGGCTTCACGCACTCTATGAAACGTTCTAGCGGCCAGGGTTTTTGGAGGAAGTGGATGCCTTGAGGTAGTGCCTCACTCATTTCAGGATGATAGCCGCTGGATACGATGACGTCGGTGTCTGGCAGTTCCTTACGTGCGATCCAAGCCAGGTTCAATCCTGTCGAGACTCCCGGAGTCCGGACATCGGTAATCACCAGTGACCATGGTTGCAGTCCCAGCATCGCAATGCCTTCATCGGCAGTCGCCAGCGCAGTCACGGCTGCGCCTAGATCTTCCAGCAGCATCGTGATCATTTCTCGGAGGGCGGGTTCATCCTCCACCAGAAGAACAGAGGGAGGCATATCGGGGAGTTTTGGCTCAATCATCAGGGTACTCTTATCCAAGCGCACGTGAATAAAGCCATCCATCCTTGAACCGCCGCAACGGCATGGCGACGCGCGATATCATTCCGACATCGCTTTCGCCGGGAAAATTCACTCGCACTATCTGAAAGAAATTTCACCTCATTTTATAGCGTCTTCGCTGGGGGCTTGAGCGGGATCGGCGTCGGCCCTAGGTACTTCCTGATCACATTTCTCGCCCATCGCCCGGTACTCCTTTCGCAGCGCATGCAACTGCTTGTTGTCCAGCGCTTCGAGGTCAAGGACGGAACGCTCGGCAGACTTTGTCGCCCGGATCAGCTCGTCCAGCTTGAGATGGATGATGTCGTTGTCCCGGTTTTGAGTGTTCTGAATTAGGAAGACCATCAGGAATGTGATGATCGTGGTAGAAGTGTTGATAATGAGCTGCCACGTATCGTTGTAATGAAACCAAGGCCCGGAGGCTGCCCACATCGTGATTAGTACGATGGCGATGAGAAAGGTGCTTGGCCTGCCTGCGTGGTCTGACAGCCGTTGGCAGAATTGCGCGAATTTCATGATGCTCTCCCTCTGATACGTTGCGCTTACTCAGTTGACCGCCCGCGTGATCAGAAATCATTTTTTACATTTGGCGGATGCAGCGAAAGGTGGGCACGATCACTTTGAACAGCAGCGGCGCAAGCAGGGTCAACCGCTACGACTTTGCTTTGGAGGGTAGTCATGGAAGTCGAGCCGCTGTTGACAGAGCTCTTGATGGCGCGTGGCCCAGGTGGTCAGGAAGATGAGGTACGTTCGATTTGTCTGCGAGAGCTCACTGCATTCTGTGATGACTTGAAAGTCGACAGGGCGGGGAACGTCATAGGCCTGATCAAGGCTGCGCATGACAGTGATCCTGGCAAGGCGATCAGGGTTATGGCGCACCTGGATGAGATCGCCATGATCGTAAAAACGGTCGAGGCTGACGGGACGCTTAAGGTTGTCGCGCTTGGTGGAGCTCAGCCGATCTGCTTTGGCGCTTGCCCAGTCGACATGCTGGGCGACCGAACGACACTTCCGGGCGTTCTCTCTTACGGCTCGATGCACAACAGTGGCAGCACCCCCACAGGCCGGGACGTATTGGCTGGCGACGTTCACTGGAATGATGTTCATGTGGTTACTCGTCTAACCAAAGTCGCGTTGGAAGAAGCGGGTATTCGACCAGGGTCGCGCGTGGTGCTGAGTCAGCACTGGCGCAGGCCATTCATCGTCAACGACTGCATTGCCGCGCATTTCCTTGATGATCGAGCGCCTGTCACCGCCGTGATTCATTCCGCTGCCTTGCTCAGCAAGCGTCGGCATTTGCTCAAGCAGGATGTCTGGGTGGTGTTGACCACACTCGAGGAGGAGTCCAACGCTGGTGCAATGTATGCAGCCCGCACGCTACCGGGGGATACCACCATCGCGGTTGAAGTAGGGCCCGTACTAACTGAGTACGACACGCGGCTATGCGCAGACCCGATTATCAATACCGGCGATCAGAAGGGCTACTACAGCCGGACGGTGATCCACGGCTTGCTTGATGCTTCCCGGCGGGCCGGTTACGAACCTCAGGCAGCTTTACTGTTGGACTTCGCCTCGGATGCCAGTGCCGTAATGAGCGCAGGAGTCTGCGCGCGTGCGGGCTGCATTGCCATTCCAACTGAAAACACGCATGGGTTCGAGTTGATCCATTCGCAGGGGATATCCGCCTGCGCCGCGACGCTCGTCGAGTATCTGATCGACCCTTAGACTACCTGTTTCAAGCCGGTCATGACCGCAGCTCGGCTGCTGTGTTCTTCCTCCAACCCCTGAGGTTCATAAGACACAGCACTACCTGAAGCACAATCAATGCCCACGCTTGTGCATGCCATCCCCAGACCGTCCATAAAATGTTGCTTGCGATAAAGCAACAGAAGCCCACTTTGCGCCGCCCAGGGCGATGCGATCCAATACACCAGGCTGCCAGCACTGTGACCGCCATCGCTGGCCATTCCAGCAGCTCAACCCAACTTTCCATCAAACCATTCCAGACCATTTCCATAAACCTAGAGCCATTTTCCGTCGGTCAAGCCGCTTGTGAGTAATCCGGATCCCTTTGGATTTGGAGTTCACCCTAAAGGACTGGGTTCCGCACACGATAGGGCAGGTGAGCCGGCCCATTTAACGCTCTGGGCCGTAACCGCTGATTGCCAGGGCGGCGCGCATCGCAGCAAGATGCGTAAGCCCTTGCGGCAGGTTTCCGAGGAAGTTTCCTGTACTAGGATCGATCATTTCTGAGTAGATCCCCACGCCATGTTCCAGGCCTTTCACGGCAGCGTGATACGCTGACTCGCCCCGCTCGCACTCCCCGAGAAGCGCCCAAGCTTCAATGATCCAGAATGTACAAGCCAGGAAGCAGCCTTCTTCCTCATAGGCTTGGCTATATCGGTAGTGGAAAGCCCCCGCGCCGAGCTCGGCCTGGACAGCTTCCAAGGTACTACGCAGACGTTTTGGTGAGGGATAGCCTATGCGCACGGCAAGTGCTACTGACGCATCGAGTCGATCTGTCCCAGGATAAAAAACGTAGGCCTGACGTCGTTCACTCCAACAGTGTTGCTCGATCCATGCCTGGATGCGTTGCCGTTCTCGATCCCACCGTTCTCGGCATGTGGTCGGGAGGTGACCACCATCAGCAAGTTCGATGGCGCGACTCAAAGCCTGCCAGCAACTGATCTTGGACATCGTGTAGTGACGCGTCTCCTGCAATTCCCATATCCCTGCGTCAGCCTGCCTCCAGCAATCGGCGCATTGATCAGCAAGACCCGCCAGGAGCATTGCGCTGGGGGAGTCGAGGATATTGCCGCTGTCGATGAAACAGCGAGCGGTCTCGAAAATGTCGCCGAAGACACCATGTTGGAGTTGGTCACGCGCGTCGTTTCCCACTACTGGAGGTGAATTCTTGTAGCCAGGGAGGTTAACCCTGCGCGTGCAATCACCGAGCGCCCCATCCAGCGTATAAAACACCCTTGGGCCATGCTCGCCCAGTCGATTCAAAAGCCAGGTGAAAGCTGCCTTGGCTTCTGGCTGTGCACCGATAGCCAGGAATGCCTCGATGGTATATCCAGCGTCCCGGATCCAGGCGAAGCGGTAGTCGAAGTTCTTTGTACCACCTATCCGCTCGGGCAGCGACGAGGTGCCTGCAGCCATGATCGCGCCGCTCGGTGAGGATAAAAGAAGCTTTAGAGCGAGTGCATTGCGCACAACCAGTGGTTTGAGTGGGCCGTCATAGATGAGGCTCTTCGACCATTGGCACCACTCTCGATGCGAACCGTCAATACGCTCGTCGATGAGCTCCAGTGGTGGGAGCACCAGTGGCTCATCTCGCCCAGCCACAATCGCCAAAACAGTCCCTTGCCCCCGGCCTACCCTGATGAATGCCCGGACGCCCATGTCATCCTTGCGATCAATCCGCAACTGGGCGTCGTGCATAAACATTCCTAGGATGCGACCGGCATGAAACACGCAGCCGTTGTCATTCGGCGTCAGATAAGGGCTTACGGTATCGGCCTGTGTACCGAAATCAATGGCGATGTCGAAATCGACAAAACCGTCCATCCCCTCTATACGCCTCGCGAGTTCAGCCCAAGGTAAACGACCAGCTGGGCCACTGTTGAGCGATTCGGTCACTCGCGCTTTCCCGCTTGAAGTGACAAAGCACGTCTCTAGTACGTTGCTGCCTGGGAGATAACGACGTTCAGCACGATACTTTTCGCGAGGGGTGATGGAAAAGAACCCACCTGAGTGAGGTGCCAACAACCGGTCGAACAATGGTGGAGAGTCCATCTGCGGAACGCACCACCAATCAATAGAGCCGTCCAAGCCTATCAACGCCACCGAGCGCCCATCACCCAGAGCCCCGTATTGCTCCAGCAGCAACCATCCGCCGTCGTCGCGTTGGGGTTCAGCGTGCTGCATGCCATCGGCGAATTGGTTTTCCACGAGACGTTACCCTGCTGGAGTGTCCAGTTGGGACAGGCTTGTCGAGCTGATGGTTCGCTCCGACTTTCAGCTGGAAGTCTTTTCTCAGATGATTTAACAATCGGAATTTCGAGTTGCCGCTGAACTCTCAGTCGACGGTAGGTGCATCTTTTTCTCGGCTCCAATCCTCCCAACCAACAAGACCAACAGAGGGTTTTATGACTTGTCTGATTTGCGCAGGGCATGCGCACTCCGTGGAATGTGCGACGGGGTGGGAAGAGCGGCATCGTTCGGAGTGCGGAGGCTATCGCATCTCCCAATCACTCATTTTGGCGATGATGGATCAGGGGCAGATCTTCGACACCAGTAAAATGTGAGATGGCTGACCACCCAGCGGAGTCTGATGCCTACTCCAATAATTGAGCCTCACCACGCCATTCTCCTTAGTTAAATAGGCGGGGCCCCGTGGCCTGCCCGAGGCTCCTAGAGAATGTCACTCGTTGGGAATGATCGAGATCTTGCCGTTGCGCTCGACAATGGCAAATTTGATCTGCTCCACTTTTTCGATTCCCTGGCTATCGCGTGCAGATTCAAGAATATCGTCTTCAGTGAGTCGCGCTCGGTGCATACGGTGGTGCAGAAAACGGCCATGCTCAACGACCAGCGTAGCGTGGCCGTCCAGCAGTCGCGCCAAAGGCTTGGAATTGAGTTTCGCGAGCGACAGTCCGACATCCAGGACGATCAGCGTCGCGATGACCAACATGGCATTGGTGAAGGAAAAATCATCGCCCAGCAAAGCCTGTTGGGTCGCTTCGCCGATGATTAACAGCAGCACAAAATCAAAGGTCGTCAAGTCAGCTAAGGAACGTCTGCCTGCAACGCGAAACAACAGCATGAGGGCGATGTACATGCCGGCTGCGCGAAGGATTGAATCCATTGCTCGCTCCTAAGGGAATAGGAAGGTAGAGAAGCGGACTGCACTGGATGGGCCTGCGCGCACCGCGCATTCCAGTGTTCCAACATACTCGCTGCGTAAGGTCAGATAGAGCGTGGCAATGCCATCCTCGCTGGTTCCCAGTTGCAGCAAGATGGCCTTGCCCTGTGAGAGCGAGGCTTGTGGTTGAGGTTGTATAGTTTCGATGCTGGCTTCGCGCAGTAGTGAACCATCGAGCTGCACCATGATGGGTTCTCGGGCGCTGCCGCGTACCGTGATGCGCAAGCTGTCAGTTGTGCCACTGCGGCTGAGGCGTTGATACTCAACATGCAGACGGCCATCAGCGCTCGTGACCTGAGCATTGCTGAGTGGGCCATTACCGAATACGCCGGCCAATCCAAGTAAGACAATGACGACCAACAGGTACCAACCCACGCGTTCGAAGCGCCAGACGCGCTGCTGCATGGTCATGTCTTCCTGGACAGGCTGCTGTCTCGACACCAGTTCATCATCCGCCATAGCCCTAAACCTCAGGCGCGCTCCCCACGAAGCCAGCGCTCGTGATAATGGATCAGGCGGGTCAGTCCGTAGACAGCCCCGTCATGCATGACCTGCGCTCGCTCTCCAAAAAAACGCTGGGTACCGGTAAATACGGCAATTGGTTCCCCGGCAAATGCCCACGCAAAGCACAGCGTGCCGGGTAGAACTCCAGATGCTGGGCTAGGCCCGGCTACACCGGTAGTTGCAATAACGACATTGGCATCGCTGTCCTTCAAAGCCCCTAGAGCCATCTCCCAGGCGACTGGTTCGCTAGTCAGCCCGTATCGTTCGATGGTCTCCGCGCTTACACCTAGCAGACGCTTCTTGGCGGAGGGGGAATACACTACGTAGCCGCTTTCGAGCACCTCGCCTGTACCTGGGAATGCCGCTAGCAGAGCGACCATGCAGCCTGCTGTGCAGGACTCGGCAGTGGTAAGTACCAGATGGTGGTCTTTGAGGTATCCAAGCACGGCCAGTACGGGATCACTTGCCATTTTGATGTCGACTCGTTGTTCTTTTGTGGTGGACGTGTCAGCTATGTAAATGGTTCACCGGTTCAGCGTAGGTTCGCTTGGGTTCTTGACTTGAACTTCATTCCCCGCCTCAGCCTCAATTTAGGTAGCACGGAGCTGGGCTCCGAAGTGTTATTTGAATGACAGAGATAAGGATAGGGTAGCCATGAAAAAGCACACCGACACCGGGCATAGGCCAAAGGCCCCGTCAAAATCCCAGGGTGAAGAAGAACGCGACAACGATGCTCATCGACCGGATGGCTCATCAGGCACCGATCATGACTCAACCGCACAGAAAACAGCGCGTAATGAAGGGGAGAAGAAGCACTGAGGCCAGCAACAGCTGGCCTCAGTGCTTTCATCAGAGGATGGGTTTGCCGCCGGTTATCCCGTAGCGTGAACCCGAGATGTAGCTGGCCTCATCAGAACCCAGCAAGACATAAATCGGCGCGACCTCCACCGGTTGCCCTGGTCGCCCCATTGGGTAGCTCGAACCGAAGTTCTTCACGGCTTCATCCGGCATGGTGGCAGGTATCAGCGGTGTCCAGATCGGGCCGGGGGCCACGCTGTTCACCCGTATGCCTTGCTTACCCAGCAGTTGGGCGAGGCCGGCGGTGAAATTGGCAATGGCGCCTTTGGTGGCGGCATACGCCAACAGGCTGGGTGATGGGTCGTCAGAGTTGACCGAGCTGGTGTTGATGATCGACCCGCCTTTGGGCATCGACGGCAACGCGCGTTGGCAAATCCTGAAAATGGCGGTGATGTTGGTATCGAAGGTTTTCACCCATTCATCGTCGTCAATTTCGGCCAGGCTTTCATGGGCCATCTGGAACGCGGCGTTGTTGACCAGAATATCGATGCGCCCGAACTGCGCCACAGTCTTGTCGACGATGTCGTAGCAGTGCTGCTTTTGCGCCAGGTCACCCGGTAGCAGCAGGCACTGCCGGCCAGCAGCTTCCACCCAACGCGCCGTTTCCTGCGCATCTTCGTGCTCATTCAGGTAGGAAATCGCAACGTCGGCGCCCTCGCGGGCGTAGGCAATGGCCACTGCGCGCCCGATGCCGCTGTCGGCGCCGGTGATCAGAGCGATTTTGCCTTCGAGCCGGTTGTTGCCGCGGTAGGTCTGCTCACCGCAGTCTGGATACGGCTCCATCTTGCGTTGTGAGCCTGGCACGCTTTGCGGCTGAGAGGGAAACGGGGGAGTAGGGTAGTCGCTCATGGGGGGAAGCTCCTGCAGTTAAGAACGCTTATTACCGTTCGAAACGTACTAGAGGCTGGTGTTGAGGTGAATTCAGGAATAGTACGACGGACGGTCAGCTTGCCATCGCCGATGACTCCCGAGGATTGAATGTAACAATCGCTATCAGTCTCACCGAGTCACGGGCAGGGCTTAACTAGGAACAGCCCTCCGGTAGGACTCAACCTATGAACTCAAAGTACCCCGTCATCATCGTCATATGAGTCTGGGATATTGGTGGTGAGCGACCCAGTCCAAACCCAGAACAATCAGCAAACCTCTGATCCTAACGTCACAGAGTGCCCAATCATCTTTACATTCGTCTCGAGAACCTCGTCCAGGCCACTGACACTGCTCCTCTGAACCTTTGAGGCATTGACGACTCAACCGGGCATCCGACGTGAGAGTGCTATTGATGCGCACCTTTGAGAAAGACCTCTCTGCACCTCAACTGTTAAAGCTCAACTGGTTGGCCGGATGGTTTCGGGTGCTAGAGGACAGAGCATTGCGTATGGATTCGCCGGACGACTATCACGAGGAACTGCTTCGCCGGGCGGATGAGATGGATCGTCAAGGAATCATCTCTTGGCAGGAGTGGCGTGATTTACGTCGAGAGGCTGACGCTGCTTACCTTAGAGCCGTAGCAGGGGACGATTATCCCTCAGGGTTTCTCAGGAGCTGAGTTAGGGAATGCCGCTACGCTGCGCCCTGAGGCAGGGCAGGGCCCCATAGGCGCCGCGCAGGTATCCATGCAGCTCGGTTTGAATGAGAATGTCAGCCCTTGCTGTGTTCGTCTGACGTCGGCCCAGTCCCGCGTTTAATTCCACGCGGCCCAGCTATTCCCCAAACGGCCAGTCCAACCAGCGGTAGAGCCAGGATCAGCAAGGCCCACATGGCTTTGGTTGCATCGGTCTTGTCGCTTCGGAACACGCTGACAATTGCCCACAGGTCGATCAACAAAAGAATGGTTGCTACCGCGATCCAGAAGTACGTACCAAGGTCGTTCATGAGTTTGTCCTCCGGTGGCTTACACGTAATCACTCCCTAACGTTCCAGAGGCCGCCCCTGGAACGAGGATGACTTTCCGGCAGTTATCCTGTTTTTGATCGAACATTTTGTAGCCCATGGCAGCCTCTTCCAGGGCTAGGCGGTGAGTAACGATCAGTTCCGGTTGCAGACGCCCGGCTTCTATGTGTTCGAGCAATTCCGGTAGGTATTTCTGCACATGGGTCTGGCCCATCTTGAACGTCAGCCCCTTGTCGAACGCATCGCCAAACATGAAAGCGTGAATGAAGCCGGCATACACGCCCGGCACACTGACTACGCCTCCGCGCCGCACGGCGGCAATGCTTTGGCGCAGGGCCTTGCCGCTGCTGCCCTCGATCTTGAGTGCCGTCATGACTGTTTCTGCAGTGCTGCCCTTGGCCTCGAAGCCAACGGCGTCGATCACGGCGTCGACGCCCCGCATACCCGATGTTTGTCGAATGATGCTGTCGGCGGGATCATCATCCTGCTCGAAGTTGATTGGAATTACGCCGTAGGCGTCGCGGGCGTAGGCTAGGCGGTAGTCGTTGTCATCCACCATGAAGATGGTCTGCGCGCCGAGCATTCGCGCGCACGCCGCGCTGAGTAGACCCACTGGCCCCGCGCCGTAAATGGCGACTGAGGAACCTTGGCCGATCTCGGCGTTTATGACGGCCTGCCAGGCGGTCGGCAATATGTCGGAAAGAAAAAGCACTTTATCGTCAGCTAGGGCGGTGGGCACCTTGAAGGGGCCGACATTGGCTTTGGGTACACGCACGTAATCGGCCTGGCCGCCTGGAATGCCACCATACAAATGGCTGTAGCCAAACAATGCGGCGCCTGGCGGAATGCCTTTCTTATTAATGATGGAACCGCGTCCAGTGTTAGTGGTTTCGCAGGCGGCGAACAGATCGTGCTGGCAGAAGAAGCAACTGCCGCAAGCGATGACAAAGGGGATCACTACACGGTCGCCTACCTGCAGATTGGTTACGTCCGTCCCTATGTCTTCGACGATGCCCATGAACTCGTGGCCGAAGATATCGCCCGACTCCGTTTCCGGAATCTTTCCTCGGTACAGATGAAGATCAGAGCCACAAATGGCAGTCGCGGTGACCCTGAGGATGATGTCGTCGGGGTCTTTAATAATGGGGTCAGGGACGGTATCGACTCTGACATCGTTAGCTCCGTGGTAAGTCAATGCTCTCATTGTCTCAAGCTCCTGCAACCGTGGATTTCGATAGAGGTATGCAGGGGAAGCCTCATTGAGGGCCAAAGTTCAGCTGAACCTGTCGAGTGGTGCTGCCCTTAATTATCTGAGCTCTCACCGAGCCCCGATTCTGATCTGAACGATAATCCGGTTGCTTGAATCAAATCAGGAAGGCTAATCCCGGGGAGTGAAACTCAAGTGGACGACACTTCGGTTGCTTTCATGATCTTTGCAGCTGACCACCCAGATGCGCTTCAGCAAATTCGTGCATTAGGCGAAGCCGAGGCTCTAGAGGCAGGTGAACCGTTGCCAGAGCTTCGCAATACGATGGTCAATCAGATCCTTGCCGGGGAAGCCACCCATCGAGGCATTTCGCTAGAAGCCCTCGTAGAGGAGCTCATTGGAAGGCTTGACGAATCAGCTCACGACTCAACCCTGCCTGGCCTTGAAAAATACAACCAAATGCGGAATTTCGATGCCACACCCGAACCATCAGGTGAGCCAAGAATTTCGAGGCGTTCAAAGCGTGCCGCTCCTCAAGCCTTACAGTTCTGTGTTCAGAAACATGATGCCACCCGGCTGCACTACGATTTCCGTCTGGAGCTTGATGGCACCCTTAAAAGCTGGGCCATACCCAAGGGGCCGTGCTTCGATCCAAAAGTGAAGCGCCTCTCGGTGCATGTCGAAGATCACCCACTCGATTACGCCTCGTTCGAGGGCACCATCCCCGAAGGGCACTACGGCGCTGGGGATGTGATCGTTTGGGATCGCGGTGTCTGGCTTCCTCGAGGTGATCCAGCGGAGGCCTATAAGAAGGGCCGCATGAAGTTCGAGTTGCAGGGTGAAAAGCTATGTGGTGAGTGGAACCTCGTTCGAACGAACATAGAGGGAAAGCAGGAGCAGTGGTTTCTGATCAAGCACCAAGACGAGGCCGCTAAACCGCTTGCCGATTTCGACGTTGTTGTCGATCTGCCCAACAGTGTGCTGAGCGACCGTACCATCATCCCCAAGAAGCGCGGTCGGGTGAAAGCAACGTCATCCAATCCGACCCCTCCTACAACCGTCACCGGGCCGGGCACAGAAGACGCTGTGGCTGCAGCACTGCCAGAGAAGCTGTCTCCGCAGCTAGCGACCTTGGTGGACTCCAGCCCTCGAAGCGAAGAGTGGCGCTACGAAATCAAGTTCGATGGTTACCGCATGCTGTGCCGCGTCGATGGAGATGACGTCAGGCTGTTCACCCGCAATGGTCACGATTGGACTGCGAAGTTGCCCAAGCAGGCGGCTGCAATCGCCTCGCTTGGACTTGAGTCAGCCTGGCTTGACGGCGAGATCGTTATACCGGATGAAAACGGCGTGCCGAATTTCCAGCTGCTACAGAACGCATTCGACGCCGGCAAGAGCCAAGGCATCGTTTACTACCTCTTCGACCTGCCATACCTCAACGGCACGGATCTTCGGCAGGTGCCGGTCGAGGGCCGTCGGGCGTTGCTAAAGCAGGTTCTCGATGAATCGACCGACCCGCTGCTGAGGTTCTCCGAAGACTTCACCGAAGACGTCGACGCATTGATGAACAGTGCTTGCCAGATGCGTATGGAGGGGCTGATTGGCAAACGCTTGGGCAGTCTTTACGTATCCCGGCGCAGCGATACCTGGATCAAGCTCAAGTGTAAGCATCGCCAGGAGTTCATCATCGTTGGCTATACCGACCCGAAAGGTGCGAGGAACGGCTTTGGAGCACTCGTCCTTGCCCTCACTGATGGAGACAGCGGAAAGCTGAAGTACGCCGGCAAGGTCGGCACTGGTTTTACCGAGTCGACTCTCGCCACCATTTTGGAAACGCTGCTGCCCCTGGAGCAGAAAGAGGTGCCGGTGATGAACCCACCGAAAGGTGTCGACGGCAAAGGCATTCACTGGTTGCAGCCGACGTTGCTAGCCGAGGTCACCTTCGCAGAGATCACCTCGGACGGTGTGGTCAGGCACGCGGTGTTCCAAGGTGTCCGGACGGACAAACCTGTCCACATCATCACGGAGGAGAAGCCGGCGCCTGCGCCGAAGGAGCGAAGGTCAGCCAAGGCGAAATCGGACGACAAGGGCTCCCCGACCAAGGTGCGGATCACCCATCCTGAGCGTGTGATTGATCCCAGCAGCGGCCTCACCAAACGAGACCTGGCCGAATACTACGCGCAGGTCTCACCTTGGCTTCTGCCTCATCTGAAAGACCGGCCCATCGCTCTAGTCAGGGCGCCCGAAGGGATTACCGGAGAGCTGTTTTTCCAGAAGAATGCTGACCGTCTCGCCATCCCGAACATCACTATGGTGCCGAAGGCCGAAGCTGGTAAAGCGGGTATGGTCATCAACAGTGTCGAGGCCCTGGTCGGTGCCGTGCAGATGAGCACCATTGAGCTGCACTCCTGGAACGGTACGACTGATCACATTGAGCAGCCAGACCGCTTCGTGTTGGATCTCGACCCGGATCCCGCGCTGCCTTGGAAGGCCATGGCCGAAGCGACTCAGCTGACCTTGGTCGTGCTCGATGAATTGGGCCTGCAGTCGCTTCTTAAAACCAGTGGCGGCAAGGGCATCCACATCATGGTGCCGCTCACGCCTAAAGCTTCATGGGAAGAAGTGAAGGACTTTAGCCAGGCCATTGTGAAATACATCGCCAAGCTGATCCCGGATCGGTTTTCAGCCGTGTTAGGCCCGAAGAATCGTATCGGCAAGATCTTCATCGACTACCTGCGCAACGGCAAAGGGGCGACTACCGCCAATGTCTTTTCCGCGCGTGCCAGGGAGGGGCTACCGGTATCGGTGCCGATCTTCAGGGAAGAGATCGTCGAGCTGCAGTCGGCGGCGAAGTGGAACATCAGGAATGTTCAGGAGCGGCTGGACGAGCTTGGTGGTGATGACCCGTGGGAGGGCCTGCCAAACATGAGGCAATTGATCACCCTGGAAATGAAAACGCGGATCGGAATGAAGTAGGCCTTAGCATTCTGCGGCTTGGTCGGTCTCAACTCTAAGTTGTACAAGAAAATTTGTTTGTATCAGTAATCAGACCAGTTGTCCGATACCTATATTTGGCCACGCCAAAGTCATTGAACCACCGTCTTGCTTTGCTATGGTTAGGTTTCCGTATAAGACTAAAGTCGTAGGAGGACGGCATGCGTATTCGTGGTGATGTTTTTTGGGATTGGGCGGATCCAGTGCTTCATCATCGCAGCCACGACGAGGAGCTCGATGACGGCACGACTATCGATGTTCAGGTCAGGCTCTCGCGCACAGGTCAGACGCAAATGTTCATCGGCGTGTACGCAGGAAGTGGAATGGCGCTGCATGAGGAAGCTTTCGAATCCCGCCCCGGCGAGTCAATGACCCGAGCATTAGCCTGGGGGGTTGGTCGAGCAAGGCGTCTGGCGACAGATCAGCGCCCTAATGTGAAACAAGTGGCCTAGCTGCAGCCAGTATCCGTGGCCGTTGGCTCAAGCGTCAGCGGCCACAACCGTCTCCTCTCAAAAGCCAATCCCATTTACCAGCGTTAGGGTCAGCCATTTGCTGCTCGTCCCGTAAAGCCTTTAACGTCGTGTACTGAAAGTCAGCTCGCATCCGCAGATTTGCGCAGTCTGGGACAAGCCATCTGAGGCTTCCAAAGCCCTGAGCGACCTCAGTACCTGGCCACAAGCATTAAGTTGAGCCGTTATTAGGATCGATTGGGATACCATTCCCGACCTTGCTAAATAGTCTCTTGTTGCCATGCCTAGGGCGTCATCCCTTCGGATCTCATAAACTTTCGACAGAAATGTGGTTGATCGTAGAAACCGCACTCCAGCGCGGTCTCGGCGAGCATCATCGTCGATGTCTCTAGCAGTTCTTTACTCTTCCTCAGCCGCTGCTCACGCAACCACTGCTGAGGAGAGACCTGTGTGGATACCTTGAACATTCGCGAGAAATGGCTTCGGCCCAACAGCGCCAGCCTCGGGATTCTGGGCTACCTGTGATTGATCAGGCCTTCTCGCTTCAGCAGCTTGATGTTGGTTTGCTTCACGATCACCCCTGTCAGTTCATGATCGCTGAACCAGCGGCATTCCACGATTTCGTGACCCGCGCTCGGCAGCATCGTGGGTTCGATAGACATTTGATAAAGGTAGTGTTCTTCGTCATCGAAGATGTAATGGCCCAGAAACCGAGCGCCAGTGAAGGGCAGGCTTGTCTCCTCCTTCAGCTCTCGTTTTGCCGCGTCAACATGCCCTTCGCCAGGATCAATCTTGCCGCCTGGCAGTGACCATTCAGGAGCTTCCTTGCGGACAAGAAGAATCTTCCCTTTCTGCAAGCAGATCACTGTCGAATGCATCTCTCGTATGTTGGTCATGTTCAGTCCTCCTCTATGTACGGAGGGCTTGAGAATCACGGGGAAAGTTCACGTTAAACGACGATGTGAGCATTGGCGCCTGCCAGCTTTTGTCAGACCAGCACGCCGGTGCATGGATCTTGAGTTAGATTTATAGGTCTACCCCGATGGTGCTTTTTCCTATGGATTACGGTGATCAGCGCTCAGCAATCGAATCGTTCGTGACGAACGACGGCCAGATTGGTACCCAGATGCGTCGAGTAGATTGGGCCAGTACTACCCTGGGTGATCCAGGGTGCTGGCCAGTTCAACTGCGGCACGCCGTGAATTTCTTGCTCAGCTCGGATCTGCCCACAGCGCTTCTTTGGGGTGCCGACAGCACACTGCTCTACAACGACACCTGGATCCCGGCCATGGGGCACCGTCATCCCCTAGGGCTGGGCAGGCCCGCGCACGAAGTCTGGACGGCGGTGTGGGGGCGGGTCGGTCTGCAGCTCGAAGCGGTAATGGAGAAGGCAAGCCTGTTATTACTCTCCGATGCGGAGTTTCCGGTTCGCCTGGATCGAGAAAAGCCGTGGGCGTTCAGCTTGAGTCCTTTAAGAGCCCCTGAGGGGCACATCGTTGCTGTCCTGGTGCAAGGGCAAGAAGTACAGCCGTCAGCCCTTGAACCAGTACCGTCGCACATTATGCTGGGTCGAGATCGCCGTATGTTCGACCAGGCACCGGGGTTCATCACCATCTTCCGAGGCCCTGACCACATCTTTGAATTCGTCAACGAGGCCTTCAGGCGGAGCTTTGGTGATCGAGGCTATCTCAACCGCTCTGTACGTGATGTATTCCCCGATCTGGAAGGGCAGGGTTATTTTTCCTGGCTGGATGAGGTGTTCAAGTCGGGCGAGCGGTTTGTCGCTACCGGCACGCCTATTTCGCTGCTCTGGCAATCAGATGGGGCCGAGATCCGCTACCTCGATTTCGTGTATGAGCCTGTATTCGACGATGCCGGTGTAGTGACCGGTATTTTCTGCGAAGGCTTCGATGTCACGAAACGAGTGGAGACCGAGCGGGCGCTTAAAGAGGAAAGCCGCACGCTTGAGATCCTTCGAGACATCAATGCGGCGTTCGCCAGTGACCTGAACCTTGAACGGATCGTGCAAAACCTCACGGATGCAGCAACGTCGCTCACAGGAGCAGCTTTTGGCTCGTACTTTGCCAACGAGGTCGACGATGCCGGCGCGCATCTGAAGCTTTATACCTTGTCAGGTGCTGATCGCTCGGCCTTTGAAAAGTTGGGTCATCCTCGTGCCACTCCGGTGTTTGCACCTACTTTCCGGAATGAAGGTGTCGTTCGATCCTTGGACATCCTGGCTGACCCTCGCTATGGCCAGTTCGAGCCCCATCATGGAATGCCTAAGGGGCATCTGCCCGTACGCAGTTACTTGGCGATCTCGGTGGTATCGAGAACAGGCGATGTCCTAGGAGGGTTGTTTTTCGGTCATCCCGAACCGGGAAAATTCACTGAGCGGCACGAACGGCTCGTAGTCGCCCTGGCCGCCCAAGCAGCAGTGGCCATCGATAACGCCCAGCTTTACCGGCAGGTACAGCAGGCGAAAGCCACACTTGAAGAGCGGGTCGCTCAACGCACAGACGAGCTTTCACAGGCCAACGAAGCCCTCCGCCAAGCTCAAAAAATGGAAGCACTTGGGCAGTTAACGGGCGGAATTGCCCACGACTTCAACAACATCCTGGCGGCGATTCTGGGAAGCGCCGATTTACTATCACGGCGATTGAAACAGGGGAAAGGCGAAGCTACGGCGCGCCTGTTGGAGGGAATTCAAGTCAGCGCCAAGCGAGCAGCATCGCTGACTCAGCGCCTGCTCGCATTCTCTCGACGGCAGACGCTCGATCCCCGGCCTACGGACGTCAACGTACTTATCGATGGTCTGGTCGACCTGATCAATCGCTCGGTGGGGCCGGCAATTTCTGTCGTCACGCATCTGGAGCCGGATCTTGGGTTGTCCCGGATTGACCCTGCCCAGTTGGAGAGTTCGCTGCTCAACTTGGCGATCAACTCGCGTGATGCCATGCCCGAGGGGCGCGGTGCGATCTCCATCACTACGCAGACAATCGAACTCGACGACCTGATGGCGGGTCGTGCCGACCTGCCTCCAGGCGAGTACATCGCGATTTCTGTAACTGACTCGGGAAGCGGCATCTCCCCGGAGAACATCCAGCGGATATTTGACCCGTTCTTCACCACCAAGCCACTTGGCCAGGGCACCGGACTGGGGCTATCCATGGTGCACGGTTTTGTACTGCAGTCCGGTGGCCAGATTGATGTGCATTCCCAAAAAGGTGTGGGCACGACGATCCGCCTCTTGCTGCCAAAATTCGAAGGGCAACTGGAATTACTCGAGGGCGAGGCCAGGCAGAGTGCGCTTAGCGGTCAAGGGGGCGGGAGAATTCTAGTAGTCGATGACGAACCTATCGTGCGCATGTCCATCGTGGAAGCCTTAATGGAGGCCGGATATGAAGTTGATGAGGCTGAAGATGGATTTAGCGCCATGCATACGCTTCGCTCGTGTCCACCCTATGATCTTCTCGTCACCGATGTCGGGCTTCCAGGTGCGCTGAATGGACGCCAAGTGGCAGATGCTGCTCGTGAGGCTTTTCCAGACCTTCGGGTTCTATTCGTGACCGGTTTTGCAGAGGCATCGGTTTTGAAAGGTGGATTCCTGACACCTAGCACGGCAGTGATCACAAAACCGTTCGACATTCAGGTACTCCTGAACAAGGTGACCGTAATGCTGCACCAGCCCCAGACTTGAGCAGGGTGCCGGAACTCAGCTTCCTACCCGGCAGTCATCAGCATAAGGAAGTTCGTCCCCGCGTTCAGGATGTCGCGCGTTCTTAGGTGCGATCCCTCATGAGCGTCATCAAGCATCGTCCAGCAAGGGCAAAAGTAACGATCATCTGTACTCGAAATGACCAGATTCTTCTTGTTCGCAGGAAGGGTGCCAAATGGAAGTTTCCAAACGGTCTGCTTGAGAGAGGTGAGGCCCCGACCGTGGCTGCTGCTAGAGAGCTTTGGAAGGCGCTATCTTTGCACTGCTCAGGTCTGCATCACGTGGGCACCATTGAGGTAGGCAACGTGCTCCACCATATCTTCACCACTGACTTCGCTGATGGCTGTAGCGTTGCGCTGGGGAGAGGCATTGTCGCGTGTAAGTGGATCGGCTGGGAGGAGCTGAGTTCCACCATGCTAAAGCCTACAGCCGCGGCCTTGCTTTCCCTGGGCCTGCCACAACTTATCCATTTCGATGAAGTGGAAGCGCTGACGTCGGCAACCGCTGAAATTTGAACGGACGTATGGAGTTTGCGGTGGCTCTAACCTAAGCGTCCGCCAAACAGGCCATGCGCGAGCACGACCGGAATCCAGGTACGTGTAGCAGCCGCTCATCACTGGTCTTTTGTCGGCACCGATTCCCTAGCGGGACTGCACTGCTTGTTGAAGGGAGGTCGTTGCAGCACACTGAGCATCCATCGTAAGGAAACGGCCGCATATGAAGGCTACGCCTCACACCCCCCTGATTATCCTGGATGTCCAAGATGCTATTGATCAGCCTATCTGGAATGGCAAGAGCCACCCTGGTTATCTGTCCGTCATCCAGCGCCTTCTGCGGCACTGGCGATCAAACGGCTGGCCCGTACTTCATGTGAAACATGATGAAAAGAATCCCACCTCCAGCTATCACGTTCATGGCCCCTGGAATGGAATCAAGAAAGAAGTGGCTCCGATAGAGGGCGAGGCTGTCATCATCAAGCATGAGAACTGTGCATTCATAGCAACCCGATTGGATGCCATTCTCAGAAGCATGCAAGTAAAACGTATTGTTCTGGCTGGCGTTGTGATTCATAACAGCATGGATGCGACTATCCGAGCGGGGAAGGCACTTGGATACGAAATTATTCTCCCTGCGGATGCCACAACTGCCGTACCCGTCAACAGGTCAAACGGAACGTGCTGGGACGCCTTTACCGTTTATGAGCTGACCTTAGCAATATTGGGCACTGAATATGCCCACGTTATGTCATCAGAAGATGTTATCGCACAGTTCTGCTTGTAAAGCAGTTCCTGGCA
Organism: Pseudomonas sp. TSO6; assembly: GCF_056098905.1. NCBI lineage: Bacteria > Pseudomonadati > Pseudomonadota > Gammaproteobacteria > Pseudomonadales > Pseudomonadaceae > Pseudomonas > Pseudomonas sp. TSO6. The sequence continues at coordinate 37,711 of NZ_JBLZWV010000044.1, read as the reverse complement.
CCCACTCATTCGACAGCATGACTGCAGTGGCCAGTTCGCCTTGAGCGCGGCTAAACTGCCCAAACCTGTGAGGATGGAAGCCCGGAGGGCCGCAACTTAGCTAAGCCAGGTTGCGGTTTACGACAGCGTCCCCGATAGGGGCCCGTTCAGTCATTCCTGCCGCAGCAACGGAGCAAAGCTCTACGGCTACCGGCTTGACCGGCTGTTTGCTTTCTCAGGTGTCGGTCTGGTGGGCTGATGCAGATGAGCGCCTGTTGGATCGGTGATCTGAATAACGTTGCCGTGCTGCCAACCATCCGCCTTCGGATCAGCCGCAGGGATTTGAATGTCAGCCCGCTGAGCTTTCGTTTTTGCCGCATCCACCCTCAGACGCCGATTCCGCTGCTCGAGCATCGTTGGATCAGCCTGGCCATCCGCTGTGAACCCCATCATCAACTGCGGGACGCCCACCGGTAGGGCTTTGTCCTGGTCGGTATGCCACGTGTGCCATGTCTTCCCGTAGGTACGGGCGAGCCGCTCCATCAGCGCATGTTCTGCAGGTGCGGGGATACCCGGCGCGATCAACTGCCCGGATGAAACCTCATAGCCATGGCTGTGCCACATCGCCTTCTCCTTGGCCGGCAGACCAGCAAACAGCTTCTCGTCGATGATGTACTCGACACCCATGATCTTCGCTTCCTTGGCATTACCGTCGAAGATGACGCACTGGATGACATCCTCATTCAGGATGGAGCAGTAGTGATGCGCTTCCATCTGCACATCAGGATGTCCATTGTAAAAGTGGAAGCCATCCAGATAGGCGTTAATAGCCTCAATGGGCGGCTTGACCTGCAAGGTCGCTGCCCCGGCTTCCAGCAATTGGGTCTTGGCTGATTCGGGCCTGCCGGGTGTCTCCACAGGCGACTTCGTCTCAGGAGCAGCGCAAGCCCACAGCAGACTACAGGCCAGGGGAAGGGTTATGAATCTGATGAGTTGTGGCATGAGAGTGGCTCTAGCTAGTGTCCTCAAGGGACAGCCTGGGCCAGCAGAAGGGACAATTCAGAAGACAAACGGCCTGTGTTGATAACAAATTCCAGACAAAAGAAAGCCCGCTGCTAGGCGGGCTAATGGGAGCTTCTATCACACGTAGGGATAGGGCGAGTGTTGCCTAGGTGTCGTGAAAATTGGGTGAAAGAAAAGTCCCGACAATGTCATCAGCGGATTCTCCTAACACAAAGCAAGCCATATGCGCGTGATCTGCGGCTGAGATTTGCGACGGTTCACGTGGTTGAATCTTGTGGTCAAAAAGGCAAGCGGAGCGCGCCGGCCCAAAGGGCCAGAGGCGTGAGGATGGAAGCCCGCTAGGGCCGATCCCTGGCGACGCCAGGGATCGGTTCACGACAGCCGTCCCCGGTTAGGGGCACGTCCAGGGGGATGATTGGATCAAGCAGTTTCAGGCAGGCCTGAAGCTACCGTCTGGGTAGCATTTACGATGCCAATCGGATGCCACTAGGGTGGGGGCCTTCTTCCAAGCGAGGTGAGCCACCATCACGCTCCAGGTTCACTATTTCCAAGCGAAGGTCATCGATAAGCTCCGCTGAGGATCTGCCAGATTCCAAGCTCAAGGTCAGTGTCAGCAGCGTCAGTGAGCTCACCTCTAGCCGCTGACTCACCTGCTCGAGCTTATCTAGCGTCAAGCGGGACTTGCCGCCTTCGAGCTTTGAAAGAAACGTCCTACTCGTGTCACCGAAGTCCCGCTGTGTGATTTTTCGCTGACTGCGTAGCGCCCGAAGAACAATGGCGAAAGACGATTTCAGTGACATATGCGATCTCTCCGCTTGAGCGTGTCTCCGGTGAAATCCACGTGGGATCTACGCGCATCCTCGAAGCCTGTGGGCTGGCCTGGCCTCGCGGTCAGGAGGAGCTACCGTTCCGTCGAAATACTGTTGATGCATCCAGTATATCTCGCTAAGCTCGTCAGGAGAACATTTGTACTACTCGCGGTGATGAGCGTTATGAACAAGCCAGACCAGACCCTTGATGATCGCTTTGCTTTTTTCTCGCGCGAGGAGCTGCTCGAGCAGCAGTGCCTGTTGCTGGAGAGTGAGCTGACGGTGATGGGCGAGGAATTGATGGCCTCTCGCGAGAAGATCGCCACCTTGGTTTTGATGTGGACGGGCGTCAAAGCTGAACTGCAGAAGGCGGAGATAGAGCTTACTCAGGCGAGGTATCAGCTTCAGGTGGGCAGCGCTCACTGAGGAGGTAACGGCGTTGCTAACCACTTGCGTAGGTTATTGATGAGGCTTGCGCACGATCACATTGATCCGGTGCCAATTCACAGCTCCAGAGTCGATGACCATGGATAATTCAGATTCACGCAGCAGGACAATCTCGAATCCTTCGCTTAGCCTCCGAATGTCATCCACGCTATGGAATGACATCAGCTCTTCGCTCCCCCAGCCGTGCCTCAAACCAAAGAAATGACCTACGAATACACCGCCCGGGACAAGGGCGTTGCGAATCTGGCACCAAAGGTTGGGAAATCTGTTAGGCCTGCAAAAAGGAAGAGCTAGCCCTGCGTGAATCAAAGCAGACGATGGAAAGTGGGCCAGATGCTCGAAGTCCGCGACCTCAGCAGTGAGTAGGCGAGCTTCGGCCATGGAGCATTTACGGATCGTTCGCGCGATGGCCTCAGGTTCTTTGTCAATTGCCAAGACCTGCCATCCGCCTTGAATGAGCTGCCAGGCCTCATTGCCTGACCCACATCCCAGGTCTATCGCATGGCGAGGCTGTAGGCCTCTGACGTGATCCATCGCACAACTGAGAAGTGGGGAGGGAGCGCGTGTTTCAGTACGTTCGTAAAAAGCATTCCAGCTCGTCATGGATGAAGCGTCCTTACCAGTCCATGTCTTAGGGCGCAGGGGCCATTGTGGGAAATCTTACCTCACTGGATCGATACGGACGCTCGGGTAATGTTTCCCTAGATTACCTAACGGAGAAAGTGGGGTCGTGCGAAACGGACGACACGCGTTTGCTGACAAAGACAGCGCAGGAGGAATGAAGCGGGTGTACCGGGAAGGTTTTAGCTACAGCAAGGTAGAGGTGCTGCTGCTCGACCTTAGCCCATCGAACGAAATCACCGGTGACCTGTTCGCGGGCTCAGCCAGTGACGAGTGAGAAACTGTTGGGCGTGATGGATGCGGTTAACGGCAGATGGGGTAGGGGAACGATGGGGCTTGTGAGCGTGCCTGTTGATCCTGCTTGGGGCATGCGGAGAAAGATGATGAGTCAGAGTTTCACGGCGAGGGTTTGTGAGCTCTGGACTGTCTACGGCGAGTGAAAGGCTAGGACAGCGGTAGGTTTGTTGGTGGGCGTTTCATTTCCGCTGCTGAGTGCCTGATACTTACAGCTAACAAAGGAGAAATCGATCTATGAAGGCGTTTTGGAATGCACTGCGCGTAACTGCTGCCCGATGGCGAGCAAAGAATGAGGAGTACCGGGGCGGGATTGTGATGATCTGGGAAGGGGAGGTATACGCCTGGAAAGATGAGGTTCGAGATCCTCAATGCGAACGACCAGGCGTGTTCGCAGTTGATGAGGAGGGTCAAATTTTTATCGCGGTAGGTGGTGATGACTACAACGGAGCAGAACGCTGGGTCGTGAAACAGCCAGCGGTGGATAATTGTTCAGGTTCAAGCTAAGCAAATTTTGAGGGCCTACTGCTTCGTCCTCGATGATCAAACGCTTTGGCACCAAGGCACATCCTCCAGATTGTCTCTTCGCAACGCTCATTTGATGGCTGAGCCTGATCGACGGGTGGTCTGTCATTCGAAACAGGGCAGGAGCTTTCCGATATGCATCCAACGACACCTGACGGTCGCTACTTCGTAGTCAAAGGTCAGCTCTGGCGCTGCAGCAACCCCGCGCTGCCTGATGAGGAGCGTCAGCACTTGGTGCATGACTTGATGGAAGCCCGGCGAGCAGTGAAGGAAGCCAAAGCACTGGATGATGAAGACAAGCTGCATTCCGCTCGAGCAGAGGTGGATAAGGTGAAAGTGGCTCTAGGAGAGAGGGGCCCGGTATGGTGGTGCGACGGCAGCCCGGATTACAACCGCCACAAGGCAGTGAATACGCCCTACGCTGACTGGTACGCCGCGATGTTCCCTGATGCCCGATAATCTCGCCAATCCCCGCAGGGGCTAATGCCGCTGTAAAATCCTCTAGAGGTAGTAACGGCCAGATCTGCCTCCAAGCGATGGCACAATTTTAAGGAGTTACACCTGGTGTGCAGGACGGTCATGGAATTGATATTCGCGGTGAGCGTGGCTATGGCGGTGTTCACCTTCGTTCTTTTGCCGTGCATCATCTTTTGCCTCGGAGTGCTGCTTGTGCTAGGCATCGATGACAGATTTGTAAGCCCCGTTGTGGTTTACGTGGCCTTCCCTGAGGCCGTTTTGATCAGCGGGTACCTGCTGCTTCACTACTGGAGGCAAATCACGGAATTCGTAAGGTCGATTTCACCGTGATCACTCTGATGCTGATCCGTCGATTGCTCGCGCCAGGGCTCCCGCTGCATTGAGTCTCAGCGATGTCACGTGCATTGGAGGACTCGGAGGAGTACCTAAAATGACTGGATTGAAGCGAACGCTTTTGGGCATGGCAGAAGCAGGTGAGCCGCTGCTGAGGCAGGCGCTCGAGGCAATTAGAGCCTACAACGAGGCGATGGCCCAGGGCCGGCCCGAAGCTGAGCTTGAGCGCCTTCGCGTCGCGGCTGATCACCTCTACGAGACCGTGGTCGACTATCAACTGCACGTAGCTGGTACCTTAGGTGAGTCGGTACACTAAATTGGAATGTGCCGTGTCACGCCGCTCACCGTAGCGATGCTGATTACGGAGTTGTCCTCAGTGAGATCTCACCGCCCCGAGAGTGCCGAAACCGGTACCGCAGAAGCTGACGTATTCGTGGCTATGATTCAGCCAATCGTATAGCCCATTGGAGTTACCACGATGAAGAAGGATTTCAACAGCGTTTTGCTTCCTGATCATCCGATGTACGCCGATGCGGTGGAGGCTATGAAACGGTACCATCGGGCACAAGAAGACGGTGTCAGCGGGCCTGACATAGAGCGCCTGCGGCTGTTAGCTGAACATAGCTTTCAGGCAGTCACTGACTATCAACTGCAGGCGCTTGGCGGGCCATCCAAGACCAGCCATTAGTAAGGAACGCTAAACGCAGTGCGGTCTGTCAGCCCCAAGAGTGGTGGAGTAAAGGCCCTCTCCCAGGTTCAGTGTCTCCACATCGACCTAATGCTGACGAGTTGGAATCTGCCCTCCCGCACCGTTAGCCGGCGGGCCACAGTCATCTAGATGCTGCCAGGCCTAATTTGGCTGCCATCAGGTCGGGGGCCTTTATCTTTCGAAGATACTACTGATGACAATTTAGGTTTGAGGTTATCTGTCAGGGGTGTCCGTGGCTTAATTATAAAATTTGTCAGCTTTTTGACGCCAAATCTGGTGGCTCTAAGAGCTCTAGAGGGTTATGGGCGCATTTCGGCGACGCTTTATAGAGGATAGTTGAGCTTGTTTTACTTGGTGGGCTCTGCTAAATTTTCAAGCGCTCGTAGTATTTGACCACGAGGTGAATCACAGATTGTCAATCTCTACCATATTTGTCGCCCAGGCGACCAACAGGCTGAGAGCGAACGAGCGGAACTTGTTCTTCATTGAGCACCTCCGAGCGAAACAATTATCGTGATCCTGACATTATACGTCATCCCTAGCAACTGCGGCCTAGTTCACGTTACCGTTTTCGGTACGCGGGAATGGATAGTGTGGGGAACATTTAAGATTAGCCGGTGAGGTAGCCATGGAATGCCGCCATCCTAGCCTCACCGGTTGGCTTATTTCATGGATAAATTAGCTGAAATGGATAGCCGTGAGTGGTATAAGCCCAGGAAATATCTTCATTTTGATCGCCCTGTTGGCGTGAATAAAGCATTAAATTATGTAGCTAACCCCGATAAGGTTAGTACGCATTCTTTTTATCCTTTTATTCGTAACGTCGCGCTTTCCACTAAAATAAGCTACAATTCTAAGCATAAAATATTTACTCAAGTTAATAAGCAGAGAAATATTTCTTATGCTGCGCATATGGATTCGCATATATGTGCTTATTATTCAGCTATTTTAAGTGCCGCGTATGAAAAGGAGCTTGCAATGCACGGCCTGGGTACTTCGGTGCTAGCGTTTCGCTCAGTAGATGGAAAAAGTAATATCCACCATGCTCACGCGGCGTTCGAAGAGATCAAATCACGTGACGAGTGCAGCGTCCTTTGTTTTGATATTAAGAGTTTTTTCGATGAGCTTGACCATGGCCTTATCAAAAAAGCTTGGGCAAGATTGCTCGATCTGAAAGTTCTTCCCAAAGATCATTTTGCCGTTTACAAAGCCATAACGAAATATTCTTGGGTTGGTAAGGCCGCAGCGTTTGAGACTCTAGGTGTCTCGATCCACAATCCGTCCGTTGAAAATAATCGCCTGTGTACGCCCGAAATTTTCAGGGAAGTTGTGCGTGCCGGGGAGTTAATCAACCCGAATTTGGAGGGGTTTGGTATACCCCAAGGGTCGCCGATTAGTGCGCTAATATCAAATTTCTATATGTTGGAATTTGATCGTCAGATGATTGCCTTTTTGGCCGCAACAGAATCGGTTTACTACCGGTACTGTGATGACATCATGGTGATTTGTCCAATTGAATTTGAAACGAAAGCGCATGATTTTGTTGTTGAGGAAATACGAAAGCTTAGGCTTGAAATACAGCATAAGAAAACAGACGTCCGTCAGTTTAAGCGTAATCGAAGTGGTGATCTAGCTGCAGAGAAGCCAATACAGTATCTGGGTTTTATGTTTGATGGAAGTCGAGTTTACATTCGGCCCGCATCTCTGACACGTTACTATCGTAAAATGCGTGTAAAAATTCGGCTAGCCAAGAAGTCTAGAGATCGGATCAATGCTCTTCGTAGAGATAGGGGAGAGGTGGATCGTAAGCTATTTCTCAAATCCATATATAATGGATATTCACATCTCGGACGCCGGAATTTCATAACATACGGGTACAGAGCCGCAGACATCATGGATTCTAAAACCATTCGTCAACAGCTCCGCTCACACTGGCGTAAAATCCAGAAAGAAATCCTAGATTGATCTTACACCTTCAATAGTCGCGAGAAGGCGTTGAGGAAATGAGCCCCAGCGCTTGCCTGGCCGAGCGGTGGTAAATTGGCAGCAACAAGAACGGCTTGGTGGATAGGGGCCGCGCGCGCTTCACACCGGTTAGCTGCTAACGAACCGCAATACAGTGGCAGGATCGAAGGAATGATTTGGTTTCTAGGCGACGTACATGGGCGTTTTGATCATGTCATCAGGCTGGTGAAGGTTCATCGTCCTGATGCTGTGGTCTTCCTTGGCGATCTTGAGTGCAGCTTGCCCCTCGACACGATCCTGCGTCCGATCCTTGGCCTTACCGAGATCTGGTATATACATGGCAATCACGACACGGATCAAAGGAGCTACTGGCACAATCTGCGTGGCAGCGGCTTCGTTCTTCCTGAGCTACCTTGGCATCCCGGCTCAGAAGGTTGGGGTGCTTCCGCTGCGTGAGGTGATCAACCGTATTGCTTCAGTGCCGTTGATCAACTGGCCTCTGGAATCCCTGCGTGCCGTAGGTCGTGGTGTTAAGCGTGACTTTATCGACGGTCTGCCGTGGATTCCTTGGATGGGGTTGCGCTGACGCTTTGCCTTTCGATCGGTAACGAAATGATCGTTGACCCTGCAACGAATGGGATTCCGTTCACGTCTGCGTATGGCAATTTCGTTGAGGACGTTCTCGGTATGGTTCTGTTCCTTTGCGTGGCACAGCCGTTCGTGCGACGCGCCAAGCAAGCGGCAGCTTCGCTGGTTTGACTGGAATGCCGCCTAAGGATGGGCGGTATCCGTCCCGAAGGTCGTGCTTCTGAGAAAGTGATCAGTTCTAGGAGCTCAGCTGGTTTCTTCAACTGCTCCCTTGGAATGAGCATCACTATTAAAGCAGGGGCAGATCGTCTTCTGCTCGGCAATCGGACTCAGTGAGTAACTGGAACTCGATGCCAGCTGCCTTCAGCTTCTCACGTAGCTCTTGGATCTGAGCCTGCATTTTTGTTCTCCCCTCATCACTGGCAACATTGCTATGTCAGGCCTGAGCTTCAGTGCCAGCTCGGCGAAGCCTATGAGGTCATTTGGGCGAAGACTTCTCCAGGAGGTTTTGACCTCGCACATGATTGAGCGTCCGTCGATAATGGCTATGCGTGACCACCATTTCGCAACCAGTGCAAGCTAGATTCTTCAAGCGACGGGCGGCAGTCATCGATCTCTGGACGACTGGAAGGCGCAGTGTGACGCGAAGGCCGTCGCGAGCTGGACTGAGTAGACAATCCGGTCAACTCACGCTGGGTAAAGGCATCTTCGGCTTCCGGTTAAACTGATGCCTGGCGCCTCGCCCACAAGTGTGATGGGGTACTGGTGTTGCCTCAGCCGTAAGTGCTGGACGGGATCAATGTAAAGCCGATCATCAGTGCGGCTGACGACCCAAAAACGAACATACAGGGAGTTCCCGTGCTACAGGCTGCGACCGGCAAGCTTTTCAGCAATCGCGATAACCCACGTACCCAAGTTCTCAAAGGGGTGATCTACACGAACCTGAATCTCGGGGTTGTTGACCGAGTCAGCACCAGGATCGGGAGCCTGATCAACCTGGATACTTCTCACACTCCGGCCGCGCTTGGGTATGAAATGACCGAGTACATGGAGGCGGCCGAGCCGGAACCTGGGGTTCTGGTTTCGCGCACCATGGGTGCTTACATTGACGACTTTGCTGACGTGGCGTCCTTCAGCTTGCAGGTGATTTGCTCGCCTAACGTTCACGTTGCTGAACGCCTGCTACGCCAGCGCCCCCGACCAGGGGAGCGGCAGCCCAGTGAGCGCATGGCACGCTTCTATGACGCGTCCGTGATGGTCACTCAGTCGGAGATCCAGGCTTTCGAAAAGTTAGCCGAGCAGCTGATCGGGTTGCAGCGCAGCACATACCTTGCAGCCATCCAGGCCATTAGAACGTACGTGGCCGCTGTTCACAGGATGAGCGATGACCTCAACCTGGCCTACACGTTGCTAGTGATGTGCATCGAATCGCTGGCTCAGAGGTTTGATGGCCACGAACCAGCCTGGACGGATATTCCTGAGCCGAAGAGGGCAGGGATCGATGCGGCTCTGGACGGTGCGGATGGAGCGCGCACGCAGGCAGTCAGGGCCGCGGTGCTGGAAGTGATCCACCCTCGCCTTAGTTATCGATTTGTCCAGTTCATCCTGGCCCACTTGCCGGCGGATTATTTTACCGCTCAAGCCGATGCTCAGGCACATCCGATCGGACGCCGTGACCTGGAGGCAGCACTCCAGAATCTCTATGGGGTGCGCTCAAGCTATGTTCACACGCTCAAACCGTTAACCAAGGAATTTCTGCACTTCGCCAGCCACCATGAAACCTGCGAGGATGATGGCAAGCTCACCTTTACCTTCCAGGGGCTTTTTCGACTCGTCAGGACGGTAATCATTGAGTTCGTTCAAAAGGCAGAGACGATTGAGCATGAGCCATGTAACTACGAGTGGGATAATCCTCACCTTCTGAGGATCAGACTCGACCCGTCGATGTGGATGTACAACCCTGCCAGTTTGAATAGCCAGACGCCAAGGCGCTTCTTCCAAGGGTTGGTCGAGTTGCTGAATCAGTGCCTGCTTGAGTACCCCAACCGCAAGCTCCACCGACCCGCCCAAGTGATCGACGCCGGCTGCAGTATCATTTCGCAAATGAGCGAACCCCAGAGGGTTTCGTTCTTGGCGTTCTGGTATCTATCCAACGTCTACCTAGGGCACGTACCAGGTCAGAGGCTCCACACGGCTAAAGAGCTGGAGCTGCTGAACAAGCCCAGCGTCGAATCACTGATTGCGCAAGCAGTCCTGGGAGGCGATACCGAATGGACACCGACAGACCATCAGACTCAGCTGGATCGCTATTACTCTCAGCGCTACAAGTCCACCGGCATCAAGGTGCCTGCAAACGTGGAGGCGTGTATGGGACTAGCAATAGCAGAACGCTACAGGCTCGCAGGTGACTCAACTTCGGCTATTTCAGCGTTGGCGTCTGCTGCCGAGAACTTCCCGCATCTCAAGCAGCTGCGTACATTGTCGGCTGGGTATGACTTGGACACTCCCATCACGTGGCTTTCGATCATCTACCCACGCACCACAGGGCCGCGGGCAACCCTCGAATGCAATGGTTTGTGACGGGCCATTGTTGCAGCTGTTGATTTGCTCTCCCGTCAGCTCAATAGCGCAACCGCAGCACTTTTTAGTTCGCCTCCCAGTGCGAAGGCCCTGGAGGACTTACGCCTAGCTGTGGAGATATCCATCAAGGCTGTGCTCGTCCTAATGTTGAGGCATACGGATGCGACCCTTCAGAAGCGGTTCAGCCACCGACTTGTACCGCTGAGGACGGAGCTGCTTAATGTCAAGCCAGACCCAGGCTTCACCGAGGCAGAGCTCGCGATCTACCCAGAAGTCTCTGCGCGCTACGGTGACCTCCCAGATGATCGGGCGAACATCTGGAAGGGCTATGAGTTGGCGCTTCGTGTCGTTGCGATGAGCTTTGAAATCATCCAAAGCGAGCTGCTGGCCAGGCAGTGATGGATTGGCGGCATCAGGAACGGATTGGTGTGCACGGGAAGGGTGGGACGCACTTTAAGGGCGGTTCATCGCTAACCAACCGCAATATTGCAGCAGGGTCTAAGCAATAATTTGGTTTCTTGGCGACGTACATGACCGTTTTGACCACGTCATGCATTGGAATTTGGATGCAGTGAAGTTTGCCAAGCAGGAGCTAGAAATTTACTGGCGTTGGTTTGGCACTTTTTCCTGTTTGGGTATGTACGTCCCCGTTGGAAATGGCGGGCCCAATACGCTGCCCCTTGGGTGCGCGTAGGTGCCAAGGCCATTGGTTGGGTCATGAGCATCTCGTGGCAAGTAACGGAACAATTCTGGTTGGCGATCTAGTCGGGCATGTGGGGCTGGATCAGGACGATCGACTGCGGTGGCGTTGGCGGAAGCCATGAGTGGTTGCAGGCGTGTAGGTTCGGCGTGTGCTGCGTTGCCAGGTTGTACAGGTGGATGGTCAAAACCAGCTTTGTAGCCGGCGAAGTCGTCGCAGATCAGCTTGTCGTTCCAGTCGCCCAAAAAGTTACGTGCATGTTCGCCAGCACGGCTTGCCTAGGTCGCGTCCTTCCGGCTGTCCGAGGCGGGGTGACTTCTGGCGGCGTTGTCACGGGGCAGGCCCAATGCACGGCGATTGGAGGGTGTGCGGTCGGGGTTGGCAGGCCGTTTGAAAGCGTCGCTGCTGCGGGCTCGAAGAGACCGGCTGAGGTAGGCTACTTGAGCCTTTATGTCGGCAAGGAGCAGACGATATGTGATGGCCGGTTGGATGTAGGGGATAGAACGGTTCGTGTAATCCAAAAAAGAAAACCCCGGCTCGAGGCCGGGGCGGGTGTTTCGTGGTCTACGCAAGGAGTCGTAAGCTTTCGCCCATTGGAGCTCAGTGCCAACCATTTCTCAATCCTACGGCGGTTGATACTGATGTCAACCCTTTTATAGAGGCCACTGGCCAGTAGGAAGCTGAGCATGCTGGACACTGTACAATACAGACCCCACATGATCGACCAGCTCATCAGCTCTCCTGTGGAGCTCCAAAGTTTGCGGTGTTCTTTACCCCTTGCCCAGCGCTGCAGAGGTAACGCTTCGGAACTCCATTGACATCGTTTTGACCACCGGAATCGGCAAGTTTTGGTGAAAAGCCGGCGAGTTCTCATACAAAAGCTTCAACCCCTCCACTGAATTAGCTAGCAATGCAGTGAGCCTTATGTCGCAGCTCCGCGCTCGAAGAGCCGGCTATGTGATGGGGGAGGCCTTCTATGCTGAGATCAGCATGGCATGTTTTGAGCTGAGTATCTACGCCGGCTGTTTATCGAGTATGAGGTGTAAATGAAAGTCGCTGAGCTGACTCAGTTGCTGCAAGCGTTCGACCATGAGATGAAAGTGCTGATGACACGTTCGGATACGGGCCTGGAGAACGTTGTCGCTTGCTATGACGATCTGGTTTGCCGAGGGCGGGTATGCAAGTGCTATCGATCTCGAGTAGCAGGAGAATGTCATTCTGACCCTTGCATCAGCCTTTAGATGCCTCGTGTACGCTGAGCGCAGGTTATGTACCTATCGCCAATCTGGACTCGAAGAGGCCGGCTTGATCTTCTTAAGTTGTGGGGCTCGGGCAAAAGCTTGATACGGCCAAGAGCACAAATGTACTCATTTGGGAAATTGCTTACCACCGAGGTGGGCGGGGAGTGCGGGCAGCCCTTCCGTTGCCACTATAGTGCTATTAACATCAGCGGATAGCTCCATATCATTGATCCAAACTAGATCGGCCGGTTGCCAAGGACTGCCCTCATGCTGCTAAACGTGTCGTTGTGTGATGTCTCCAGCTACTCCCCAGTCGCTCCAGTGGTGCTTGGGCCACTGAAGAAGATAAACCTCATCTACGGCCAAAATGGGGCGGGGAAATCAACGATCGGTAACTATCTGCAGACCCTGGATCATCCGTCGTTCGGTCGCTGCAGCATTTCAGAGCAAGCCGTAGAGCCTGATATCTGCGTTTACAACCAAGTCTTCATCGAGAAGAATTTTCATGGGGGTAGTCAGCCAGGTGTATTCACTCTCAACGAAGACAACGTTCAGGCTGAGAAATTGCTCAGGGAGGCTGAGGCCGCGATTCAAGCACTGGAAGCCGACTACCAAGCAGAAATGACGCTAGGGAAGGAGTCCAAAGCCGCTCAAGAGGCCTTGGAGCAATCCTTTAAGGACGGAATCTGGGCCCTGCGTAAGCAGGTAGAGTCGACGGCGCTAGCCTACTGTCTGCAGGGCGTCCACACCAAGGATCGCATGCTTGATAAGGTCACTACTCTGGCGTTTTCGGAGACCCCAGACACCTTTGAGTTACTAGCAAATGAGGCGAATGAGCTGGTCAAGGCTAATGACCAGCCCATCCCCTCCATCCAGAGCGTTTCCTTCTGGGCGAATGTGGTCGAGCAGGATCCACTGCTCCAGGAGCAGATCATCGCTTCGGACGAGTCCTACCTCTCAGGCCTGATACTTGCCTTGGGTAACTCCGACTGGGTGAAGCAATCTTTCGGCTACCTCGAACTAAACGCCGAGCAATGCCCGCTCTGCCAGCAAAGCCTGCCCAAAGATTTCTACGACGACATCAAAAAGGTGTTTGACAAGACCTATGAGGAACGGCTAGGCCGGCTGCAAAAGCTACGGTCGCAGTACAGTTCCGGAATGCAGACACTGGTTGCCCAAATTGATGGCGCAGAATACCCCACTCCAAAACTGGCTCAGCTGACTGCCGACCTCAAAGCGTTGCTGATCGATAACCTCTCCTTGCTCGACAAGAAGGTTTCGAATCCATCTATCGTGGTCACGCTCTCCTTAAGTGACGATCTGATCGCAGACATCAATCAGCTGATTGATGTGGAGCAGGTTCGTATAAAAGCTTTCAACGACAAGCTTCGTGAGAAGGGTCGGCACCTGGCAATGATCACCGAGCGTTTTTGGTACTGCTATCGAGACGCTTGCGATGAGCTGATGCGAGACACGCTGCCAAAAATTGAGGAGTTCAGAGAGCTTCGCAACAAGAAGCGCGAAAGCGTGCAAGCCATGCGTGACGAAATCGTCGAGCTTCGTAAGAAGAAAGCTGAATACACCTCGCAAACCACCAACGTTGATCAGGCTGTCGAGAACATCAATCGTTGGCTGGGACTGTTGGGGTTGCAAGGCTTCAAATTGGTAAAAGAGGAGGGGCCTATCCCTCATTACCGACTGGAGAGGGCGGGTGCGAGGGAGAAGGTTTTCGACACGCTCAGTGAGGGGGAAAAGACACTGATCTCGTTCCTCTACTTCCTAGAGGTGTGCAACGGAGAGCTGGATTCAGCGTCGAAAAAGCTCAAAAGCCAGCGTATTGTCGTGATCGACGATCCAATTTCCAGCCTGTCCCACAATTACGTCTACGATGTCGCCGCGCTCATCCGCAAGCAAGTACTTCTGCCCGCCAATCGCTTCAAGCAGGTCATCGTCATGACCCATAACCTATTCTTCTACCATGAGCTGATCAAGCTGATAGAGGACGACCGGCGAGATAACGAAATGACCTTGTTCAAGGTTTCCAAGGCCGATTACAGTACAATCCAGCCTCTTCAAAGGGGGGACATTCGGAATGACTACCATGCCTTCTGGCACACCATGAAGGACGCCCTAGAAGGCAAAGCTTCCCCAGCTCTCATCCCAAACATGATGAGAAACATCTTGGAATACTACTTCGGCTTCGTGCAGCGGAAGGAAAAGCTCTGGAAGGTGATCGATGACCTGTCCGATGCGAACCCCGAGTTCCGAGCTCTTTACCGGTACATCAACCGCGAATCTCACTCTGACCCCGTCAATCTGGGTGAATTTGGCGGCATTGACCCTAGGCAATTCCTAGAGCAGTTCAAAAAAATCTTTGTCGCTACAGATTTCGAAGAGCACTACAACCTGATGATGGCCTGACTCCGTGGTCTTATCCCATCAGCCTTTGACGCCAGGTTGGGGCTACTAAAGTCTAGGGCGGATGCTTTGTTGGAGATGGCCAATTGCCTTCTCAACAGCATCAGGCCTTGCTAGTATTGCTTTCGCAGCTACCCCCAAGGATCTCTAGTACCGCCGCGCATTCAACGTGCACTGCTTCGCATACGGAGTGTGAAGGCGCTCAGCAGCCCGCTGAGGACGGATGGAGAAACTGATCATGAGCAATCGTGAGAAGGTAGTGCCTGTACGGCAATACGAGCGTTTCCGCCTGGGTCGTTGGGAGACGGTGTGCAAGCATCGTCGCTCGCTCCCACAGCGGTAACTTCTAAACCCCTTAGGGGGTGGCTGCTCCACATCCTCCTCACTTCCCCAGCCGCGGTGGTAGTTTTTCGTGATGGGCTCCATTGGTGAGCTAGAGCTTCCGGTTAGAAAATTATCGCTGGGACATAATTATTGCCGAGCATAATTCCAAATAGTCTCCCACCCCATCTGCATCCTTCAGCTTCAGTACTGCATCGGTTGTTCGGGCAGGAGCCCGCCTAAGGTTTTACGCTCGCCGCTACCAGTACCGCGATGCCCTGCCGCACGGCATCAATATTGTCGTCCAGGGTGGCAAGTGCCCCATTGACGTTGTCCACAACCGTAGCTGCGGCCCTATCACCAACCCATTTAGCCAACTCTTCGATTGCGGCATGCAATGCGTCCTGGTTATGGCTGAGACGCTCAAGGACTTCAGTAGCTGTCCGTAGCTCTTTCATGATTAGCATGTCCTGGAGAGGTTGGCAGTAGACCTTGTATCACGGCTTCCGTTAGTAGAGCTGGCATCTGATCGTTACGAAACTAGAATTCGCAACAAGCGGAGCGCGTAGGCGTGACGGATGGACGCCTGCAGGGCCGAGACCACGGCGCACGCCGGGGGCTTGGTTCACGACAGCCGGCTCCGAAAGGGCACGCCCGCGTTAATCAGACAAGAACGTCAGCACCTGGTGCTTGATTTAGTAGCTTTCATGCCGAACCATCAGTTGTTGCACCGGAGCTTCCTAAGTGTCAGGTTTCAGCGATGGCGCTTGTACTGGTAGCAATGTAGGAATACCTGAACTGCCTGAATTGAAGCGAACGCTGCTGGGTATGGCTGAAGCAGATGAGCCACTGCTGAGGCAAGCGCTGGAAGCGATTCGAGCCTATAACGATGCGACGGCTAACAATCGACCTCCAGCTGAAATTGAACGGCTGCGCCTTGAGGCAGACCATCTCTATCTGACAGTGATCGACTACCAGCTTTATAAAGCCGGGGCGTTGAGCGAGTCGCTACATTAGTGCGGCTTGACTGTGCCAGTGCCGGATCATCTGTGGATACGATTGCGTGAGGGAAACGAGTGATTTGGTTTCTAGGCGACGTACATGGGCGCTTTGATCATGTGATCCGACTGGTGAAGCTTCGTCGTCCCGAGGCAGTGATCTTCCTGGGTGACCTCGAATGCAGCTTGCCCCTGAAGATGATCATGCGCCCGATCCTCGACATCACTGAGATCTGGTTCATTCACGGCAACCATGACACGGATCGTCCAGCCTATTGGCATAACCTCCATGGCTGCGGTCTCGCTGAACGCAGCCTGCATGGTCGGGTAGTGGAGATTGCTGGCCATCGCATAGCGGGGCTGGGTGGCACATTCGAGTCGCAAGTCTGGCTACCAGGCAGCCCTGATACCGGCATCCAGAATTACGCAGACTACCTCGACCGTCTGGCGCTCAGACCTCACCACGAAGACATCGTAGCGACGAAGAAGCAGCACGCGCTTTCTGCAATCTACCCGGACGACTACTTCACGCTCGCTATGGAGAAGGCGGACATTCTGGTCTGCCATGAGGCTCCCAGCTGCCACCCTCACGGTTTCTCAGAGATCGATGAACAAGCCCAGGCAATGGGCGCAAAAATGGTCGTGCATGGACATCATCATGATTGCCTGGATTACAGGTCAGAGTGGCCGAAGCTTGGTTTTGAGGCTCATGGTGTAGCGTTCAGATCCATCATGGCCATCGACGGCTCTGTCATCTGTTAAGGCTTGGTGTCTTCACGGTGCGGCAAGCTGCTTGGTCATAGCCATCGGCGTTTCGGGCTCGAAGAGGCCCGGCTGAGTCGTCGCTAGGTCTTCTATCCTGAGCTTGCAGGAGAGAGGGCGAGCAGTTGCGTCAGGTCATCGTCGCGGAGTGGGGTGAGTACATGAAGGTTGGTGAGTTGATTCAGTTGCTGCAAGCGTTCGACCCTGAGATGAAAGTGCTGATGACACGCTCGGATACGGGCCTGGAGGACATTGTCGCTTGCTATGACGACCTGGTTTGCGAAGGGCGGGTTGCCGGGTATGACCAGCTCGATGAGTACGTTCAGTCAAAGGGCGCAGACGCAACCACTGCTTACAAAGTGGTTGTCATCGACATGTGCGAGCTCCTACCGATGACTCATCCACGAATCATAGGTCGTTGCTGTCGCTTCATCATTTTGACCAGCCTTTCGGTGGGCTTGTCGAGCACCTTTTCCTCGCCCATCGATAGCAGCAGCAAGGGATGCCGACCGCGTCCGCGAGCAACCATTAGCCGCCCTAAAAAAGCCGCCGCTCTGAGGTTGTCTTTGAATCCTTTTTTCAGACACCGTCTCAACCCTGAGGCTAGTAAATCCGCCAATTGGATACCGAAATCACTCTGAGAATCGACGAATTGGAAATCCTCTCTAATTAATTTACCGATATCCAACACATCGCTCAGGTCAACATCCATTCCGTATTGCTCTTGGAGATAGGTTGGGCGCTCTTCAAAATTATACTTCGCCATGTGGCTGTAATCGAAACCTTCGATCATTATGAGTGGGTCATCTAGAGACAGCGTCTGTAGATACGGTGCGCTGAGCTCTTCGAATACGGTTTCAAACTCAGTTTTTCGCGTAGGCTCTTTTTGATCCACGCGCCATGCAAATGAACCCAATGACTCCGGGCTCCTTTGTACGTAGTAAATTACCGCCTGAGAAATTATGTAGTGCATCAATTGGATTTGACTTGCGAACTGAATGTAGAGCTGATCTGACAGGCCTAGCACTTTTTGGGAGAGGTTCAGAATACTGTCCTTCATGCTTTGGTGAACCATTTTGTCGATATGCTTCACCAGCGCCTCAGCAGCTTGATTTTTGTGTCGGCGCGCAGCTTCGGGGGTATTGAGGTGAGCGTTTGTCGCCAGTCCATAAAATGTGCAATTTAGCTGTGCGAGCCGATTTAGCAGCCGGAAGTAGCTCAGCTCGTTGCCAGCCATTCCGAGCTTTACCTCGTCAGTTACTGTAAACCCATTCTCTACTTTGAACTGTTGGAGCGCACTTTCAGCAGCGCCCTTCGCCTCGTCGAGGATGACCACTGCTCCGATGGTGCTCCAGGCGTTATTATCGGTTGCGTAGGCGAACGATCCTGACTCGTCGATAAAAATTCGCATCACTTCTCCATGCTTCGACTAATGGGGCAACGAGTGGCATGCGCCGAATTCTCCGGGCAGACCCTACTCATCCTAAGTGGCCAAGAACGAGCGCGAAATTACATTGCCAGATCGAGAGGGGAGGGTTCAAGTGGGGCGCATCGCTAAAGGGCTTCTATGCGCAAACTCGGCCCGTTACCAGGAATATTGACGAGGGAGGTTGAGCCGAGTCTATTGAAACTTCGGACTCGAAGAAGCCGGCTGAATCGTTGCCAAGGCCTTTATCCAGGCTCGTAGGGTAGGGAAAGCTCAAGGTCACAATTGAACAGATCTGCAAGCGCTGGCAGACCGCCAACAAGCCGCTGATAGCGTTCCTGATCACCTATGAGATATCCGGGAGGAAGCGACGCTTCAAGGAGCTTCAGATCTACATGTTTGCAAAGGGCAAATACAAAAAAATCCGCTCTCAGCCTGCTTTGCCCTGGGAAGTAAATCGAGCGAAGGCGAATAACGAGTCTGAGGAAGCCGCATGATCGGGAGGCGCGACTAATGAGGCGGTAGGGGGCGCCGAATCAAGTGCCCCCTAGATTCCTGGCTATTCCTCAGATTCCCCAACCACTGCTCGTCGGCATTAGTAGGGTTGAGAGGGCCTGCTGGGTCTGTCCCGAGACAACGGCCGCCTAGGTGAGCGCGTCCGCTGTGAGGGTGGGAACTCCAGTCTATGCCCTCCGCCTGATTCACCAAGGTTGTGGCTGCGTCTTAGCGGGAGCACTGGAGCTTACGCTGTACTGAGTGGCGACCACCATCGATCGGTTATGCGCATAATTTAAGCCGCCGCCTTCAAGGGTAATCTTGCGTCAGAGATCGGTAAGGTGGCCCGTTTTAGCAGAGCTTGAACAAAAAAGTTTAAGGTGTTTTTGGAGCACTTTCCCTTACGGCGCTCTAGGTAGAAGTCCCGCGAAGCTCTCCAGGCTAGTGCAACCATGCCAAAGACTACCACGCTATAGATGGTAAGAACGATGCTGGTAACAGTATACGCTGTGAGATTATGAAGGTATGGAGCTGCTTGCACTTTCAAGCTCTCATTGTTGTCCAGTATTCGGAACGTAGCATTCATTGCGAGCCCGACAAAGCCAAGGGTAAAAAATCCGCGAAACAATTTGAAGCTAAATATGTGATTAAGAATATTTTCTCCAAGAGTAAGCGCATTTTCTTTGAAGATTTTGCTGAGGCCAATTACTTTGTTAAGATTTTCTACGATCTCTAGATAAGAAGCCTCGGGTGCATTAACGTTTCGCTTTAACCAAACTGTTTTATAGTCTTCGAGCTTGCTTTTTGAGAAATTGCTTTCATTACCAAGAATGCGATGCTTTCTGAGCATGAACTGCCGGTATTGCGGTTCGTACCTGTGCGCCAGTAAGTATAACGCGATAAGTTCGAAGATGGCGGCAGTAAGGCTAAGGGGAAGTGTGAGATTCGAATCGGCTACTTGCGCTGCGATCGATACGCCCATGAGAATCACTGTAAGGAAGATGAAGCCAATGGCAAGCCTATAGGTTTTTGTCTTGGGGCCAGATGCTATTGTTGAGGGGCCGAAAATCAGATTATATTTCATCGCCAGTGTTTCAATCTTTTCTAATGTTAAGGTTTCCATCGGTTCTCTCAGCCTGTATTTCGTTCATTGCAAGCGCTTTTTTAATAAATCATTTACTGAGAAGCTATGTTGAGTGACTGCCCACGGCACCTTACCGCACTTCGCCAGGGCTGTCAGCGGTCTATCCCATGCCATGTGCATGTCGCCGCTGCGGGATCGAAGAGGCCGCCTGGGTTGGAGATTAGTCAGACGATTGGACTGGTCGCATAGCTGTACACTGTTGCACTTTCGTTTTCCAGAGTTGACTGGGCGCTTCCACCGATCTGCGCTACCTGTGCTCTTCCATATTGGGAAAGTGCGGATATTGGATCTAACCGAGTTGAAGGCGGCAGGAGAGCTATCGCGTTTCCCGCAGGGGCTGCGGTTTTTATTCACGAAGTTGGAGTCGAGGGAATCGCGTGGTCTTCCACGTTGTGACTTGCAGGAGAGCGGCTGAGCACACCAACAGCGTCAGCCGTTTGTCATGGATCGGAGAGATCACCACCCGGCGTAATGGCTTACAAGGTGAGCCCAAATCTTCAATGCCACGCGATCCTGGCGAAGCGTTTTAAGAGCCTCTACAGCAGAAATTTTAGTTGGACATCCTCCGATGAGAAAAATCTTGTCGCGCTCCCCGAGATAAAGGTGCAACAGGGTAAGAACCATGATCTGCTGTACGGGTTCCATGAATCTGTACGACTTACGCATGGCCTCCAATCGCTCTGGAATGGGCTCAGATTGATCATAATCGAAAGCCTTTGGTCGCATTGTGTAGTGACGGCCTTCATCACCATAGGGGCTGACCTGGGTGAAACAGCTTTCTAACCCATAGTCATTCACAATCTTCCAGGCGGTTTCCCCAAAAATCTCTCCTCGCTGGGCAGCCGAAGGAAAGAGCGGTGGCTCTGCACCGCAGATAATAGCTAGCGCAGTGTATTCAGTTGCGTCCATGCAAGGGATTTTGATGATCAACTCTACGAGTTCGTAGTTTGGGATGCGACCTGCGGCGAAGATAGGGTCAATAGCTGCATAGGCAGCCACAGCCACGGGGATACGGGAGTGATGAATGTAACCTGAGCTTGCCCTTTCCATGTCGGTAAACGCCCAGGTGCCAGCAGACGTTTTGTAAACGCCTAATTCATTAATAAGTGCAATGCTTTCATCCACATGTTGGCTGTAGCTGCTCATAGAGATGTCCTCCTTCGTCACGGCGGGGTGTTTGATGGTAAGTGACTTCCAGACTGCAGGATTTTCTATCGGAAAAGCAAGTGGGTGCGGTCGATGCATCTCTTTATGCTGAGGCGCTCAGCTAGTGATACTTGTCAATTTATATATATTGTTTATAATTTTTGTTCTTGTGATCAATGCCTTGCGAAAGTAACGGTATCAGCTCATATCATTTTTTTCGGCGGAGCTAAGAGGGGGGCGGCCAAGTTTCCCGATGAATGGTTGTTTTCCGGTGGGCCTGGTTTTCGGGAAGTGCCGTAGAAGTAATCGCTTGACTTACATGTTACCTGCTCATCTCTCCGGTCAATTAGACGAACATGGCTTACACTGATGTTTCGTCTATCAGCGGAGTCTTGGACGTGCCTCAATCACCGTATGAAATTCATCAGGGTATCCTCCTAGACGGTAAGTATGGTACTGCCTACCTACTCCAGGATTTCGTGCTTCACCAGTACGACAGTGACCTGTACCCCTTCGATGCCAGCCGGCATCTCGGCGGCTTCGATACCCGTCATCTACAGATCTATAAGGATCTCAAGCAGTTCTACTGGGACAAAGGCCCAAGCACAGCGCAGTTGGAAATTACCCGGACGATCATTGCCCGGCGCACTGCCGAAGCCCAGGAAAATTTTGACGAGCTGACCGTACTCAGAGCGATGAGTCCAGAGGACTATCCAGCTGAAAGCGGTGATCGACCAGTTGATGGCTATCGCTCTGCGGTAAGGTCGTGTGAGATGCACCACCGGCGCTATGCAGAAAAGGGGTTTGAGATTTCTATGGCATCGCCCGATCTGAAGATTTGAGATGACAAACCTTCTCGCTTCAGGGTCAGGTGACCGAGTTAACTGCGTGTAAAACTAAGAAGACGAGGAGCTCAAGGGCGCCCAGTCAATGCTGGTTAAAGCGCCCTTCATGCTTAGCGAGTGGAACTAGAGCAGTCGTAACCGTTTGCCATCGACCCTCCCGTAGGGGCTACAGCTTTGGATACCGAGGCTAGGAATACGATCCTGTCACAGCGTGACACCCTAACTTCATTGCGTCTGCGTCGTATCGTAGCTGTTGAGTTCGGGTCGGTACATAGGGCACTGCAGGCAGGATGTAAGACTCTCTGACAGCTCCGCAGGGCGCTCGAACGTCGAAATGCAAATACCGATCAGTGTTCCTTGGCTACTCTCGAGTTGCATCCGGTTTACCTGGAGGGCTGTGGTTGCCATGAGCACTGTGAGGGGCAAAGACGCCACTAACCGCTCAAGTTCAGCTTGGTCAGCAGCAAGCGCATCCTGAAGACTCATCACAGCTTTCGCTGCAGTCAGGATTCCGCACCTGATGTCAGTGAGTCGCGGCGAAGGGGCGCCAGGTGTCCAAGATTTCGATTCTTGGCGAAGGTCATGGAAATCACGGTATCCGAACCCTTTAGCGAGAATTTCTTGAGCCAAGTCGAGCGAGATCGGGTTGGGGCCGCACCATTGCCTCCAGAGCCTTTTAGCCAGGGACTTGAAGCCGCGATTGCGGGCAAGATCTTGAGGGTATACAGGAACGCGCATGGCATCTCTCCAATAGCGTCAGGGTGTCGGCTGCCCGCTGACCATGGTCGAAATGCGTGCATAGAATGGGGTGGAGCTACCTGTGGCATTAGCCGCCGCGCGCCGACCGCGTAGATGCAGGTTTCATCTGAAGCGAGAAAGTAGCATGGCCTTTAAACTCGTGTCGAGCAGTGGCGGAGCATCTCTATAGCCTCATCAGCGAGGCGGCGCTTGACCCAGGAAGGTGAAGAGCAGTAAACGTAGGTCAGAGTCCATCAATGACAATCAGGCTAATGAAAATACAAATGGAGTACAAATGTACTCCGCGGGCGCGACTACCACGCTAGGTCGGCTATCTGCCTATTTTCGGAAAGGTGTCCGCCAAGCTCTCATGACTGCCCAATGTCTGTATAGCCGGGAGCTGTGCCTGATGTGCTTGCCGTTCGTTGAATCCTGACGATGGAAGACTGAACAATTCGAGCTGTGAAATCTGATTGTCCAGATCGAAAGGTATACGTGCCCGGCAATCATTTAAACTCTTGGCTTATCACATGATTGGTGAGAGCGCCGCCTGAAGGTAACCCGGAAAGTCCACATGGAGGGTTGAGCCGAGCCTATCGACAATTCCGACTCGAAGAGGCCGGCTACAGCAGGTGGGCTAAGCCTTAACTCTGCGGGTATTGAATAGAATTTACGAACCAGACTGCTTCGCCGGTCGGTGTTTGCACTACAAACTCGTCGTCAATGGATTTTTTCAGCAGTGCACGAGCCATCGGTGAGTCGATTGAAATATAGTCATTGCGCCCATAGATCTCATCATAGCCAACAATTCGAAATTTCTTTGTCTCACCATCTTCGTTTTCTATCTCAACCCAAGCACCAAAGAAAACCTTACCTTCTTGCTCTGGTGAGTAGTCGACTACGCGAATATTTTCTAAACGCTTACGTAGATAGCGGATACGTCGATCAATTTCTCTCAGAAGCTTCTTATTATATTGATAATCAGCGTTCTCACTGCGATCGCCCAGGGATGCTGCCCACGCGACCTTCTGAGTGATCTCAGGCCTATAGGTTTGCCAGAGGTGATCCAGCTCTGCTTTGAGCGCGTTGTGGCCTTCACGAGTAATGATGTTAGTAGGCAACACAGCCTCCTAGGTAAGAAAAGCGATGGCCTGCTTTTTGAAAGGAACAAGAGCAGCCTTGAGTTTCTGAGGTATCACAACCCCCAATCTGCGAGCAAGACTATCACGCAGGAGCTGCATCCGACACGGAGACAGACCTCATATTTATCAAAATAGAGGAGTGCGCGGCGCAGCCGCACTACCCACTGAGGCTCTGTCCAGAAGCTCAACCCACCCTGAGGTGGGTGTCTAATGAACAGGGCACCTATTAAAGATGTTTCAATGCTTTCTCAATCGCATCCATTGTGCCCGGACGAAACAGTTGCTCGCCGCCCGCGCCGAACGCATCGCCACGCTCACCGCGAGTCAAGGAGTGCTTGTTGAAGAAACTCTCCGAACAAATGTACTCCAGGGCCCGGCGCTCGCCTGGCAGAAGCTTAAACTGCACTGACGGCTCAGGGCGCATATCAATCTCAAAAATCTTATTCGGTGGCACGATCTCACGCAGCTTCCGCTCCGCAGCTTTCAGTTCAGCGAGCATGATTTTCACGAGAAGCTTTGTTTCACCTGTCGGAAGATTCTCAATCCAAGAATACTGGCCCGTTACCTTCGGTGTCTTTGCTGGCACTCCGGCAGCGAATGAATCTATCAACGTCCGATATGATTCACCACTAGCATTGTGAAGGCTCTGCACCGCAGGGACACCATATACCTTCCCGACCCTAGCGATCATTGCGTAGCTAAAGTCAGTACTCCCGCGATCCTTTTGCTCCTTGCACGCCATATAGACCGCGTCCAGTGTCCTTTGGGTGCGGGCTTTGGCGTTAAGCTTAAGCTGAGCCAGTACTTCTTCGGGATGCATCATGAGTGCTCTAGAACCCCATAATCATCACTCTCTTCAGAATATTCAAGGCTAAGTTGCCCTACCTTCTTACTCTGAATATCAAAGTCTGCTCTTGCCTCACGTTTTTCTGCATCAGCGTTAGAAAGTACGGTGACGGCATTTTGACCGGAGAGTAACTGTTGGAATGATTTTTCAGTTAGTCGTTGGTCTTCAGGTAAGTCACGCATTAGCAAGCGACCCTCCATCACCGCATCTAACTTCTCCCATGACTGCAAGCGGTTGAGCATGAATTGGGTGAGTTGGTTGCCAATAGCAAGCTGTTGTTTATTGTCAAGCCTGAAAAATGTTGGCTTGAGATCGTTAATTTGGAGCAGGCGGTCGATGTGTTGAGATCGAGTAGCCAAGGCAAGTTCTGCTTTAGCGGAAACGTAGATTTGGGCATTTTCGCAGACTTCGTTTAGCTGATAGAAAAATGATGATTCACCGATGACGAGTTCGACTTCGTGATCAGATTGCAGGATCAATTGAGTGCTCTCTGATCCATCGTCGTTCTCGACACGATCGTTTATTACTGCCTGGCATTGCTCTATGAGGCGTTTGATAGCGTTCATGTCGGACAGGTACATGTCAGCTTTGCGTGATGCGTTAGAAATTTGCCCTTCGATTCCAGCCACTTCCAGCTCTATTTGATTTATTTCAGTTTCATTATAAGTGTTGCCGAGCTTCTCGACTTCGTACTGTTCATCTCGGCACTGGGTAGCACGCTCCTCGAGTTCAGCTATCTTCTCTTGCATTTCACTGATGTGGTCGAATTGAAGGGTGGCTGCAAGCGAAATTTCATTTCCTAGCGACAGCAGCCCGCCCAGAAAAACAGGCCCACTAATGAAATGCCGGCAACGGATACAATTCTCGCTGCCAAGATAACCAGCAGGTACAATGTTATACTTTCCTTTTTCGCCAAGAAACCCGTCACTGCAGCGCTCTGCAGCAAAAGGACAAATTCCGTAGTCACGGAACAATGTGCTTCCAGGGCTGATGCTGCCCGAAAATCGCTCAACGGCCTCAGAGTTGTTGGTGACGAGCTGATGTTGAATCTCATTCATGCGGCCTTGCTGAATTTTTTGCCAGTCTAATTTGGCTTTGTCGGATAGAGCTCTTTTCTCCGCCTCTGTAAATTTAAGGCGCATTAGCTCCTGATTGATTTTTACGTAGTAGATGGTCATGACTACAGAGCTGTGGCCGGCAATTTTCACAACCATTTCAATCGGTAGTCGGAATTCCATTACATAGGCAGTGATCAGACTAACCCGCATTGTGTGCGGGGTATAGATCGATTTATAGGATGTTACCCTGCGCGGATCTCCGTCAGCTGTAGCGAGCTCCATCGTCTTAGGTTGCGAATTGTAAAGCGCGATCGCCAATCTATTATGTAGCCTGGAGGAAAAGGTGCGGCTGCACTCTTCTTCACCAAATTCGCGATATAGGAAGCAATTGCTGCCTTTCTTAGAGAGATCAACCTCTGAGAAATTAGTGTATCTGCACTCTATCCATGGCATCGCGCGTCTGATTGGATTGTACTTGGTTTGCCAGTCGCGTAGGCGAATAGTCCAGATCGCAAGCGCCTCTGGTATCCACGGGACATCATACGATGTTCGCTTGCGAGAGGTCTTGTTTGTGGTGACGTGCATGCCAATTTCATTTCTCGGATATTTCTTGATGAAGCCTTGTTCGTTAGTCTTTCCTCTCAATCTGTTCGGATTTTTGATCCATTTGATCTTTCCTTCTCGTAGCACAGGAATTTCATCATCACCTTCGCCGGAGTCCACATAGGCGATTTGAGTGCCTCGTAGTGGTACTGATGAAAGGGAAAAAGTGTGCATCCATGCGGCGGGAAACCAGATTTTGTACTTTCCATCGACAATTTTGTACACACAATCAGGATCGTTTGGGTCGACCAAGGACTCATCAACTTCATACCAGTCAGCTTCAAATGCATGAAAGTGCTTCAAGTCTGAAAAGGTTTTAGCACCTTCCGGAATGATCCAGTTACGCAGTCCGGCCACAAAGTGGTAGGCTAGACAGGGCTTAATTGTCTCGCCAAGCGTACCAGATTCGACAAGTTGCCCAAGCTCTTTACTGAACGAAGCGAAAGGATCTCGCGCCCCTTCAATAATCACACACTCGTCCGTCCACTCATCTTTGATGCTCAAGTGGTTTTCAATGAAATGCGCAGAAAATTCTTTGAGTGCATTTACGATTTTTCGCTGAAGGGTCTCTTTGTTACTTTCAATATAGAGTTTAAACTCTTCTGCCTTGAATCGGTCGATAGTGAATAGTAACGTTGGGCTGGCTCCTATTCCTCGCGGCTCCAAAAAGTCTCTTACGAATCGAACTAAATAATTTTCCTTTACAGCGGCTCCTCGAACTGCGCGTAAGAACGTCGAAATCGCCGGCTGCCACTCTTGATAAGGGCCGCGTAGCGTGCGGATCACGTAGGGCTCAGCCTTTCCTAAGTAAACCGACCAACCAAGCCAATGTTTATCGTACACTTTGCCTGGTGTAAGTGGAAATCTGCGGTCGCCGCAACGCGTAGTGTATTTTTTATATTCACCTGAAGAGAGAAGTCCCAGCGGATGGAGTTTCTCTATGGCTTCTTCATAGGTGTATGGCTGAATGATATCGCAGAGGTCGTACCAGTCGACCCAATCATTTTTAAAATCCCTATCTGGGTTCGCTGGTAGGCATGAATAATTTCGCTGTTGTTCGCGATATTCAAGGCTATCCTTGATGTTTAGAGCTTTTACTGCAAACTTTAAATCCTCTAAGCTGTTGCATTGCTCAGGGAGAATAAAGCCTTCCCAGTCTTTAAAGTCTTTGTAATAATCCTGAAGATGCCAAGGGAGTCGAGCATCGGACTTGCGCAGTTTGGAATAATCAGAGGGTTTGTAAATTCCCAGTTTTCTTGCGGCAGCACCTGCTGCCTGGATTGTTTCATAATACCCCTCAAAAAGAAAAGTTCTCCAGTTTCTCGTACCCCAAGTCTCATGATAAAAAATGTCTGGACATTTAGGTAGTAGGGGGTCTTCACTATATCGCGCAATGTAATCGAACTTGCTTTTTATTGAAAGACTACGCACGGCTGAAGATGCTTCTTCAATTGTTGAGTATTTCTTAGGCGATCCCAGGAATAGTTCCCAACCTTCCCAAGAAGTCCCGTAAAATTCCGCTGGGTTTGTCGGTAACCTTGGATCCTCGGCGTAGCATGCTGAGTATTCAGAACTAGAGGAAATATCTAGGGCGGTTACGGCATTTTTTGCGTCATCGTATTCTTCATAGGGTTCTTTTTTAACTCCGAGAAAATCTCGCCAATTAGTCCACTGTTTTTTATAGGTGAGGTTGGGGTTGGATGGCAGCCGGCCGTCAGTTTTTCTAAAAGCATGATACTGAGAGTATGTTTTTACTCCATTGTTCCTGGCGGCAGACTTTGCTTCTTCGAAAGTGTAAAGAATAACTTCTTTGATATTAAGGTAGTCATTCCAGCTCGTCCATTCAGGGTAGAAAAGTTGCGGTGCGGTGTGGAGTCTGTCGTCGATGCTCAGGCATGTTGCTCGGTAGTCATTGGCGGAGCGAAAGCTACAGGAGTGCGCTACATTTCGAGCTTCATAGAAGTCATACTTAGAGGGCTTTTCTAAGAATTCCCCCCAGCTCTCCCATTCCCACTTGTATTCAATATCTGGGCGTGATGGTAGGCGGTAATTCTTTTTGTAGAGGCGCGCGTAGTCCTCTGCGGTTTTTACTCCTAAGCCAAGAGCTGCACTCTGTGCGTCTTCGTAAGATAAGAAAGGTACAGCCTCTTTCCCTAGGTAGTGAGAAAAGCCGCGCCATTCATCCTTGTATTTTTGATGTGGCGCTTGAGGAAGTAGTGGATCCTCGTGGCGCCGGGTCATGTACTCATCAAAAGTTCTGATCTTGAGTGCGACGCACGCAGCACTAGCTTCTGCGAGAGTCTTGTAAAAGTCTTTATGTTTTGCCATGGCTGATCTCTTAAGGCTTGCGTATGCGTGTGTATTGTTACGTTTACGTATTTTAGGGCGAGCAAATCCGTCTCACCTATTAAAGTACGGTGATCGTCTGTTTCTCTATGGTGCCTTCGAATCGGTCGCTATGAACTGTTCATCGTCGATTCAATAGTTCGCATTTTCTTTCGAAGGTCGGAATTGGTCATTTGTGTATAAACTTGGCTGGACTCTATCGACCTGTGGCGCATGCTCTTTTGGATTTCCAGAGGGGTGAATCCAGCTTCTGCTAGCCGATAGCCATAGGCATGCCTGTGGCCATGTTCAGTCGTGCCGAAGTACTTTCCTCGCGGAAGACCTATTCTCTCAACGGCCGCCTTGTGCAGTCGCTGGAAGTTTTTAATTGTTTCTGGTCGGCCTTCGCTATTGGTAAATGCATAAGGGTGTCCGTGACCACTCGGCTCCACACGCTGGTAGAGTAAGTAGTTCTTAAAGGCTAGCAGAAATTCTTGAGCCTTTGAGGGCGGGTAAAAGTGCACCTCAAAAAATTTATCGCTGTTAATTGTCGGTGCTTTCCAGCCTGCGTGTAGAGTCTCTGATTTAATAAGCTTATGTCGCGGCTTCATCCGGAATTTTTTAAGCAAGTACTCTTCGCGGTTTGCGTATTTTGAGTCCTTCACCCTTCCAAAAGAAGGGTGATGAATTCTGACAATTGCTTCCATTCGATCGACATCGATATCAATGTCATCAAGATAGAGGTGGAAGAGTTCGCTCTTCCTAACGCCGCCGTAGTTCATTAGCAAAGTCATCGATTGGCTTTTGTAATCGTTGAATTCTCTTGGGCTATTGCTCCTGACGCTTGCGCGAACAAAGCCTTCATCTATGAGCTTGTTGAAGCTTTCTTCAGGGAATCTCTTAACTTCATCGACTACTATACTGGAATGTCCCTGCCTTCTAATTTCCCTTACAAAACGGTTTGCCGCTGTCTCATCTACAGATGTGAGGTGATTTAAGAGTTTCCTGTTTTGTTTGTTATGATAGGCGCACCAGTTCAAATGCTCTTCGTGATTAGTGGCTTCTCTAATTGGATTTAATAGCACTTCGCTATGCCCCGGCTGACGGGCCAGCCAGTCCGTGTACTCGGTGAGCATATGAATTAACTCAGATGCCGCACTGTCGGCACGGGCACTCCAATAGAGTTCTGTGGGGTCTTCTAGATTTTGATTGACTGTGCCATGAGTTAATGCATGTCTAAATGCCTTTAGCATTTCAGTAGCTGAAGAGAATGGAATCCCGCATTGGGATATAAAATCCAGCAGGAGTCTGACGGCTAAATTGAGTTTCTCTCGCCAGGAAGGACTTCTAGAGTTCTCGCTTTGATACTGCAGCAGGGATAGCAGAATTCCGTGATTGGTGAGCAGGCCGGGCAGACGCACCGGGGTGACGTTGGTCGGCCCCCGGTAGTCGACCTTCACCTTGATCACGCTGCTCATGCTGCTACGCCCGGCCAGGGCAGGAGGGTTGCAAGCATCCACTCTCGTCGCTGGCTCGCCCCGCAGGCGTGGTCATCAGAAATCTCAACGAAATGAATAGCAAGTATTGACACCGGGTTAATCTCTAGAGTAATATAGTGAGATAGATATAGATCTATTCTGCATTATGCAGCCTGTCTGGGCAAGGCGTTCCTGCGTTCCTGCGTTCCTGCGTTCCTGCGTTCCTGCGTTCCTGCGTTCCTGCGTTCCTGCGTTCCTGCGTTCCTGCGTTCCTGCGTTCCTGCGTTCCTGCGTTCCTCTCTTCTCTCTGCTCTCTGCTCTCTGCTCTCTGCTCACGCTGCTCCGATTTCACCTGTCTTCGTGATGAGGCGACAGGGCTTTTGATTTGTGAGCTTGGTAAGGCATCTCCCTTCTATATATAAGCAGCGACGGCAACGCTCATCCGTATATCGCTTGCGCTTCATCCCCTGGGTTTATCTGCTTTTCAGGTGCGTCAATTTCATGGCGCAGAGGTGAGGCGACCGGCCCGCACCATCGATGAAATCGCTTCTCATTTTTTATGGTTGGGGGCTGCGGACGACAGTCGTGGTGGCCAAGCGTATTGATAGTTGCTGTGCCTGAGGGGGCGGCTCGATGGCTGTGACTGAGGTTCAGAGAGAGGGTGGTGGGGAGGCTTGAAATAGTAGGATGGATAGTGGGGTGATAATACCAGTACAACAAGAAGCTGCTGCGCGAAATCGACCGCCGGGTGCGTTACCTGCGCAAGCGGCTTGAAGATGTGAAGGTGGTGGCCTACTCGCCGCAACAGGAAGGCAAGGTGTTTTTTGGTGCCTGGGTCGAGATCGAGAATGACGATGGCGAGACCATGAAGTTTCGCATTGTCGGCTATGACGAGATCTACGGGCGCAACGATTACATCTCGATCGACTCGCCCATGGCGCGGGCCTTGCTCAAGAAGGAGGAGGGCGATGAGGTGGTGGTGCACACACCTACCGGTGAAGCGACCTGGTATGTGAAGAGCATCAGTTACGGCCAATGAATTGATGTTGTCTGCACCGGCCCCTTCGCGGGCACACCCGCTCCCACAGGAATATCACAGCATTTGAGCATTGTGCCGGACCTGTGGGAGCGGGCGTGCCCGCGAAGGGGCCGGTGCGGGTAACCCTCAACTGTCGCGCAACACCGCCAACGGGCTGGCATTCAACGCTCGCCGGGTCCCCAGAACCCCCGCACCGCCCACCAGCAGCGCCCCCGCCAGCGGCAACGCCAGCAGCCACGGGTGCGGGCTCCACTGCAAGTCGAAGGCATAGCGGTACAGCACCAGGGTAATCAGCTCACAGCCCACTGCGGCCAACAACCCGCTGGCCGCCCCCAGCAAGCCGAACTCGATACGCCGTGCCTTGACCAGCAATGGCCGCGCCGCCCCCAGCGCACGCAGCAAGGCACCCTGGCGGATGCGTTCGTCCAGCGTTGACTGCAGGCCGGCAAACAACACCGCCAGCCCGGCGGCCAGTACGAAGAGCAGCACATACTCCACCGCCAGGGTCACCTGGGCGAGGATGCTGCGCAGCTGGTCGAGCAAGGCATCCACCTGCAGGATCGTCACCGCCGGGAATGCCCGTGACAGCGCCACCACGTCCAGGTCGTGGCCCGGGGCCAGATAGAAGCTGGTCAGGTAGGTGGTCGGCAGCCCCTGCAGTGTGCCGGGCTGGAAGATCATGTAGAAGTTTGGCTGGAAGCTGTCCCAGTGCACGCTGCGCAGGCTGCTGACCCGGGCCTGGCGTTGCTGGCCGCCGATTTCGAAGGTCAGCAGGTCGCCCATTTTCAGTTTCAGGCTGCTGGCCAGCTCCGCCTCCACCGATACACCGGGGATTTCGTCGCTGGCGGGCAAGGCTTGCCACCAGTTGCCTGCGGTCAGTGCATTGCCTTCGGGCAGCTCGGCCGCCCAGGTCAGGCTGAGGTCGCGCTGCACGGCGCGCTCACCTGCCGAGTCCTTGCTGACGATTTGCTGTACCGGTTGCTCGTTGATTTGCACCAGGCGCCCCGGCGTTACCGGGTACAAAGGCGCTGAAGTGGCGTTGACCTGATGCAGGCGTTGAGCGAACGGCTCACGATCATCCGGCAGGATGTTCAGGGCGAAATGGTTGGGCGCATCCTTGGGTAACTGAGCTTGCCAGGTGTCGAGCAGTTCTGCGCGTAGCAGGGCGACCAACGCCATGGCTAGCAGGATCAGGCCGAAGGCCAAGGCCTGGCCGGCGGCGGCCGTGGGGTGGCGCAGCAACTGGCCCAGCCCCAGGCGCCAGGCCAGTGGCGCCCCGGCCAGCAGCTGGCGGAGGCTGCGCAAGCCGAGTAACAGCAGGCCGCCGAGCAGTAATGCGGCGACCAGGCCACCCCCGAGCAGGGCGAAGGTGAGCAACAGGTCGAGGCTCAGGCGCCACATGATCAGGCCAAGCGCAAACAGAGCGGCGCCGTACACCAACCAACTGCTGGGCGGTATCGGCAACAGATCACGGCGCAGTACCCGCAGTGGCGGGACCTGGCCCAGGGCGGCAATGGGTGGCAGGGCGAAGCCGGCCAGTGCAACCAACCCGGTGCCGATGCCGGCCAGGGCCGGGATGATGCCGCCTGCCGGCACCACGCTTGGCAGCAGGCCGTGCAGCAGGCGGAACAGGCCCAGTTGTGCCAGCCAGCCGAGCAGGGCGCCGGCAAGGGCGGCAACCAGGCCGAGCATGGCCAGTTGCAGGCAATACAGGCCCAGTGCCTGGCGGCGCGAGAGACCCAGGCAGCGCAGTAGCGCGCTGGCATCCAGACGACGTGCGGCATAACGGCTGGCCGACAAGGCCACGGCGACCCCGGCTAGCAGCACCGCCACCAGGCTGGCCATGTTCAGGTAGCGCTCGGCCTTGCCCAGGGCGCCGCCGATCTGCTGGTTGCCATCGCGGGTGTCGCGCAGGCGCTGGTTGGCGGCCAGGCCTTTTTCCACGCCTTGGCGGTATTGGGCCAGCGCCCCGGCATCGCCGCGCCAGAGGTCGCGGTAGGTGACCCGGCTGCCCGGCTGGATTACACCGGTGGCCTCCAGGTCGGCCAGGTTCATCATCACCCGTGGGGTAAGGCTGTAGAAGTTGTTCGCGCGGTCCGGTTCGTAAGTCAGCACACGGCTCATGCGCAGGGTTTTCATGCCTACGTCGATGCTGTCGCCAATCGCCAGCCCCAGCGCCGCCAACAGGCGGGGCTCGACCCACGCCTCGCCAGGTGCCGGGCCGCCGCCAGGTGTTTCCTCGGCATAGGGCGCCGGCGCGCTGCGTACTTGCCCGCGCAATGGGTAGGCACTGTCGGCGGCCTTGACGCTGGACAGCTGGATGCCGTTGTCGCCGCCCACCACACTGGTGAACTCGACCACCTGCGCGTGACGCAAGCCAAGTGCGGTGCCGGTATCGATCTGCTGCTCGCGGGCGGGGGCGCTGCCCTGCAGCACCAGGTCGGCACCCAGGAATTCGCTGGCGCGCAGTTGCATGGCGCCGTTCAGGCGGGCGCCGAAATAGCCGATGGCGGTGCTGGCGGCCACTGCCACCAGCAGGGCAAAGAACAGCACGCGCACTTCGCTGGCGCGAATGTCGCGCAGCAACTGGCGCAGGGCAAGGCCGCACAGGCGGGACAACGGCATGTGCTTCATCAAGCCTCCACCGGCGCCACCAGGCGCCCCGCGTCCAGGCGGATCTGGCGGCGACAGCGCCGGGCCAGGCGTTCGTCATGGGTAACCAGCACCAGGGTGGTACCGCGCTCCTTGTTCAAGTCAAACAGCAAGTCGCTGATGCGCTCACCCGTGTGGCTGTCGAGGTTGCCGGTGGGCTCGTCGGCAAACAGCACCGCAGGTTGTGCGGCGAAGGCGCGGGCGATGGCTACCCGCTGCTGTTCGCCGCCCGACAGTTGGCGTGGGGTGTGGCTCAGGCGCTTGCCGAGGCCGACCCGCTCCAGCAGGGAGCGCGCCTGCTCGCGGGCATCGCGGCGGCCGTCCAGCTCCAGTGGCAGCATGACGTTTTCCAGCGCATTGAGGCTGTCGAGCAACTGGAATGACTGGAACACGAAACCCACATGTTCGGCGCGTACCCGGGCGCGCTGGTCTTCATCCAGTGGCCCCAGGTCGTTGCCGGCGAGGATGACCTTGCCGGCACTGGGCAGGTCTAGGCCGGCGAGCAGACCGAGCAGGGTCGACTTGCCTGAGCCCGAGGCGCCGACGATGGCCAGACTGTCGCCTTTGGCCAGTTCGAGGGAGAGTGCGTGGAGGATCGTCAGGTCACCTTCCGCGCTGGGGACCACTTTGCTAAGGTTCTGCGCAACGAGTATGTTGGGGCCCATGGAGAATCCGATGCGAGTGTGGTGGTTGAGTGCCGGTCTGGCCCTGTATTGCCTGGCCCAGAGCGCGGCGGCGGGAACACTGCTGGTTGTTGGCGATAGTATCAGCGCCGGTTTTGGCCTGGATACCCGCCAGGGCTGGGTCACTCTGTTGCAGACCCGCCTCAAGGACGAAGGTTTCGACGACAAAGTGGTCAATGCCTCGATCAGCGGCGACACCAGCGCAGGTGGCCAGGCGCGGCTGCCGGCGCTGCTTGCAGCGCATAAACCGAGCCTGGTGGTGCTGGAGCTGGGCGGCAACGATGGCCTGCGTGGGCAACCGCCCGCGCAATTGCAACAAAATCTTGCCTCGATGATTGAGGGGGCACGCCAGGCCGGTGCCAAGGTGGTGCTGCTGGGCATGCGCCTGCCGCCCAATTACGGGGTGCGCTACACCACCGCTTTTGCCAAGGTGTATGAACAGCTGGCTGCGGACAAACAGGTGCCGTTGGTGCCGTTTTTCCTCGAAGGGGTAGGGGGCGTGCCTGAGTTGATGCAGGCCGATGGTATCCATCCGGCCCAAGGTGCCCAGCAGCGCCTGCTGGAAAATGCCTGGCCGGCGATAAAACCCTTGCTGTGACGCTTTAAACGGGGCGGGCTTTCGGCTAATGTTGCGCCCCCCGTTTCGAGTGCCCCCGATGCCGCGCCCTGCCTGGTCCCTGTATGCCTACCAACTGATCGAGCCCGATGAGCAGCTCGACCTGTTCGCCTGCCAGGAAATCCGCGTCCACCTGGTGGCCCGCCAGCTTGAGCTGGGCGTGCCGGTCGACCGTACCTTGTGCGGCGGCCTGCTGCCGGCGCAGCCGCGCTGGTCGGGGGTGCCGCGCGCGATCTACCGCGATAGCCGGCTGTGTGACCTCTGCCGAGCCATCCTCGATGCCCAGCGGCGCGGCATGCGCCCGGTCTGGCCAGAGCTGCAGGCGAGCTGAACGGCAAGCACCTTTCATCATCTGAAACGCTTGCATCGCGCCAATGCCTCCCGCTTGCATCGGCGCGGGTGTACAATCGATCCTCTTGACCCACCTTTCGAAGGATTTACCGGATGTTGCCGCGCTTTCCTGCCGTCACCCGTAGCCTGTCCCTGGCCGCCCTGCTGGTAGCGGGCCCCGCTGCTGCGCTGGAGCTGCCACTGCCACCGCCCGGTGAAGACATCGTCGGTCAGGTGCATGTGATCAAGGCAAAGTACGAGGACACGTTCGCCGACATCGGCACCGCCAACGACCTCGGATACCTGGAAATGATTGCCGCCAACCCGGGCGTCGACCCTTGGCTGCCGGGCGCTGGCACCGAGATCATCCTGCCGACCCGCTACGTGCTGCCGCCTGGCCCGCGCGAAGGCATCGTCATCAACCTGGCCGAGTACCGCCTGTACTACTTCCCGAAAGGGCAGAACGTGGTACATACCTTCCCGCTAGGGATTGGTCGTGAGGGTTGGGGGTCGCCGATCGCCAATACCAAGATCACCGCCAAGACGCCGAACCCGACCTGGACGCCACCTGCTTCGATCCGCAAAGAGCACGCGGCGGACGGTGACATCCTGCCGACCGTAGTGCCGGCTGGCCCGGACAACCCGCTGGGGCCGTTCAAGTTCACCCTGGGCGTGCCGGGCTACCTGATCCATGGTTCGAACAAGAAGTTCGGCATTGGTATGCGTACCAGCCACGGCTGCTTCCGCATGCTCAACAACAACGTGCTGGAACTGTCGAAGATGGTGCCGGTGGGTACGCCGGTGCGCATCATCAATGAGCCTTACAAGTTCGGTATCAGTGGCGGCAAGGTCTATCTGGAAGCGCACACGCCGCTGGACGACCAGGGTAACCCGTCGGTAGTCGATAAACACACCGCCGTTATCAACGCCTTGCTCAAGCGTGAAGACCTGGCCAATAACCTGCGTATGAACTGGGACATGGTGCGTGACGTGGTGGCCGCAGAAGATGGCATGCCGGTAGAAATTGCCGTGCCGGTCGAGAACCAGGGCAGCGCCCCTATGGTGTCGAGCATTCCGCCAGAACTGCAGTAAGGTAATTGCGACACATCACGGCCCCGCCTTAGTGCGGGCCTTTTCGTTACTGCCTGGCGCATTTACCTTGCTGGCAGGCAATAAAAAAGCCGACCCACAAGTGGGTCGGCTTCTTAACAATCCGCGAGGATTATTACTTGCGGCTGGCTTTGTCCAGCATACGCAGAGCGCGCTCGTTGGCTTCGTCAGCGGTCTGCTGAGCCTTCTGAGCGGCTGCCAGTGCGTCGTCAGCCTTACGGTAGGCTTCGTCAGCACGAGCTTGAGCGCGAGCTGCTGCGTCTTCAGTCGCAGTCAGACGAGCTTCGGTTTCTTTGGATACGCTGCTGCAACCGGTAGCCAGAACTGCGGCCAGAGCCAGAGCAGAGAATTTCAGAACGTTGTTCATCGTGTTCCCCTTCAAGGACTTTCTATTAAATAGCCATCTCTCAGGAAAGAGAAACTGGCCGGCGTACATAGTACCCATTACTTGTAGTAAGTAAACTGACTGAGCGCAAGAACTGCAAAAAAAATGTGGCTTGGCGCCACGCCGACAAGATTTGCGACGTGCGCGTGAAAAAAACGTGCAGGGTTCGCAAGCGATTGTAGTACCGGAACTTTTTTGTTGAACTAACGGTGACTTTAACTGTCCTTCGACGTCTTAAGCCCTACAACATCCGGCGGCTGTTGAAGGTAGCAGGGAAGAGTCGCTTTCTCAGCATTTTCGCCATTTTTCGCCGCTGCCACCTTGAGCAATCCCATTTGCGGCGCCTACTATCTTGTGAGTGCCAGAGGATCCGAACGATTACAGTCGTCCAGAGGTCGAAGGGGCAACAGGTGGCGTAGAGGGTTTAGCGCCGGATAAACCACCATCGGTTAAGGTATGGGTCTGCCGAGAAGACCTGCGAGGAGTAGTGATGAGCGAAGCGCTGACCATCCACCATGACCAGGCCGGTCATCAGTTCGAGACCACCGTGGACGGTCATCGTGCCTATCTGACGTACATGGATCTGGGCAAGCAGACGCTGGACATCTATCGCACCTTCGTGCCCAACGCCTTGCGGGGCCGCGGGATTGCTGCCGCTTTGACCGAGCGGGCGCTGGAGTACGCTGAACAGATGGGCTATACGGTGATTCCGTCCTGCTCATATGTGGAACGCTACATGGAGCGCCAGCAGCGGCATTCGAGCAAGGCCTGACGCTTTACATAAAAAAACGGGGGCCGCTTCGCGCCCCATTCGCGGCACAAGGCCGCTCCTTCAGGGATATGCGATCTCCTGTAGGAG
>NZ_JBLZWV010000043.1:0-18978 GCF_056098905.1 Pseudomonas sp. TSO6 | reverse complement strand
CCTTCAGGGATATGCGATCTCCTGTAGGAGCGGCCTTGTGCCGCGAATGGGACGCGAAGCGGCCCCGCTTTTTTATATCAATCAGCCGCGCTTGCGCTGCGGCAGCACATCCTTGAGCTTGGCATGCATGCTGCGCAAGGTTTTCTCGGTCGCGGCCCAGTCGATGCACGAGTCGGTGACCGAGACGCCGTACTGCAATTCGTTCAGGTCTTTCGGAATCGACTGGCAGCCCCAGTTCAGGTGGCTTTCCACCATCAGGCCAATGATAGACTGGTTGCCTTCGAGGATCTGGTTGGCAACGTTCTCCATGACCAGCGGTTGCAGGGCCGGGTCCTTGTTGGAGTTGGCGTGGCTGCAATCGACCATGATGTTGGCCTTGATCTTGGCTTTGGCCAGGTCCTGCTCGCACAGGGCGACGCTGACCGAGTCGTAGTTCGGCTTGCCGTTGCCGCCGCGCAGTACCACGTGGCCGTACGGGTTGCCCTTGGTGGTGACGATGGACACACCACCTTCCTGGTTGATACCGAGGAAGCGGTGTGGCTTGGACACCGACTGCAGGGCGTTGATGGCAACGGTCAGGCCGCCGTCGGTGCCGTTCTTGAAGCCGACCGCCGAAGACAGGCCCGAGGCCATTTCGCGGTGGGTCTGCGATTCGGTGGTGCGAGCGCCGATGGCCGACCAGCTGATCAGGTCCTGCAGGTATTGCGGGGAAATCGGGTCAAGCGCTTCGGTAGCGGTCGGCAGGCCCATTTCGGCCAGGTCCAGCAGCAGCTGGCGGCCAATGTGCAGGCCATCCTGGATCTTGAACGAGTCATCCAGGTACGGGTCGTTGATCAGGCCTTTCCAGCCGACGGTGGTGCGTGGCTTTTCGAAGTACACACGCATGACCAGGTACAGCGTATCGGACACTTCTGCGGCCAGCACCTTCAGGCGCTCGGCGTATTCGTGGGCGGCCTTGATGTCGTGGATGGAGCAAGGGCCGACCACGACGAACAGGCGATGGTCCTTGCCGTCGAGAATATTGCGCACCACTTCACGGCCGGCAGTCACGGTCTGCAGGGCCTTGGCGCTGAGGGGGATTTCCTTCTTGAGCTGATCGGGGGTGATCAGGGTCTCGTTGGAGGCAACGTTCAAGTCATCGATCGGTAAATCAGCCATCGTGTTACTCGTCAGGTCACGGGTGCCGGCCGCCAACTGTCCCCGTGCGGCCCAGCAGCAAGAATAATCGCAGCGGGGAGCCGAACCTTAGCGCGTTACGGGTGGCGCGACAATGGGCTGAAGTCCCGTCAGCATGCTGTTTTCCCTGCTGTTGTGGCGCTTTGGCGTGCATGGGCTAGCTGGCAGGGTCCAAGCTGTGTAAAAAGAAAGCTGACATTGACCTGGAGATCGGCATGCAGCCGCGCACACCACGCATCGGCATCATTGGCAGCGGAGCTATTGGAGGCTTCTATGGGTTGATGCTGGCACGGGCCGGTTTCGACGTGCATTTTCTGCTGCGCAGCGAGTACCAGGTCGTACGCGAGCAGGGGTTGGCGGTGGACAGCGCGGTACACGGTACGCTGCAGATGAAGGTGCAGGCCTATGCCTATGCCGCCGACATGCCGCCTTGCGACTGGTTGCTGGTCGGTGCCAAGTCCACCAGCAATGACCAGCTGGCGCCACTGATCGTGCAGGCCGCTGCACCCGGCGCCAAGGTGGTACTGCTGCAAAATGGTCTGGGTGTGGAGGAGCAGTTGCGTCCGGCCTTGCGCCGCGACATGCATTTGCTCGGAGGCCTGTGTTTCATCTGCGTCAACCGCCACGCGCCGGGTGTGATTCGTCACCAGGCCCTGGGGGCGGTCAACCTGGGCTATCACAGTGGGCCGGCCAGTGATGGTGGTGCGGCCGTGCTCAGTGAGGGTGCAGGGTTGTTCCAGGCGGCGGGCATCGATTCGCAGGCCATGCCGAACCTGGAGCTGGCGCGCTGGCAGAAGCTGGTATGGAACGTGCCGTACAACGGTCTGTCGGTATTGCTGGGCGAAGGCACCGCCGGGCTGATGGCAAGCAGCCATGGCCGTGAACTGATCCAGGCCCTGATGGCCGAGGTGGTGCAAGGCGCTGCCGCCTGTGGGCATGTGTTGCCCGTGGGGTATGCCGAGCACTTGTTCCAGATGACCGAGCGCATGCCTGACTATTGGCCAAGCATGTTTCACGACTATGCTCTCATGCGCCCGTTGGAGCTGCAGGCTATCTATGCAGAGCCGCTGGCGCGTGCGCGTGCGGCAGGCTGCAGCTTGCCGCGCATGGAAACCCTGTACCAGGCACTAAGTTTCCTCGACACCAGTGATCGGCCCTGCTGACGGCGGCTTTGACCTCGGCGTTGCTTCTTTTGCCCGGCCCTGCAGGCCGCGCAGGCAGCGCGCCGGACGGCAAAGCGTGCGTTCGGCGCGCTGCTAAGCTGAAGCTTGCTCTGCCGTTGCGGCAGTCGAGGAGGTCGAATGATCCGCTCCATGCTGTACGCCACCGACCTCGGTGTCTACGCCCCTTTTGTGATGCAGCACGCGCTGGCCTTGGCGCGCACGTTCAATGCCGAGTTGTATGTCATTCACGCCGTGGAGCCAATGGGCCAGTTCGCCGAATCCCTCCTGCAAAGCTACCTCGATGAGCAGACGCTCGACCAGTTGCATAGCCAGGGGGTGAACGCGGTGATGGCCAACATCGAGCAGCGCGTGCTGGAAAACTTCCGCGATGAGCTGGGCGAGGAGGCCGACCTTGCGGTGATCAAGGCGGTGCGGGTACGCCAGGGCGATCCGGCGCAGGTGATCCTTGACCAGGCGCAGCGGCTTAGCGTCGACCTGTTGATTTTCGGCAGCCACAGCGCCGGCGCCGGCGTGGATGTGCCCTTGGGGCGCACGGCAGTGCGACTGCTGCAACTGTCGCCGGTGCCGGTGTACATGGTGCCTTTGGCGCAGCATCTGGGGCGTAGGAAAACATGAAGTGAAGCGTCTGCTTTTTCCGAGGGTACGTAACAAAATAGTTCTAGATTTATTTCCAGAACCACTAATATAGTTATATATCGTCGCTGCCTGCTGCCGCGGACTCATCGCTGAACCGAGGGAAACCTATGAAGCTTCAACAACTGCGCTACATCTGGGAAGTGGCGCACCATGACCTCAACGTCTCCGCGACGGCGCAGAGCCTGTATACCTCCCAGCCAGGTATCAGCAAGCAGATCCGCCTGCTCGAAGATGAACTGGGTGTTGAAGTCTTTGCTCGCAGCGGCAAGCACCTGACCCGTGTAACCCCGGCCGGTGAGCGCATCATCAATACCGCCGGCGAAATCCTGCGCAAGGTCGAAAGCATCAAGCAGATTGCCCAGGAGTTCTCCAACGAGAAGAAGGGTACGCTGTCCATTGCCACCACCCACACCCAGGCGCGCTATGCCTTGCCGCCGGTGATCAGCAGCTTCATCAAGCAGTACCCGGAAGTGTCCCTGCACATGCACCAGGGTTCGCCCATGCAGATTGCCGAGATGGCTGCGGACGGTACGGTCGACTTTGCCATCGCCACCGAGGCGCTGGAGCTGTTCGGCGACCTGATCATGATGCCGTGCTACAAGTGGAACCGCTGCGTGGTGGTGCCGCAAGGTCACCCGCTGGCCAAGCTGCCGAAACTGACCCTTGAAGCGGTTGCCGAATACCCGATCGTTACCTATGTGTTCGGTTTTACCGGGCGCTCGAAGCTGGACGAAGCCTTCAACCACCGTGGCCTTACGCCAAAAGTGGTGTTCACCGCAGCAGACGCCGACGTGATCAAGACCTATGTGCGCCTGGGGCTGGGCGTAGGTATCGTCGCGGGTATGGCCGTGGACGCCAAACTCGACAATGACCTGGTGGCCCTGGATGCCAGCGAGCTGTTCGAAGCCAGCATTACCAAGATCGGCTTCCGTCGTGGCACCTTCCTGCGCGGCTTCATGTGCGACTTCATCGAGAAGTTCGCCCCGCACCTGACCCGCGAAGTGATGGCCAAGGCCATTCAGTGCCATAACAAGCAAGAGCTTGAAGAGCTGTTCGCTGGCGTTGAACTGCCGGTGCACTGATCCGCAATTGTGCGGGGCCGCTTTGCGGCCCTTTCGCGGCACAAGGCCGCTCCTACAGGGGCATGCGATTTCCTGTAGGAGCGGCCTTGTGTCGCGATAGGGCTGCAACGCAGCCCCGGCTATCTCAAGCCTTGCTGATCAGGTTGCCTGCGTGCAACCCGCATTCCTTCTGCGTCGACTCTTCCCACCACCAACGCCCTTCACGCTCATGCTGGTTTGGTAGTACCGGGCGGGTGCACGGCTCGCAGCCGATGCTGATGAAGCCACGCTCATGCAAGCTGTTGTAGGGCAGCTCAAGCATGCGGATATAACCCCACACTTCCTCACTGCTCATCTGCGCCAGCGGGTTGAACTTGTACAGGGTGCGCTCGGGGGTAGAGAAGGCGCTGTCGATTTCCAGTGCCGCCACCTGGCTGCGGGTGCCCGGGCTCTGGTCGCGGCGCTGGCCGGTGGCCCAGGCGCTCACGGTGGCCAGCTTGCGGCGCAGCGGCTCGATCTTGCGAATACCGCAGCACTCGCCGTGGCCGTCCTTGTAGAAGCTGAACAGGCCCTTTTCCTTGACGAACGGGTCGAGTTTGGCACGGTCGGGGCTGAGCAGTTCAATCGGCAGGTTGTACTGCTCGCGCACCTGGTCGATGAACCGGTAGGTCTCCGGGTGCAGGCGGCCGGTGTCGAGGCTGAACACCTTGACCTGCTTGTTCAGCTTCCAGGCCATGTCGACCAGCACCACGTCCTCGGCGCCGCTGAAAGAGATCCACAAGTCATCACCAAAATGCTCGAAGGCGAGCTTGAGAATGTCCTGCGGGGACTTGTTGGCGTAGGTCGCGGCCAGGGCGGCGACGTCGAAGGGTTGGCTCATCAGGCGGTTTCCATCTTGGCTGTGGCGCTGTGCGCTCGTAGTAAGGTGATGGTAACAAAAAAACGCGGGCTAGACGGACTCACAAGCCCTGCAAGGTCTGCATCAACACCCGCACTTTGGCGATCGACTCTTCATATTCGGCCTGCCATTCGGAGTCGGCCACCACCGCACCGCCGCCCCAGCAACTGACCTGGCCGTCCTTGACCAGCAGGCTGCGAATGGCAATCGAGCTGTCCATCTCGCCGCGCACATCCACATACAGCAGCGAGCCGCAGTAAAGTGCCCGGCGTGCCGGCTCCAGCTCGTCGATGATCTGCATGGCGCGAATCTTCGGCGCCCCGGTGATCGAGCCACCGGGGAAGCTGTCGCCGATGAGGTCCAGGGCATCCTTGTCGCTGGCCAGCTGGCCGGTGATGCTGCTGACCAGGTGGTGGACGTTGGGATAGCTCTCCAGGCTGAACAGCTCCGGTACCTTCACCGAACCGATCTTGCAGGTACGCCCCAGGTCGTTGCGCAGCAGGTCGACGATCATCAGGTTTTCCGAGCGGTCCTTGGGGCTGTGCAGTAGCTCCTCGGCATTGCGCTTGTCCTCAATCGGGTCGCTGGCGCGCGGGCGAGTGCCCTTGATAGGCCGGGTTTCCACCTGCCCCTGGCTGACGCGGATGAAGCGCTCCGGGGAGAAACTGAGCAAGGCACTGCCATCGGCCAGTTGCTGGTAGCCGGAAAACGGCGTCGGGCAAGCTTGGCGCAGGGCTTGATAGGCGCGCCAGGGATCGCCCTGGCAGGGCGCGCGAAAGCGTTGGGTAAGGTTGATCTGGTAGCAGTCGCCGGCCTGGATGTAGCGCTGTACCTGGT
Organism: Pseudomonas sp. TSO6; assembly: GCF_056098905.1. Lineage (NCBI taxonomy): Bacteria > Pseudomonadati > Pseudomonadota > Gammaproteobacteria > Pseudomonadales > Pseudomonadaceae > Pseudomonas > Pseudomonas sp. TSO6. The sequence continues at coordinate 13,186 of NZ_JBLZWV010000043.1, read as the reverse complement.
CGAAGGCGGCCCGATACTGTTCGGGCTGCAGGTCACCGGCCATCGGCGCGAGCAGCTGGAAGTTGCCGCTTGCAGTGCTGCAGTCGCCTTCGAAAAGCGTGATCAGGCGTTCGCGTTCACTGTCGGCCAGGCTTGGGTGGAACACCAGCTGGCTGGTGCCGTGCAGGTGGTCGCTGACCAGTGCCCAGGCATACAAACCCAGTTGTGCGTCGGGCAGGCCGAGGTCATCCACGGCCAGGCTTGGCAGGTGTTCCAAGCGGCGACCGAAGTCGTAGCTCAGGTAGCCGATCAGGCCGCCGGCGAAGGGTAGCTCGCTGCCTTCGGGCAGTTGCGCATGGCCCAGGTTGGCCAGGCCGGCGCGCAGGCGCTGGAGGAAGGTGCTGCCTTGTTCATCGGGGTGCGCTTGCAGCTGTTGCAGCGGCCAGGCGCTGAGCAGGTCGAAGCGGCCGCGTTCGGCGCCGGGGCGGGCGCTGTCGAGCAGGATCGCGCCGGGGGCCTGGCGCAGGCGGGCGAAATAGGCGGCTGGGTCAGGCTGGTAGGGCAGGGGATAAAGCGTACAGGTCGGCATCAGTGTGGACGGCGATGTAAAAGCGAGGAGGGCGATTGTAGACCTGTGTAGGAAAAGCGCCTAGCACTGGGCGCGACATTCAACAGTGTGTTTGGCCCATTCGCAGCACAAGGCTGCTCCTACAGGTGAAACGCAGCCCTGCAAGCCTGCACAGTACCTGTAGGAGCAGCCTTGTGCTGCGAATGGGCTGCAAGGCAGCCCCGGCAATTCAGCGGTTAGGCACGTGCCCGAACAAACCCTGTGCTACCCGAACCCGCTGTTCGGCATCCTCGGTAATGCCATCCTTGGCCAGCGCTTCGATATGCGCCTCAATGGCGTGGGTGCGCTGGGTCAGGCCGCAGTCGTTGGCAATCTGGATGTTAAGGCCCGGGCGGGCGTTGAGCTCCAGGATCAGCGGGCCTTTTTCCTGGTCCAGCACCATGTCCACGCCGATGTAGCCCAGCCCGCACAGTTCATAGCAGCCGGCGGCCAGCTTCATGAAGCCGTCCCAGTTCGGCAGCTGTACGCCATCCACCGCATTGGTGGTGTCCGGGTGCTTGCTGATGATGTTGTTCAGCCAGGTACCGCGCAGGGTCACGCCGGTGGCCAGGTCAACGCCCACGCCGATGGCGCCCTGGTGCAGGTTGGCCTTGCCGCCGGACTGGCGGGTCGGCAGGCGCAGCATGGCCATTACCGGGTACCCCATCAGCACGATGATGCGGATGTCCGGCACCCCTTCGTAGCTGATGCTTTTGAAGATCTGGTCGGGGGTAACCCGGTACTCGATCAGCGCGCGGTCGCGGTGGCCGCCCAGCGAGTACAGGCCGGTGAGGATGCTCGAAATCTGGTGTTCGATTTCCTCATGGCTGATGATCTTGCCCGACACCGTGCGGTAGCGGTCCTCGAAGCGGTCGGCGATCACCAGGATGCCGTCACCGCCGGCGCCTTGCGCCGGCTTGATGACGAAATCGCTGCGCCCGCCAATGATCTGGTCGAGCTTGTCGATTTCTTTCTCGGTTTCGATGATGCCGTACATTTCCGGCACATGGATACCGGCCGCCAGGGCGCGCTCCTTGGTGATGATCTTGTCGTCGACGATCGGGTACAAGCTGCGCTTGTTGTACTTCAACACGTAGTCCGCGTTGCGCCGGTTGATACCCATGATGCCCCGGGCCTCCAGGGCTTTCCACGTCTTGATCAGGCCAAACATCAGGCGTCAGCCTTCTTCAGGAATGCCTTGAAGCGCACGAGTTCGGTCAGGCGGTAGCCACGGTAGCGGCCCATCGCCAGCATGAAGCCCACCAGGATCAGCAGTACGGCCGGGAACGTGAACACGAAGTACACCAGCTCCGGCACCATCATCAGCAGGTGCGCCAAAGAGGCTGCAAACAGGGTGCCGATGGCCACTTTCATGGCATGGCCACCGCCACGTTCTTCCCAGGTGATCGACAGGCGCTCGATGGTCATGGTCAGGATTACCATCGGGAACAATGCCACCGACAGCCCGCGCTCAAGGCCCAGCTTGTGGCTGAACAGGCTGATGGCGGCGATCAGCACCACGACGAAGGTCAGCACCACCGACAGGCGTGGCAGCATTTGCAGCTTGAGGTGTTCCAGGTATGAGCGTAACGACAGGCCAAGCGCGGTAATCACCGTGAACAGCACGATGCCAAAGCCCAGTTGGGTCTCGCGGAAGGCCAGGGCGATCAGCACGGGGGTGAAGGTACCCAAGGTCTGCAGGCCGATCAGGTTGCGCAGCACCAGGATCACCAGCACGCCGATAGGGATCATGACCATGATCATGAAGGTTTGCTGGGTCTGCAGCGGCAGGCTGTACAGCGAGTACTCGAGGAAGTCGGCGTCGGTGTTCTCGTCGGTCAGCTTGGCCAGGCGGATGGCGTTCATCTCGCTGTTGTTCATGCTGAAGGTGACGTTGGCCTTCTTGCCGCCATCGACGGTGATCAGGTTGTCGTCACCGGTCCACCACAGCAGGCGGTCGCTGGGCAGGCCTTGCTCGCCGGTGTCGGGGTTGAAGTACAGCCAGTCGTTACCGTTGAAGCTGCGCAACCACAGTTCCGGGGTTTGCGGGGTGTCGGCCACCAGGCGGATGGTGTGCACCTTTTCCATCGGTACGTGGGCGATCGACAGCAGCAGGTCGATGATCTGGGCTTTCTTCATCGGCGAGGTGTCGCCGGCCAGCAGCAGCTTGACGTTGTCGTCGTTGAGGTTGTTGACCCGCTTGATGGTCTCGCTGACGAAGGTCTCGACGTCGGCAGAGTGCTGGCGAATCGGCGCCATCAGGGCTTCGGCAGCGATCTTCTCGGGGCCGTCGATAGCCAGGCTGTCACGGAAGGTCGGGCCTTTGACCGTGGTCTTCTCGTTGCTGTAGCGCTTGGTCAGCACCAGGCGGTAGTAGAGGGTCTGGTTGCCGCTGGCGCGGCGGGCCGACCAGGTGACCTTGCGGTTACCGTCGGCACGGTTGACGCTCACCCCGTAGTTGTTGGAGATGAAGCTCTCGTTGAGGCTGACATAGTCGCGGTTCAGCGGTGGCACGAACATCTGCACCTTGACCGGGTCCTTGGTGCTGGCCACGAACTCGACCTTGGCGTCGATGTTCCACAGGTCGTCGGTTTCATCCTCGGTCACCGGGATGCCGAGGAAGAAGATCTGGTAAGCCGTGACCGCCACACCCAGTAGCACCAGTACGGTGATCAGGACTTTCAGATGGAGGGTAAGAGAGCGCATCGGAATTACTCTGCTTTGTGAGCGTCGGTGGCACAGGCAGGTTTGCCGGCCGCATATTTAAGGCTTGGGTCGACCAGCGCGTCGAAGTGCTTGAGTGCCTCCGAGCCGATCAGCAGCGGGAACTGGAAGGCGCTGCGGTCGGTGAGGTTGACTTCGATGGTGCGCATGGCCTGGCCCATGCAGATTTCAAGTTCGATGACCGGGCGTGCCGTGTAGGCCTTGCCCGATTCGGCATCATAGTCGCCGGCCCGGCGCTTGATCTTGCTTACGCGTGCCAGCGGGCGCTCGATCGGGTGCGAGTGGGCAGCATCGATGGCCAGGTAGAAGCGCACCCAGCTTTCGCCGTTGCGCTTGAACCGCTTGATATCGCGGGCGCTGAGCGAGGCGGTCTTGGCGCCGGTGTCGAGCTTGGCGGCCACTTCCAGGTCCAGGTCGCCCAGCCGTGCATATTCGTTGAGACCATAGACGGTCTTGCCCGCAGCCTGACCAAGGGCCGGCAGCAGGGTGAGGCATAGCAGCAATAAAACGGGTGTAAGTCTCATAATCCTGGCGCGGTGCAGTGCAAGGTTCTAGGCAAGGTTCTGGTCAAGGCGACTGGCAACTACTGCGCAAGCTTCCTCTTTTATCTGTCAACAAGCATGAATGTATGACAGACAGGCTATCCATACCCCATCGGAGGCGCGGCATTCTATCACGCCGACGTCTTGACGCCAGCGGTGCGCGATCTGACAGCACCGGGCGGGGGTTAGTTCGTTATTAGACAATTGTCGACAATGTTCATTTTGTCTTTGACTGTAGAGCCTGTTTTGGTTAATTTCTGGCAAAGAGATTTTCAAGGTGTCGACAATATGCAGGACCTTTCCACCGCCAGCCCGGTGCTGACAGACGAAACGGAAACCTTGTCTGAAAACGTCTTCCGGCGTATTCAGGCGGCCATCGTCAAGGGCGAAATTGCCCCCGGCAGCAAGATTTCCGAGCCGGAGCTGGCGCGCACCTACGGCATCAGCCGTGGGCCATTGCGCGAGGCCATCCACCGCCTGGAAGGCCAGCGCCTGCTGGTGCGCGTACCGCATGTGGGCGCGCGCGTGGTGTCGCTGAACCACGCCGAACTGATCGAACTGTACGAAATCCGCGAGTCGCTGGAAGGCATGGCCTGCCGTCTGGCAGCCGAACGCATGAGTCAGGGCGACATCGACGAACTGCGCCGTGTGCTTGATACCCATGAGCGCGATGCCGCATTCCAGGCTGGTGTGGGTTACTACCAGCAGGAAGGCGACTACGACTTCCATTACCGGATCATCCAGGGCAGCGGCAACCAGACCCTGGTCAAGATGCTGTGCGGCGAACTGTACCAACTGGTGCGCATGTACCGCATCCAGTTCTCTGCCACGCCCAATCGGCCACGCCAGGCCTTTGCCGAACACCACCGAATCCTCGATGCCATCGCCGACCGTGACGGCGAGCTGGCCGAACTCCTGATGCGCCGCCACATCGGCGCGTCCAAGCGCAACATCGAGCGTCACTATCTGGACGCCCACAACAACAGCCCACGAGGTGAGAAATGACTGTGAAGAGCACCCCCGGTCAGCGTTTCCGCGACGCCGTTGCTGCCGAACATCCCCTGCAGGTGGTTGGCGCCATCAACGCCAACCATGCCCTGCTGGCCAAACGCGCCGGCTTCAAGGCCATCTATCTGTCCGGTGGCGGCGTGGCCGCAGGCTCGCTGGGCTTGCCGGACCTGGGCATCACCGGCCTGGACGACGTGCTCACCGATGTGCGCCGCATTACCGACGTGTGCGACGTGCCGTTGCTGGTGGATGTCGACACTGGCTTCGGTGCGTCGGCCTTCAATGTGGCCCGCACCGTACGCTCGATGAGCAAGTTCGGCGCTGCTGCCATCCATATCGAGGACCAGGTTGGCGCCAAACGCTGTGGCCACCGTCCGAACAAGGAAATCGTCAGCCAGCAGGAAATGGTCGACCGCATCAAGGCCGCTGTCGATGCCCGTAGCGACGACAGCTTCGTGATCATGGCGCGTACCGACGCCTTGGCCGTCGAAGGCCTGAACGCTGCCCTTGATCGCGCCGAGGCCTGCATCGAGGCTGGCGCCGACATGATCTTCCCGGAAGCCATCACCGAACTGCAGATGTACAAGACATTCGCTGATCGGGTAAAGGCACCAATTCTGGCCAACATCACCGAATTCGGCGCCACGCCGTTGTACACCACCGAAGAGCTGGCCTCGGTCGACGTGTCGCTGGTGTTGTACCCGCTGTCGGCGTTCCGTGCCATGAACAAGGCCGCCGAGAACGTGTACACCGCGCTGCGCCGCGACGGCACACAGAAAAACGTGATCGACACCATGCAGACCCGCATGGAGCTCTACGATGCCATTGGTTACCACGCCTTCGAGCAGAGCCTCGACGCGCTGTTTGCCCAGAAAAAGGGCTGAGCAACACCCCGAATTAGCCAGCAAGAAATCCATAACAAATTCAAGAAAGGAGAAACACCATGGCCGAAGCGAAAGTACTCAGTGGCGCAGGCCTGCGTGGCCAGGTGGCCGGCCAGACCGCACTGTCGACCGTTGGCCAGGCCGGTGCCGGGCTGACCTACCGGGGTTACGACGTGCGTGACCTGGCGGCAGGTGCCGAGTTCGAAGAAGTCGCTTACCTGCTGCTGTACGGCGAGCTGCCAACCCAGGCCGAGCTGGCCGACTACAAGCTCAAGCTCAAAGGCCTGCGTGACCTACCGCAAGCATTGAAGGAAGTGCTGGAGCGTATTCCGCGTGACGCCCACCCGATGGACGTGATGCGCACCGGTTGCTCGGTACTGGGTACACTGGAGCCCGAGCTCACCTTCGAAGCCCAGCGCGACAAGACCGACCGCCTGCTGGCGCTGTTCCCGGCAGTGATGTGCTACTGGTACCGCTTCACCCACCATGGCGTGCGCATCGATTGCACCAGTGACGAAGACACGCTCGGCGGCCACTTCCTGCACCTGCTGCACGGCAAGAAGCCGAGCGAGCTGCACGTCAAGGTCATGAACGTGTCGCTGATCCTGTACGCCGAGCACGAGTTCAACGCCTCCACGTTCACCGCCCGCGTTTGCGCCTCGACCCTGTCCGACCTGTACTCGTGCGTCACCGCTGCCATCGGCTCGCTGCGCGGCCCGCTGCACGGCGGTGCCAACGAGGCGGCGATGGAGCTGATCGAGCGCTTCCAGAGCCCGCAGGAAGCCACCGCCGAGCTGCTGCGCATGCTGGAGCGCAAGGACAAGATCATGGGCTTTGGCCATGCCATCTACAAAGAGTCCGACCCGCGCAACGAGGTGATCAAGGGCTGGTCGAAGCAGCTGGCCGACGAAGTGGGCGACAAGGTGCTGTACCCGGTTTCCGAAGCCATCGACAAGACCATGTGGGAGCAAAAGCGCCTGTTCCCCAACGCTGACTTCTACCATGCCTCGGCGTACCACTTCATGGGCATCCCGACCAAGCTGTTCACCCCGATCTTCGTCTGCTCGCGCCTGACCGGCTGGGCAGCCCACGTCTTCGAGCAGCGCGCCAACAACCGCATCATCCGCCCGAGCGCCGAGTATGTCGGCGTCGAGCAGCGCCAGTTCGTGCCGATCGAGCAGCGCTGACAGACCGAACCTGTGGGGTGGCCTGTTCCGGCCTCATCGCCGGCAAGCCAGCTCCCACAGGTGTTGCACCGCCTTTGAGGCTTGTGCTGTACCTGTGGGAGCTGGCTTGCCGGCGATGAGGCCGGAGCAGCCAACACAGGACAGCACCGCCTTCGAGGCTTGTGCTGTACCTGTGGGAGCTGGCTTGCCGGCGATGAGGCCGGAGCAGCCAACACAGAGCAGCACCGCCTTTGAGACTTGTGCTGTACCTGTGGGAGCTGGCTTGCCGGCGACGAGGTCGGACCAGCCAACACAGGACAGCACCGCCTTCGAGGCTTGTGTTGTACCTGTGGGAGCTGGCTTGCCGGCGATGAGGCTGGAGCAGCCAACACAGGACAGCACCGCCTTCGAGGCTTGTGCTGTACCTGTGGGAGCTGGCTTGCCGGCGATGAGGCCGGAGCAGCCAACACAGGACAGCACCGCCTTTGAGACTTGTGCTGTACCTGTGGGAGCTGGCTTGCCGGCGATGAGGCCGGAGCAGCCAACACAGGACAGCAATTAGAAAACTATCCACGACCGTACCGTGACCGAGCCTGATAACGATATGAACACAGCATTCCGCAAGCACCTGCCAGGCACCGACCTGGACTACTTCGATGCCCGTGCGGCGGTCGAGGCGATCAAGCCCGGCGCCTACGACGGCCTGCCTTACACGTCCCGCGTGCTCGCCGAGAACCTGGTGCGCCGCTGCGACCCGGCCACCCTCGACGCCTCGCTGGGCCAACTGATCGAACGCCAGCGCGATCTCGACTTCCCGTGGTTCCCGGCCCGCGTGGTGTGCCACGACATCCTCGGCCAGACCGCGCTGGTCGACCTCGCCGGCCTGCGTGATGCCATCGCCGACAAGGGTGGCGACCCGGCCGCCGTCAACCCGGTGGTGCCGGTGCAGCTGATCGTCGACCACTCGCTGGCAGTGGAGTGCGGTGGCTTCGACCCACAGGCCTTCGAAAAGAACCGCGCCATTGAAGACCGCCGCAACGAAGACCGCTTCCACTTCATCAACTGGACCAAGAAGGCGTTCAAGAACGTCGACGTGATCCAGCCGGGCAATGGCATCATGCACCAGATAAACCTGGAGAAGATGTCGCCTGTCATCCATAGCGACCGCGGCGTGGCCTACCCGGACACCTGCGTCGGTACCGACAGCCACACCCCGCATGTCGACGCCCTGGGCGTGATCGCCATTGGCGTTGGCGGCCTGGAAGCCGAAAACGTGATGCTCGGCCGCGCTTCGTGGATGCGCCTGCCGGAAATCGTCGGCGTCGAGCTGACCGGCAAGCTGGCACCGAACATCACCGCCACCGACCTGGTGCTGGCCCTGACCGAATTCCTGCGTAAACAGAAAGTCGTTGGCGCCTACCTGGAATTCCACGGCGAGGGCGCCCGCGCGCTGACCTTGGGTGACCGCGCCACCATTTCCAACATGGCCCCGGAATACGGCGCCACCGCCGCTATGTTCGCCATCGACCAGCAGACCATCGACTACCTGCGCCTGACCGGCCGCGAAGAGCAGCAGGTCAAGCTGGTGGAAACCTATGCCAAGGCCACCGGCCTGTGGGCCGACAGCCTGGGCGGCGCCGTCTACGAGCGCACCCTGAGCTTCGACCTGTCGAGCGTGGTGCGCAACATGGCCGGCCCGTCCAACCCGCACGCGCGCGTGGCTACCAGCGACCTGGCAGCCAAAGGCATTGCCGGCAGCTGGGAAGAGGTGCCGGGGCAGATGCCGGACGGCGCGGTGATCATTGCCGCCATCACCAGTTGCACCAATACCAGCAACCCGCGCAACGTGATTGCTGCAGGCCTGATTGCACGCAATGCCAACAGGCTGGGCCTGGCCCGCAAGCCGTGGGTCAAGTCGTCGCTGGCGCCAGGCTCCAAGGCTGTGCAGCTTTACCTGGAAGAAGCCGGGCTGGAGAAAGAGCTGGAGCAACTCGGTTTCGGTATCGTTGCCTTCGCCTGCACCACCTGCAACGGGATGTCTGGCGCCCTGGACCCGGCGATCCAGCAGGAAATCATCGACCGCGACCTGTACGCCACCGCCGTGCTGTCGGGCAACCGCAACTTCGACGGGCGTATCCACCCGTATGCCAAGCAGGCCTTCCTGGCTTCGCCGCCGCTGGTGGTGGCCTATGCCATTGCCGGTACCATCCGCTTCGACATCGAGAAGGATGTGCTGGGCGTGGTCGATGGCAAGGAAATCCGCCTCAAGGACATCTGGCCGAGCGATGAAGAGATCGACGCCGTGGTGCGGGCCGCGGTCAAGCCAGAACAGTTCCGCAAGGTGTACATCCCGATGTTCGCCATCGAGGAAGACCGCGGGCCGAAGGTGGCGCCGCTGTATGACTGGCGCCCGATGAGCACGTACATCCGTCGCCCGCCGTATTGGGAAGGTGCGTTGGCGGGTGAGCGAACCCTGCGCGGCATGCGCCCGCTGGCGGTGCTGCCGGACAACATCACCACCGACCACCTGTCGCCGTCCAACGCCATCATGCTCGACAGCGCTGCCGGTGAGTACCTGGCGAAAATGGGCTTGCCGGAGGAGGACTTCAACTCCTACGCCACCCACCGAGGCGACCACCTGACGGCTCAGCGTGCCACCTTCGCCAACCCCAAGCTGTTCAACGAAATGGTGCGCAAGGAAGACGGCAGCGTGAAGCAGGGCTCGCTGGCGCGTATCGAGCCGGAAGGCAAGGTCACCCGCATGTGGGAGGCCATCGAGACCTACATGCAGCGCAAACAGCCGCTGATCATCGTGGCCGGCGCCGACTACGGCCAAGGTTCGTCCCGCGACTGGGCGGCCAAGGGCGTGCGCCTGGCGGGTGTCGAGGCCATCGTCGCCGAAGGCTTCGAGCGCATTCACCGCACCAACCTGGTGGGTATGGGCGTGTTGCCGCTGGAGTTCAAGCCAGGCACCGACCGCAAGACCCTTGGCCTGGACGGCAGCGAGACCTATGACGTGCTGGGCGCACGTACGCCACGGGCGACCCTGACGTTGGTGGTTACCCGCGCCAATGGCGAGCGCCTGGAAGTGCCGGTGACCTGCCGCCTGGACACCGCCGAGGAAGTGTCGATCTACGAAGCGGGCGGGGTGCTGCAACGCTTTGCCCAGGACTTCCTCGAAGCGACCGCCTGAGCATGAAACGGGGGCCGCTCTGCGGCCCTTTCGCGACACAAGGCCGCTCCCACAACGGGCGGCGCAGTACCTGTGGGAGCGGCCTTGTGTCGCGAAAGGGCTGCATAGCAGCCCCAGGGTATTTCACCGGACTATCAGGATGCCCAAGACAATGGCACATGTACCCCAGATCAAAATCCCCGCCACCTACATCCGTGGCGGCACCAGCAAAGGCGTGTTCTTCCGCCTGCAAGACCTGCCGGAGCAGGCGCAGATCCCCGGCCCCGCCCGTGACGCACTCCTGCTGCGGGTAATAGGCAGCCCCGACCCCTATGGCAAACAGATCGACGGCATGGGCGGCGCCACGTCGAGCACCAGCAAGACCGTGATCCTGTCGCAAAGCATCAAGCCCGAACACGATGTCGACTACCTGTTCGGCCAGGTCAGCATCGACAAGGCGTTCGTCGACTGGAGCGGCAACTGCGGCAACCTGTCTGCTGCGGTCGGTTCGTTCGCTATCAGCAGTGGCCTGGTCGATCCGGCGCGCATTCCGCGCAACGGCATCGCCACGGTGCGCATCTGGCAGGCCAATATCGGCAAGACCATCATCGCCCATGTCCCGATCACTGAAGGTGAAGTGCAGGAAACCGGCGACTTCGAGCTGGACGGGGTGACATTCCCGGCTGCCGAGGTGCAACTGGAGTTCCTCGACCCGGCGGCCGACGACGGTGACGACGGCGGTGCGATGTTCCCCACTGGCAGCCTGGTCGATGACCTGGAGGTGCCGGGTGTCGGCACCTTCAAGGCCACCTTGATCAACGCTGGCATCCCGACCATCTTCGTAAACGCGGCGGATATCGGCTACACCGGTACCGAACTGCAGGACGCCATCAACGGCGACCCGCAGGCGCTGCTGCGTTTCGAGACCATTCGTGCTTATGGCGCCGTGCGCATGGGCTTGATCGACAATGTCGACCAGGCTGCCGGGCGTCAGCACACACCAAAAGTGGCGTTCGTTGCGCCGCCGAGCACCTACACTGCGTCCAGTGGCAAGGCGGTGCAGGCAGGCGATATCGACCTGCTGGTACGGGCCCTGTCGATGGGCAAGCTGCACCATGCCATGATGGGTACGGCGGCGGTGGCGATCGGCACCGCAGCGGCCATTCCGGGTACGCTGGTCAACCTCGCCGCTGGCGGGGGCGAGCGCAGCGCTGTGCGTTTTGGCCACCCTTCGGGCACCTTGCGGGTCGGGGCCGAGGCGCGCCGGGTGGAGGGTGAGTGGACAGTGACCAAGGCAATCATGAGCCGCAGTGCTCGCGTGCTGATGGAGGGCTGGGTTCGCGTGCCTGGCGATAGCTTCTAAAGCACCACTGGCGCTCGGTTTTAGTTCGTCGGGGCCGCTTTGCGGCCCTTCGCGGGCTTGCCCGCTCCCACAGGTAACCACAGGTTCTGAATGCTGTGGTCAACCTGTGGGAGCGGGCGAGCCCGCGAAGGGCTGCAAAGCAGCCCCGGCAATTCTGAAGGGAGCTGGATATGAGCGCCAACGTAGACCTCAATGACCGCCCGGACTACGACCGGGTGTTGCAGACCCTGGCCGATTACGCCCTCGGCTACCGGGTCGATTCCGCCGAAGCCCTGGCCACCGCGCGCAACTGCCTGATGGACACCCTCGGCTGCGGCCTGCTGGCCCTGCGCTTCCCTGAATGCACAAAACTCCTCGGCCCTCAGGTGGAAGGCACGCTGGTGCCCAATGGCGCCCGCGTCCCCGGCACCGCCTACCGCCTCGACCCGGTCAAGGCCGCCTGGGACATCGGCTGCACGGTGCGCTGGCTGGACTACAACGACACCTGGCTGGCCGCTGAATGGGCTCACCCCTCGGACAACCTTGGCGGCATCCTGGCCGTTGCCGATCACCTGTCGCAGAAGCACGTCGCAGCAGGTGAGGCGCCGCTGCTGATGCGCGATGTGCTTGAAGCCATGGTCATGGCCCATGAGATTCAGGGTGTGCTGGCACTGGAAAACTCCTTCAACCGCGTCGGCCTCGATCACGTGATTCTGGTGAAGGTGGCCTCAACCGCCGTGTGTGCCAGGCTGATGGGGGCCAATCGCGAGCAGATGCTCTCGGCCTTGTCCCACGCCTTCGTCGACGGCCAGGCCCTGCGCACCTACCGCCACGCGCCCAACGCCGGTTCTCGCAAGTCCTGGGCCGCGGGCGATGCTTCCAGCCGGGGCGTGCGCCTGGCCGATATCGCCCTGCGTGGCGAGATGGGCGTGCCGGGCGTGCTCACGGCGCCGCAGTGGGGGTTCTACGACGTATCGTTCAGTCATACCAACAAAGACTTGGCGCTCAAGCCTGCCGGGCAGTACGAGCTGCGTCTGCCTCAGGCCTTGGGCAGCTATGTGATGGAAAACGTGTTGTTCAAGGTCAGTTTCCCTGCCGAATTTCATGCCCAGACCGCCTGTGAGGCGGCTGTGACCCTGCATCCACTGGTGCGCAACCGTCTGCATGAAATCGACCGCATCGTCATCACCACCCAGGAGTCAGCGATCCGCATCATTTCCAAGAGCGGCCCGCTGGCCAATGCTGCCGACCGTGATCACTGCCTGCAGTACATGGTGGCGGTACCGTTGATCTTCGGCCATTTGGTGGCGGAGCACTATGAAGATGTTTTCCATGCCAACCACCCGAGCATCGATCGCCTGCGCGAGAAGATGGAAGTGGTGGAAGACCTGCGCTTCAGCCGCGAGTACCTGGAGCCCGACAAGCGCTCGATCGCTAATGCGCTGCAGGTGTTCTTCAAGGATGGCAGCAGCACTGACCAAGTGGTGGTGGAATACCCGATCGGGCACCGGCGGCGGCGAGGGGAGGGCATACCGTTGCTGGAGGCCAAGTTCAGGGCAAACCTGGGGACGCGATTTGCCCGTCAGCGGTGTGCCCAGATTGTGGATGTGTGCAAGGACCAGCAGCAGCTGGAAAGTATGGCAGTGCACAGGTTTGTGGATTTGTTTGTGATTTGAGGTTGCCTGTACTGGCCCTATCGCCGGCAAGCCAGCTCCCACAGGTACTCCAAAGCTCTCAAGACCTGTGGAGTACCTGTGGGAGC
>NZ_JBLZWV010000042.1:0-180537 GCF_056098905.1 Pseudomonas sp. TSO6 | reverse complement strand
CTCCCACAGGTACTCCAAAGCTCTCAAGACCTGTGGAGTACCTGTGGGAGCTGGCTTGCCGGCGATAGGGCCGGTACAGGCTGAAACAAAAAAGCCCCGGCATCGCTGCCGGGGCTTTCTTTACAACCTGTAACTCAGCTTACGCCTGAACCACCGGGATCTTGGCGTTGGCTGCCGCTTCGCGGAACTCGGCGATCTGGTCGAAGCTCAGGTAGCGGTAAACGTCGGCAGCCATGCTGTCGATGTCTTTCGCGTACTGCATGTACTCTTCGACGGTCGGCAGCTTGCCGATGATCGAAGCGACAGCAGCCAGTTCGGCCGATGCCAGGTACACGTTGGTCGCGTCGCCCAGACGGTTCGGGAAGTTACGGGTCGACGTGGAGACCACGGTCGAACCGGTCTGCACACGTGCCTGGTTACCCATGCACAGCGAGCAGCCTGGCATTTCCATGCGCGCACCGGCCTTGCCGTAGATGCCGTAGTAGCCTTCTTCGGTCAGCTGGTGAGCATCCATCTTGGTTGGCGGAGCCAGCCACAGACGAGTAGGGATGCCACCCTTGACCTTCTCCAGCAGCTTGCCGGCAGCGCGGAAGTGGCCGATGTTGGTCATGCACGAACCGATGAACACTTCGTCGATCTTCTCGCCCTGTACCGAAGACAGCAGGCGGGCATCGTCCGGGTCGTTCGGCGCGCAGAGCACAGGCTCTTTGACGTCGGCCAGGTCGATTTCGATGATTTCAGCGTACTCGGCATCGGCGTCAGCCGACAGCAGCTCAGGGTTGGCCAGCCAGGCTTCCATGGCCTGGGCGCGGCGCTCCAGGGTGCGGGCATCGCCGTAGCCTTCGCCGATCATCCAGCGCAGCAGGGTGATGTTGGACGTCAGGTACTCGGCAATGGCCTTCTCTGGCAGCTTGATGGTGCAACCGGCAGCGGAACGCTCGGCCGAGGCATCGGACAGCTCGAAAGCTTGCTCGACGGTCAGTTCGTCCAGGCCTTCGATTTCCAGGATGCGGCCGGAGAAGGCGTTTTTCTTGCCTTTCTTCTCGACGGTCAGCAGGCCTTTCTGGATGGCGTAGTAAGGGATGGCATGCACCAGGTCACGCAGGGTGATGCCGGGTTGCAGTTTGCCCTTGAAGCGCACCAGGATCGATTCTGGCATGTCCAGCGGCATGACGCCGGTGGCGGCGGCGAAGGCCACCAGGCCGGAACCGGCCGGGAACGAGATGCCGATCGGGAAGCGGGTGTGCGAGTCGCCACCGGTACCAACGGTGTCAGGCATCAGCATGCGGTTCAGCCAGCTGTGGATGATGCCGTCGCCTGGGCGCAGCGACACGCCGCCACGGGTGCGGATGAAGTCTGGCAGGGTGTGGTGGGTGGTGACGTCGATCGGCTTCGGATAGGCCGCGGTGTGGCAGAACGACTGCATGACCAGGTCGGCAGAGAAGCCCAGGCACGCCAGGTCTTTCAGCTCGTCGCGGGTCATCGGGCCAGTGGTGTCCTGGGAACCGACGGTGGTCATCTTCGGCTCGCAGTAGGCACCTGGGCGCACGCCCTGGCCTTCTGGCAGGCCACAGGCACGGCCGACCATTTTCTGCGCCAGGGTGAAGCCCTTGCCGGAATCGGCAGGCTGCTCTGGTTTCTTGAACAGGTCGGAAGCACCCAGGCCCAGCTCGGCGCGGGCTTTTTCGGTCAGGCCACGGCCGACGATCAGCGGGATACGGCCGCCAGCGCGGACCTCGTCCAGCAGCACTTCGGTTTTCAGCGCGAAGTTGGTGACCAGCTCGTCGCTTTCGTGGCGGCGTACTTCACCTTTGTACGGGTAGACGTCGATGACGTCGCCCATGCCCAGGTTGGTGCAGTCGAATTCGATCGGCAGGGCGCCGGCGTCTTCCATGGTGTTGTAGAAGATCGGGGCGATCTTGGTGCCGAAGCAGAAGCCACCGGCGCGCTTGTTCGGTACGTACGGAATGTCGTCGCCGAAGAACCACAGTACCGAGTTGGTAGCGGATTTGCGCGAGGAACCAGTACCTACCACGTCACCTACATAGGCAACCGGGAAGCCCTTGGCCTTGACGGCTTCGATCTGTGCCAGCGGGCCGACCGAACCTGGCTGCGAAGGCTCGATGCCGTCACGGGCCATTTTCAGCATCGCCAGGGCGTGCAGCGGGATGTCAGGGCGCGACCAGGCGTCCGGAGCAGGCGACAGGTCGTCGGTGTTGGTTTCGCCTGGCACCTTGAACACGGTCAGGGTGTACTTCTCGGCGATGGCCGGGCGGGCGGTGAACCACTCACCGGCAGCCCAGGAGTCCAGCACGGCCTTGGCGTGAGCGTTGCCGGCCTTGGCTTTTTCGGCCACGTCGTGGAAGGCATCGAACATCAGCAGGGTGTGCTTGAGCTGTTCGGCCGCGACGGCGCCCAGTTCGGCGTCATCCAGCAGTGCGACCAGCGTTTCGATGTTGTAGCCGCCCTGCATGGTGCCGAGCAGTTCGGTGGCGTGCTTGCGGTCGATCAGAGGCGACTGGGTTTCGCCCTTGGCAACAGCAGAGAGGAAAGCAGCCTTGACGTAGGCAGCTTCGTCGACCCCTGGCGGTACGCGGTTGGTGATCAGGTCTACGAGGAAGGCTTCTTCGCCGGCCGGCGGGTTTTTCAGCAGCTCGACCAGGCCTGCAGTTTGTTCGGCGTTCAGCGGCTGGGGCACGATACCCAGGGCGGCACGCTCTTCGATGTGTTTGCGGTAGGCTTCAAGCACAGTTATTTCCCTCATCAGTGGTCCCTAAAGGGGGTCCGGGACGCTTATCCAGCATTCAATGCACCCATGCGCTGCCACGGCTTTGTGGGCCGCCCAGCCAGAGTCGCAAAGAATCCTTACAGAAGCTGCTTTCAAAGTTTTACGCCTGCAGAACGGGGAGCTGATGAGGGCTGGCGCGGGCATGCGAGGGATGCATGGCCCGGGCCAACGCCGTTCTACCGGATTAACTGTGCTCGTGACGCTTTGAAAACAGCTTCCAACGGACATTGTTGCCTTTGAAAAGGCCGGATGATTCTACGGCAAAAAAAGCCCGAAAGTAAGGCGCAGAAGATGACTTTAACGAGTGACCCTGGTTAGACAAAGGGCTAACATGGCCCCGTGTTCCTCCGCCAAACTGTTGTTTTTCATGTCCAACAAGTCCATCAAGACCCCTTGCGTCGGCCTGTGCTCCACGGTGTACGGAGACACGGTGTGCCGTGGCTGCAAGCGTTTCCACCACGAAGTGATCAACTGGAACGGCTACGACGACGCGCAAAAACGCGCGGTGTGGCTGCGCCTTGAGCAGTTGCTGGTGCAGGTGATGATGGCCAAGCTGGAGGTGTTCGACAAAAGCCTGCTGCGTCAGCAACTGGAGCAGCGCTCCATCCGTTTTGTCGAGCAGCAGTCGGAATATTGCTGGGCTTACCAGCTGATTGCCCGCGGGGCGCGGATGATCCGTGACCTGGAGGCCTACGGCATGGTGCTGCTGCCGGAGTTTCGCGACTGGGAACTGCCGCAATTGCGCGATGCCATCGATCGCGAGTTCTTCCTGCTTTCAGAAGCGCATTACCAGCGCTACATCGCCCCCAGCTTCCTGCGCGATGCCTTGGAGCAGGGGCAAGGCTGAAGCTTGTTGGTGATGCTACCGGCCTCTTCGCGGGCTTGCCCGCTCCCACAGGATTATCACTGCTATTGAGGGCTGTGGAGTTCCTGTGGGAGCGGGCAAGCCCGCGAAGAGGCCGGTGAGGTGGCGAATCAGTCGCCGGTGTATTCGCAACCGCTGGTGCAGGTTTCGTGGATGCGTACCTTCGACAGTTCCGGCATCAGCGGCTTGACCTGGTCCCAGATCCACTTGGCGATCACTTCGCTGGTGGGGTTTTCAAGGCCCGGGATGTCGTTCAGGTAGTTGTGGTCCAGTTGCTCGTAGATCGGCTTGAAGATCGCCTTGACCTCGGCGAAGTCGCGAATCCAGCCAGTGTGCGGGTCGAGCGGGCCGGTCAGGTGCAGGCCGACCTTGAACGAGTGGCCATGCAAGCGGCCGCATTTGTGCCCTTCAGGGACGTGGGGCAGGCGGTGGGCCGATTCGAATGTGAACTCTTTGAAAATTTCCACGCTGTCATAACTCTGTGTGAATCAATATTGCGCGCAGTCTACCAGCATGGCCGTTACAAGGCTTGCAGGCGTTCATGCAGCCGCCCGGTGGCGACCAGCTCCAGCAGCTCGTCGCCCAGGCGCTGGCTTTCAGCGATAGCCTTGTACCAATAGCGCTTGCGGCCTGGCGCATCACCCATGAAGCGTTTGAAGTCGTTGCGGTCCGGCAGCTTGCCATAGGGCAGGGCGGCCAGGTACTGCGGCGAAGGGGTCATCAGCAGCACGTTCTGCAGGCGGGTGGCATCGCCTTTGCGCCAGGGCAAGGCTTTGTCGAACCAGCCCGGTACCACCTTGTCGGTGAAGTGCGGGTACAGCACCAGGTCGTCGCCGCGGTAGGGCAGGTCGAGGTGGTAGTCGAGCAGGCCGCCGTCGCGGTAGGTGCCAGCGCCCACGCCGGGGATGTCTTTCACACCCTGCATGACCATGGGGATCGAACCCGAGGCCAGCAGGGCGTGGCGCAGGTTGGCCAGGTCCAGCGGCAGGTAGCGTGAGGGGAAGTCGGTCAGTGCGTCGAGGGGCGGCGCGGCGCGCCCGTCGTGCAGGATGATGCGCTCGAAGTGGCGCGCCAGGCGCGAACGGCCGAGCAGGTTGCTGGCAACCACCGAGCCCAGGCCCAGGCCCAGGCGGCCGCGATGGTCGTGGGCAAGCTGGCCATGGCTTTTCACTACCAGGATATTCAGGTGATAGTGCGGGTTGGCCAGCAGCTGGCCGTCGCGGCCCTGCAGCAGGTCGTCGAGCATGCGTTGGCAGCTGTGGCTGATTTCGGCCGGGGTGGCGCCCTTGGCGAAATCCAGTTCGGTGTACAACTCGCCCAGGCGACGCAGACCCGCGATGGGGTCTTCGAGGCAGGCGCTGGCGAAGCGCCAGGCACCGATCGAAGCGCCAATCAGGGCGCGCGGGCGCGGTGCCGAAGGCAGCCACTCGCCGAACAGTGCCAGGTCCAGGCCCTGGATACCCAGCGGCTTCGGGCCACCGGCCGCACCTGGCACCACCCCGACATCGGCCGCCTGCAGGCCGCGCTCGCGGATGAGCCGCAGGGCACGGTCACCGGCCTTGAAGGTGAGGGCAGGGTACTTGATGTGGATGGCGCTCATGGCGGATCTCTTGGGCTTGTAGGAGCAGCCTTGTGCTGCGAAAGGGCCCGTACAGACTACACAACTGTTGTGCCTGCACGGGCCCTTTCGCAGCACAAGGCTGCTCCTGCAGGAGACCAAACCTGCCTGGAGGTGTAACTGCGCTATCATGGCGCCAGCTGTTTTCAGGTTGAATTAAGGACCGGTGGTTAGTCTTAACCCCGTAGACAACTTACACAGTTCTCAGGAGAGAAGAACGATGAAAACCTTGACTGCCCTGTTCACCGCCGCTGCCCTCGCCCTGGGCGCGAATGCCGCTTTCGCCAAGGATGTACAGCCTGACGAAGTGGTCAAACTGGTCAACGCCAAGACCATCAAGTCGCTGGACGAGCTCAAAGCCACCGCCGTGGCCAAGCACCCCGGCGCCACCGTCACTGACTCGGAGCTTGAAGACGAGTACGGCCGCTACATCTACAAGGTCGAGTTGCGCGACACCCAGAACGTCGAGTGGGACGTGGCGCTGGACGCCAAGACCGGTGAAGTGCTGAAGGACGAGCGGGACAACTGATGATTCACTTACCGCGGCCGGCGCGCTACCTCGCGCTGGCGCTGCTGGCCGTGTGCTCGCTGGCCGCTGCCCGCGACCTTGACCAGGACGAAGCCCTGAAGCTGCGGCAGAAGGGCGTCATTCTGCCGCTCGAGCAATTGCTGGAAACCGCCCTGGGGCGTCACCCCGGGGCGCGCCTGCTGGAAGCCGAGCTGGAAGAAGACGACGATCGCTACGAATATGAGGTCGAACTGCTGACGGTTGAAGGTGTGGTACGCGAGATCAAGCTCGATGCCAGCACCGGTGCCCTGCTCAAAGACGAGGAAGACGACTGAATGCGCCTGTTGCTTGTCGAGGACAATGTACCGCTGGCCGATGAACTGACCGCCGGCCTGCAGCGCCAGGGCTATGCCGTGGACTGGCTGGCCGACGGCCGCGACGCGGTTTACCAGGGCCAGAGCGAACCCTATGACCTGATCATTCTCGACCTTGGCCTGCCGGGCTTGCCGGGCCTGGAGGTGCTGGCCCAGTGGCGTGCTGCCGGCCTGGCCACGCCGGTGCTGATCCTCACCGCCCGTGGCTCGTGGGCCGAGCGCATCGAGGGGCTGAAGGCCGGGGCTGATGACTACCTGAGCAAACCGTTCCACCCGGAAGAGCTGCAATTGCGTATCCAGGCATTGCTGCGCCGTGCCCGGGGCCTGGCCAACCAGCCGAAACTGGAGGCAGCGGGGCTGCACCTGGATGAAAGCCGTCAGTGTGTCAGCCGTGACGGCATGGATGTGCAACTGACCGCTGCCGAGTTTCGGCTGCTGCGTTACTTCATGCTGCACCCGCAGCAGATCCTGTCCAAAAGCCACCTGGCCGAACACCTTTACGACGGCGAAACCGAGCGCGACTCCAACGTGCTGGAAGTGCACGTCAACCACCTGCGGCGCAAGCTGGGCCGTAGCGTGATCGAGACCCGTCGCGGGCAAGGGTACATTTATGCCGGGAGCGCCGGGTGAAGTCGATCCAGGCGCGCCTTAGCCTGGGCCTGGTGGCGGTGCTGGTGGTGGTCGGCGTGGTGCTGGCGCAACTGACCTTGTGGCTTTTCGAAGCTGGCCTGCAACGCTACCTGGAAAACGGCCTGCGTAAGGAAAGCGAGAACCTGCTGGTGGCGTTGGTGCGTGGGCCGTCTGGCTTGCAGCTGGATGAGCGGCGTATTTCGGCGGCCTACCAACGACCCTTTTCCGGTTACTACTTCCGCATCGATTTTGACAAAGGTACCTGGCGGTCTCGTTCGCTGTGGGACCTGGACATGCCCAAACCATCGGCGCCCGGGCTTTCCGATAGCCATGAACTCGGCCCTGAAGGGCAGCAACTGCTGGCCCTGCGCGCCGACTACCGGCGCCTGGGCCAGGACATCTCGATCAGCGTGGCACAGGACTATTCGCCGGTGCGCCAAGGTTTCCGGCGCATGCAGCAGATCGGCCTGGGCATGGGGCTGGTGGCGTTGATCCTGGTGTTGGTGCTGCAGCGCATCACGGTTACCCGCTCGCTGCGCCCGCTTGAGCGGGCACGCCAGCAGATTGCCCAGCTGCAGCAGGGCAAGCGCTCGCAGCTGGATGAGCAGGTGCCCAGCGAGTTGGCGCCGTTGGTGGGGCAGATCAACCACCTGCTCAGCCACACCGAAGACAGCCTTCGCCGCTCGCGCAATGCCTTGGGCAACCTTGGGCATGCGCTGAAGACGCCGTTGGCGGTACTGCTGAGCCTGGCCTCCAGCGAGCGCTTGAAGGATTTTCCCGAAGTCCGCACGCAGATGCGCGAGCAGCTGGAGCAGATCCAGCAACGGCTGGCACGCGAGCTGAACCGTGCGCGGCTGGCAGGGGATGCGCTGCCGGGCGCGCAGTTCGACTGTGACGCCGAGTTGCCGGGGTTGCTCGGGACACTGAGAATGATCCATGGCGAGGGCCTGCTGCTGGCGAGTGATGTGCCGCCCGGGCTGTTATTGCCATGGGACCGTGAAGACTTCCTGGAGCTGCTGGGCAACCTGCTGGACAACGCCTGCAAGTGGGCTGACAGCGAGGTGCGCCTGGGCATTGAGCCCAATGCCGAGGGCTTCCAGCTGTGGGTCGATGACGATGGCCCTGGCATCCCTGAGAGCCAACGGCTGCAGGTGCTGGAGCGTGGCTCGCGGCTGGACGAGCAGGTGGACGGGCATGGGCTGGGGTTGGGCATCGTGCGCGATATCGTCGACGCCTGGGGCGGGCGTCTGGCCTTGGAACAGAGCCCGCTGGGCGGGTTGCGTGTGAGCATCGACCTGCCGCGCAAGGCTCGGTAATGCCGGGGCCGCTGTGCGGCCCATCGCGACACAAGGCCGCTCCCACAGGTGTACCCAATCCGCCGAAGCCATGTCAGTACTGCAAAAAAATTGCAGTACAGCCGCAGTTTTTTGAATTAGCCCAATTTCCCTCCACCCGGCAAAATCCCCCTCATGAAACCCTGCGGTTTCCATCTCTCCACGGACGGAGCCCCTTGCGGTATTGCACGCGCAATACGAGGCCCAGGCCAGCTCGGCTGGGCTTTCTTTTTAATCAGAAAAAACCAAGATCCCGATTACTTAAATGTCTGCCTCGCGTTCCGAAAGCCGTCTGCAGCGCCTGTTGCCGGCGCCCCTGAATACCTCTCCAAAAGAATGGTTGCGTGCCGGTATCGGTGCGTTGCTCGGTCTGTTCCTCGCTGGGTGGCTGACCAGCATGGCCTATGGCCCCGGCATCGCCTTGCACCTGTTGGGCCCGCTGGCGGCCTCGGCAGTGCTGGTGTTCGCCGTGCATTCCGGCCCGTTGGCCCAACCTTGGCCGGTGCTGGGCAGCTACGCGCTGGCGGGCGCGGTCGGCCTGGCCATGCGCCAAGGCTTCGGCCCGGCGCTGTGGGTGGCCGCTGCGGCCTTGGGCATCTCGATCCTGGTCATGTGCCTGCTGCGCTGCCTGCACCCGCCGGGTGGCGGGGTGGCAGTGAGTGCGGTATTGGCCGACTCAGGGCTGACCGCCATGGGTGACCACCTGCTTGAGCCAATTCTGCTCAATGCACTGATCCTGGTGAGCGTGGCGGTGCTCTACAATCGCCTGACCGGTGTGCGCTACCCGAAAGGCGTAGCGCCGCGCAAAGATGTGCACCATACCCACGACCCCCTGCCCAGTGAACGGGTGGGCATCCGTGGCGAGGACCTGGACCAAGCTCTGGAAGAGCTGGGTGAGTTCATCGATGTCACCCGTGACGAGCTGGAACGCATCATCCTCGCCACCGAGCAGCATGCCCTGCAGCGCAGCCTTGGCGGTATCACTGCGGCCTCGGTGATGTCGCGCGATGTACAGTTCGCCACGCCCGAGACCACCCTCGAGCAGGCCTGGAAAATGCTGACCAGCCACCACCTGAAAACCCTGCCGGTGCTGCAGCAGGGCAAGCTGGTGGGCATCGTCAGCCTCAGCGACCTGGTCGGCCCGGCCATGCAGCGTGGCCGCTTCAGCTGGCGCGGGCTGTTCGGCCGCAAGGCGGTGCGCATGGAGCAGGTGATGAGCCGGCGGGTGGTCAGTGTCAGCAGCCAACACCCGCTGGAGCGCCTGTTGCCGTTGTTGTGCGAGCAGGGCCTGCATTGCCTGCCGGTGCTCGATGCCGGCATGCTGGTGGGGGTAATCACCCAGACCGACCTGATCGCTGGCCTCAAGCGCCAACTGCTCAGCAAAGCCGAGGCTTCAGATAACCGGGTCCCAGCGTTGTGACCAGTCGCTGGCGCCGGCGGCTACCAGCCGGCGCAGGATGGCGAAGGCCTGTTGCAGGGCTTCGCTGTCGCGTTTGCGTGGGTACACCAGGAAGGTCGGGTAGGTGAATTCCGGCGCTTGCGGTACCCGCTCGAACACGCCGCTGTCCAGGTACGCCTGCACCACGCGCGTGCGGAAGTAACCGCTGCCGCCCTGATCGAGAATGAACTGCAAGGCCAGGGGGCCCAGGTTGAAACTGAGCGCCGGGCGGGCGCAGTCGGGCAGGGCGGCATCGTGCTGTCGGCGGAAGGCCTCGCCCCAGTCGATGTAGATGTAGGGCTCTGGCTGGTCAACCCGGCGCACGCGGATCAGCTTTTCTTCCATCAACTGTTCCACCTGCAGGCCCGGCCCGTAGGTCGGCTGATACACCAGCGCAGCGTCCAGCAAACCCATCTCGACCTTGCGCAGCAGCGACTCGCCATCGCTTACCTCGCTGCGGATGGCATGGCTGGGCAGCTCACGGTGCAGGGCACTGATCCAGTCGAGCATCATCGGGTTGCCCAGGCTCACTTCTCCCCCCACATGCAGCACTTGCTGGCAGCCCTCGGGCAGCGGCAGGTCGCGCCGCGCCGCTTCCCAGGTTTGTACCAGCTGGTTGGCATAACTGACGAATGCTTCGCCGTCGCTGGTCAGGCTGGCGCCGTTGCGGCTGCGCACAAATAGCTGGCAGCCCAGTTGCTGCTCCAGGCGCTGCACCCGGGCAGTAATTGCCGTCTGTGACACGAACAGGCGTTCGGCGGCGGCGACCAGGCTGCCGCAACGCACGATTTCCAGGAATGTTCGGGCCTGATCGATATCCATGGGCTGCTCGGTGGTTGAAGGGTGGCCTATTCTAGAGGCTTTGCACCGTTATGGGGCGCTTTTGCGTGTCTGCAAATTTGCAGGTCGGTTGTGACTTTAGTCCCATGGCGGCGCGGGTGTAGCGGTCCATACTCAGGTTTCGCCCTTCAATAACAACAAGTACCGGGTTCCCTTCGATATGAGCTACCAGCACAGCTACGACCATTCCATTTCCGACCCTGCCGCTTTCTGGGCGGAACAGGCCGCGCATCTGGCCTGGCACCGCAAGCCTGCCCTGACCCTGCAAGACAACGCCGACGGTACCCACCGCTGGTTCGCCGATGGCCGTCTGAACAGTTGCTACCTGGCCCTCGACCACCAGATCGAGCTGGGCCGTGGCGAGCAGGTGGCGCTGATCTACGATTCGCCGGTCACCGGCGTGCAGCAGGCCTACACCTACAACCACTTGCGCGACGAAGTGGCGCGCCTGGCCGGTTTGCTGCGCCAGCTAGGGGTGCAAAAGGGCGACGGGGTGATCATCTACATGCCCATGGTGCCGCAAGCGGCCATGGCCATGCTGGCCTGCGCGCGGATTGGCGCGGTGCATTCGGTGGTGTTCGGCGGCTTTGCCGCCAACGAGCTGGCCCTGCGCATCGATGACGCCCGGCCCACGCTGCTGCTGACGGCATCCTGCGGGCTGGAATTCGACAAGGTGATTGCCTACAAGCCGCTGGTCGACCGCGCCCTGCAGCTGGCCCGGCACCAGCCGCGCAATGTGCTGGTGCTGCAACGGCCGCAGGCGCAGGCGCAGCTGCAGCCAGGCCGCGACCTGGACTGGCAGGCAGCCTTGCTCGGCGCCCAGCCGGTGGCACCCGTCGAGCTGGATGCCGGCGACCCGCTGTACATCATGTATACCTCTGGTACCACCGGCAAACCCAAGGGCATCGTCCGCGAAAATGGCGGCAATGCCGTGGCGCTGTGCTATGCCATGCGCCATATCTACGGCATGCAGGCCGGGGACGTGTGGTGGGGCATTTCCGATGTGGGGTGGGTGGTCGGCCATTCGCTGATCGTCTATGGGCCGCTGATGAGCGGCTGCACCACGGTGTTCTACGAAGGCAAACCGATCCGCACGCCGGACGCCTCGGCCTACTGGAGGGTGGTGGAACAATACAAGGTCAACGCGCTGTTCTGTGCGCCCACCGCCATGCGTGCCATCCGCAAGGAAGACCCGGAGGGCGAGCTGATCCGCAAGCACGACCTCAGCTCGCTGCGCCAACTGTTCCTGGCGGGTGAGAAGCTCGATTCCAGCACCCATGAATGGCTGGAGCGGGTCAGTGGCAAGCCGGTGCACGACCACTGGTGGCAGACCGAAACCGGCTGGCCGGTTACCGCGCCCTGCGTTGGGCTGGAAGGCAGTGCGGCGAAACCGGGCTCAAGCAACCGGGCGGTTCCGGGCTATCACGTGCGTGTGGTGGATGACGAGGGCCATTTGCTGGGCCCCAACCACCAGGGCTCGATCGTCATTGCCTTACCATTGCCGCCTGGGTGCAGCCAGACCCTGTGGGGCGACCACGAGCGTTATTTGCAGGCTTACCTGCGCACTTACCCGGGGTATTACCACACGGGTGACGGCGGCTTTCTGGATGATGACGGTTTCGTCTACATCATGGGGCGCACGGATGACGTGATCAACGTGTCTGGCCACCGGCTGTCCACGGGCGAAATGGAGGACCTGGTGGCCTGCCACCCGGCGGTGGCCGAGTGTGCGGTGATTGGCGTGCACGATGAAATCAAGGGGCAAGTGCCGTTGGCGCTCGTTGTGCTCAAGGACGGCGAGGGCATTGCCGAGGCGCAGTTGCTGGTAGACCTGGTAGGGAGCGTGCGCGAGGCGATTGGCCCGCTGGCCTGTTTCAACCGGGTTCGGCTGGTGAAGCGGTTGCCCAAGACCCGCTCGGGGAAAATCTTGCGCGCGGTGCTGCGCAAGATTGCCGACGGGCAGGACTATGTACCGCCTTCGACCCTGGATGACCCGGCGGTGCTGGGGGAGATCGAGGCGGTGCTGGCGGATTTGCCCAGGGCGGGTTGATGCTTTGACGTTCAGGGCCTCATCGCCGGCAAGCCAGCTCCTACAGGTTCATCACAGGCCCTGAAGCCTCCGCCGTACCTGTGGGAGCTGGCTTGCCGGCGATTAGGCCGATGCGGGCAATGCAGTGCTAGGGGGCTACCTGGTGCAGTTGCCCCAGCCGGCTGCGGGTACGCATCAGGTCGGCAAGCGGCCCGCCCAGGCTCTCTTCCAGCGGCCGTTTGCCAATCACTGTCACCTGTCGGTCCTGGTCATACAGCACATCCACCAGGTTGACGAAGCGCTGCTGCGCCGCCAGCGAACACTCCGCCAGGTCATCCAGCCCATCAATGATCCATTCATCGTACTGCTGCGCCAGCGCCAGGTAGTCGATCACCGCCGTGGCCTTTTCGCACAAGTCGTCAAAGCCAAGCACCACCCGCCGGCCATCGATGGCCAGCGCACGCAGCGGGCGGTTGTTCACTTCAAGCATTACCGGCTGCTCGTCCGGCACGCCCAGTGCCTGGCGCTGCGCTGCCGTCCCCGGCCATACATAGTGGCCTTGGGTAAACCGCTGGTGCTCGCGGTTGGCCGGCAAGCTGCGAAAATCGGTGTCGCCACCCACTTCCAGCACCTGCATGCGCCCGTTGATCAGGCGGATCACCGGCAGGAAACGCTCGTGGTACAGCGGGTTGGGCAGCAGCCCTTCGGGCGCATAGTTGGAGGTCACCAGCAGGAACACGCCGCGGGCGAACAGGGCGTTGAACAGGCGGGTAAGCAGCATGGCATCGCCGATGTCATGCACGTGGAATTCGTCGAAGCACAACACTTGGCAGCCACCCACCAGTTCGTCGAGGGTCGCGCCCAGCGCATCGTCCAGCGCCCGGTGGCGGTGCATGCCCTGGTGCAGGCGGGCAAAAAAATCATGAAAGTGCAGGCGGCGCTTGGCTTCGACCGGCACCGCCTGGAAAAACCCGTCCAGCAGCCAGCTCTTGCCGCGCCCCACCGAACCGTACAGGTACAGGCTGCGTGGCTGCCCTTGTCCTAGCTGTGCCAGTTGTTCGGCCATGCAGTGGATCACCCGTCGCTGGCCGTCACTCAGCTGGTAACTGCGGCTTCGGGCTTTGTCCTCGAACCAGTCGAGCAGTTCGCTCTGGCTGGCGGTGGCGCCGCGCAGGCGCTGGCCGAGCTGGCGCAGTGGGGCAGGGATCCAGGCAGACAAAAGCAAAGCTCCTTGGGCGATGACGGGGCAGCGTGCAGCTTGCCCCAGGGAGGCCATTTTGACTAATACAGAAAGTGACCGGCAATGATCACTTGATGCGATAGGTCTGGCCGCACACCTGCTTTGCCTAGGCTTTGCGTTCCAGTTGGCGCTCGATCATGTATTTCACCGCCAGGCGGCGCTCCTTGAGGTGGCGCAGGTCTTCGTCAACGAAGTTGCCCGCCGAGATCGATTCGGCGGCCAGCACCTGGTTGTCGATGTCCATGTACTCGTCCAGCAGCCGGTCCAGCGCTTTGTCCTGCTGGCGGCGCTGCTGGACGATTTCGCGCGGGTAGTGCAGGTCCTGGTACAGGTCGTGAGAGACAGGCATGGGGTCCTCCTTGGTCAATGCAATTGGCTCAATAGATTGGAAGGGAGGAATGCGATTGTGTTGAAGCGAAGCGGGGGGAAAGCGACGGATGGTCGCTGCACAAACCGCCGAAATGACTAACCCGCTGTTTTTTGGCAATTTTTTTTCATCAGGGGGTTCACAGATCAAAACTTTGTTGTTAAAGTGCCGCGCATTCCAAGACAACAACCCAGTTGTCACTCAGTTGGAATTGTCAGAGCAGCGAATGCTGCATCCGATACAGGGGCGTCGCCAAGCGGTAAGGCAGCAGGTTTTGATCCTGCCATGCGTTGGTTCGAATCCAGCCGCCCCTGCCATTTTCCAGTTTCAAACGTATATCGCCCGGTGCTTAGAAAGATAAGCGCTGGGTTTTGTCGTTTGCGTATTTTTAATTCCGTCGCACGATTCTGGCAGGAGCGGCCTTGCCGGGCCGCTCCTGCCAAGGTTTGTGCTTTCCCGAATTACCCGGCAATGCCCAGCATCTCGTTCAGCACCCTGGCGAGTTCATCCGCTTGCGCGGGTTTCTGAACCACCACGCTGCCCGGCAACTCCAGCCCCTGCAACTCCGCGTAGCCAGTCAGGAACACCACCGGCAGGCGCGGGTACCGTTCGCGTGCCGCCAGCGCCAGTTGCGCGCCGTTGAACTCGGGCATGGCGAAATCGGTAAGCAGCAGGTCGATCTCGTCGTCCAGCAAGGCCAACGCCTGTTCGCCGCTGTGCGCCTGTCGCACCTGGTAGCCATATTGGCGCAACACATCGCCAAGCAAGTCACGCACCAGATGGTCATCATCCACCAGCAACACCGTGCGGTTGCGGCCGCTGTCGCTGACCGGCTGGCCGAGCGTCGGGATCACCGGCTCGCTCACGATCTGGTCCTTCACGGCGGGCAAGTACACCGCCACCTGCGTGCCGCGGCCCGGGGAGGTATCGATGCGTACACCACCCCCGGACTGCTTGGCGAAGCCGAACACCTGGGCCAGGCCCAGGCCCGAGCCCTTGCCGATGTCCTTGGTGGTAAAGAACGGCTCGAACACCTTGGCCAGCACGTCTTCGCTCATGCCGCAGCCGGTATCGCGGATGCTCAGCATCACGTACTCGCCCGGGTCCGGGTCTTCCGGGCGTTGCGGGCGGTTGTCAATGCGGGTGTTGCGGGTGGTCAGGGTCAGCTGGCCGCCGTCAGGCATGGCATCGCGGGCATTGATCGCCAGGTTGAGGATGATCATCTCGGTCTGGGTGGGGTCGGTCAGTGCGTGCCACAGGGCCTGGTCCAGGTCCAGGCGCACCGAGACGTTGCCACCCAGTGTGCGGCGCAACAGCTCTTCCAGGCCGGCCAGGGTCTGGTTGAGGTTGAGCGCTACCGGCTCCAGGCGCTGGCGGCGGGAAAATGCCAGCAGCTGCGAGGTCAGCTTGGCGCCACGCTCGCCCGCCTCACGGATGTGGGTGAGGCGCGTACGGGCCTTGTCCAGGTTGGCCTTGGCCAGGTCGCGCTCAAGAAAGCTGGCGCCGGTAAGGATCACCGTCAACAGGTTGTTGAAGTCGTGGGCCACGCCAGCGGTCAGCTGACCGACGGCTTCGAGCCGCTGCATCTGCTGCAGCGCCGCCTCGATGCGCTCGCGTTCGTTGATCTGTTCGCGCAGGCGGGCGTTGGCTTCTGCCAGGCCCAGGGCGGCTTCGCGCTCGCTGGTGATGTCGCGTGCCACCACATACAGCAGCGTGTCCTCCGGCACCACCACCCACGACAGCCAGCGCTGCTGGCCGCCGGCATGCAGGATGCGGCCGACGAAACGTACGCTGGTACGGCCATGGGCGAGGGCAGCCAGTTCGGTCAGCAGCAGTTCCTGGTCGGCTTCGGGCAGCAGATGCAGCAACGACGACTGGCTCAGGCGCTCGCGGGAGAAGCCCAGGCTGGCTTCCCAGGCGGGGTTGAGTGCGACTGGGGTCAGGTCCTTGTTCAGCACGGCCAGCAGGTCCTGCGACAGCTCCCAGGCACGGTCGCGTTCGCGGGTGCGGCGTTCGACCCTCTCCCCCAGCATCTCGTTGAGCTGACGCAGCGCCTGTGTGGCCAGGCGCTGGGTGTGGATGTCCTGCAGCACGCCGGAAAAGCGCACGCACTGGCCATCGACGAACTGGCTCTGGCCGCTGCTGAGCAACCAGCGCGGCTCCAGGCCGTTGGGTTGCGCGATGCGAAATTCGACGCGGTAGCGGCCGCCGCTTTCCGGGCGCATGGCGTATTCCACCGCCTCACGCACCATTGGCAGGTCATCGGGATAGATGCCGCGGAGGAACACCTCAAGGCTCATTTCGGTGCTGGTAGGCAGGCCGAACAAGGTCTTGCAGCGGTCGTCCCACACCAGCAGGCCTTCTTGCGGGCGCAGGTCCCAGGTGCCCATGCCGGCGGCGTCGATGGCGATACGTGCCCGCGCCTCGACGTCGATCAGAGCCTCTTCGGCGCGGCGCCGGCGCTGGCGTTCCTGCACTTCGGTCAGTGCCCGGCGTACTGCCTTGGGGAGCAGTGGCAGGTTCTTCTTCAGCACATAGTCGGTGGCGCCCAGGCGGATCATTTCCACCGCGTGCTCTTCGCCGTAGATGCCGGAGAGGAAGATGAACGGAACGTCCGGTGCCAGGCGTTGGGCAATGGCCAGCACCTCGGTGCCAGACGACCCCGGCAGCACGCAGTCGCACAGGATCAGGTCGTAGCGGGCCTCGCGCAGGGCATGGTCGACACCCACATGGTCGAATACCAGCTGGGACTGCACATGCAGCCCGCTGCGCTCCAGGCGCATCAGGGTAAGCTCGGCGTCCATCGAGCTGTCTTCGACCATCAGTAGTTTCAACGGCGTTTGCTGCATCGTTGCGGCGGCCTCAGTTGCTACCGCGACGATTCAGCCGCAGTGAGCCGGGTGGCGGTTCGTTAAGCACTGCCCAGAATACCCCGAGGTCAGAGATGGCGGCGACGAATTCCTTGAATTCCACCGGCTTGACCACGTAGGCGTTGACCCCGAGTTCATAGGCGCGCAACAGGTCAGGCTCCTCCCGCGAGGAGGTCAGCATCACCGTGGGGATGCTGCGCAGTTCGGCGGTGGCGCGCACTGCCCTGAGCACTTCCAGGCCGTCGACCTTGGGCAGTTTCAGGTCCAGCAGCAAGACGGCAGGGTTGCCGTCGTCGCGGTCGGCATAGGTGTTGCGGCGCAGCAGGTAGTCAAGTGCCTCGGCGCCGTCGCGCAGCACGATGACCTCGTTGGCCAACTGGCTGCGCTCCAGGGCCAGCAGGGTAAGTTCCAGGTCCCGGGGGTTGTCTTCGACCAGCAGGATGGGTTTGAGCATGATGGTAGCGGTGCCTCAGGTAGCAGTGTTTCGGGGGAGTGTGAAATGGAAGCTTGCGCCCTGGTCGACCTGGCCTTCGGCCCAGACCCGGCCGTCATGGCGCTCGATGATGCGGCGCACGCTTGCCAGGCCAATCCCTGTGCCCTCGAAATCTTCCATGCGGTGCAGGCGCTGGAATACGCCGAACAGCTTGTTGGCATAGGCCATGTCGAAGCCCACGCCATTGTCGCGGATGCAGATCTCGGTTTCGCCAGGATGCTCCACGGCACTGATGCCGATGTGCGCAGGCGTACGGCCGCGTGTGTACTTGATGGCATTGGCGATCAGGTTGTGCAAGGCCATGTTGATGAACGCCGGGTCGCCGATCACCTTGGGCAGCGGGGCGATGTCCCAAACGATTGCGCGGCCTTCGTAATCGGGGGCCAGTTCGCTGCGAATGGCCTCGACCAGCGCGTTAAGGTCTACGTCGGACAGGCGCAATGCAGAGCGGCCCATCTGCGAGAAGTTGAGCAGGTTGTCGACCAGGCTGCCGGCAAAGTGCGCGGCTTCACCAATGTGCTGCAAGAACCGCTTGCCGCGCTCGGTCAGGCCCTGGCCTTCCATTTCACTCAGCAGTTCGGTGTAGCCGGCGATGTGCCGCAGAGGCGCGCGCAGGTCGTGGGAAACACTGTAGGAAAACGCTTCGAGCTCCTTGTTCGAACGGCGCAAATCACCCGCCAGCTGTGCCAGTTCTTCGGCTTTGCGCAGGACTATGCCAAGCACGGCGGTGCGCAGTTCCAGCACGCCGTCGATCACTAACGGGTCCCAAGGCTCGCTATAGCCGCGCAGCTCTTCCTGCCAGCGTTCGAAACTGTGCCGTGGGTCGAGGTTGCCCTGCGGCCCGACCTGCTTGGTCGGCTGGCCCGCCCAGTTCACCGTGCGCACCTGTTCGGGCCGGAACCACAGCAGGTAGTGCGAATGGATCTGCGAGATGGCCACCGCCAGCACACCACCGGCGTGGGTGGCCAGCTCGGGCAGGTCAGTGATGTCGCGGCGCACGTTGTCACTGTGGAACACCGTGTCTTCGCCACGCTGGCCAAGCCAGTGCACCAGCGCGGTCACCTGGGCTTCAGGCGGGGTCTGGCCGATCAGGTCACAGCGTTCGGCCGAGATAACTGCGGCGCCTTGGGCGCCGGCAAAGGCCAGCAACACCTGGGGCAGGTCGCGCAGGCCGTCACTGACGCTGTCGTGGTCGGCCATGGACGAGATCATGCGCACGATGTGTTGGCGCAACGCCAGCAGCTTGCGCGTGCTGGCGTGGGACTCGCGGGACTCGATCTGCAGCGACAGCACACTGGCCAGCAACTCGCAGGCCGTGCGGGTACGCAGGTCCACCGCACGTGGCTGTTGGTGGTGGCAGGAAATCAGCCCCCACAGCTCACCGTCGACCACGATCGACAGCGACATCGAAGCCAGTGTGCCCATATTGCGCATGTACTGCAGGTGCACCGGCGACACACTGCGCAGTGCGGCAAAACTCATGTCCAGTGCCTTGCCGGTGCGCGGGTTGATGACCGGTAGCAGGGGCGAGGGCTGGTAGTTGGCATCCTCGATCACGCGGATGCGGTTGACCCGGTACAGTTCGCGCGCCTGGCGCGGGATGTCTGCAGCCGGGAAGCACAGGCCCAGGTAAGCGGGGTAGCCTGGGTCGGCGGACTCGGCCAGCACCTGGCCGTTGCCCTCGGCATCGAAACGGTACGCCTTGACCCGGCCAAAACCGGTGATGCGCTTGAGCTGCAGCACCGTTTGCTGCAGCAGGTCTTCGAGGCTGCTGGCCAGTTGCAGGCTGCCGACAAAGCTGCGCACGAGCGGGTAATAGTCACCTTGCCCGGTCAGTTCCGGCGACAGCCGAGGGGGTTCGAATTCGGCAATCAGTACTTCGTCGTGGCCGTGCACCAGCAAATGCAGCGGGGTGCTGTACGGCGCACTTTGGCGCAAGCGCACGTCACCGATGTGGAAGGGGAAGACCTCATCTTCGGGCAGCCTTGCGAGCTGCGCGTGCAGGTCAAAACCGTCGCTGACCAGGTTGGCGAAGGGGCAACCGATCAGTTCACGGGCTGGCAAGCCCAGCCAGTGCTCGACGTTTTCACTGGCCTGCAGCACGCACAGGTCGGTGGCGTCCAGCACCAGCAGGAAACCGTGGGGCTGGATGCTGCTCGGCACGTGGATCGGTTCCCGGGCACAGCGCTCCATGGCTTCTGCCAGCGTGGTGTCTGCAGTCATCAATGAAAACGCTCCTGTCATGTCCGTCCATGTATGGCATTGGCGCCCGGCGCTGGAGGAACGTGCTTTACCCTACCAGAAACCGGGCACATTTACCGGCCCTCGGCCATTGGAGACACGGAGGTGGCCTGGGGTTCTGCGCCGTTCCGGCTTTTTTTAACGGGGCGCTATCGCTTTATCGCTAATACCAAAAAACGGCTTGGGGCCACCACGGTTGCACTGCCTCGCTGCTACGCTCTGTTCAGGACGTTTCGACAAGGATAAAAAGGTGACGGAGCGCTTAATGGCCGCGTTGTTGGGCCTGTTGTTCAGCGGCAGTACCGTGGCAGCGGATTTTCTCGTGGAAGTGCGTGTGCTGGTGCAGCGCGGTTGCATGCTGGTCAACCAGACCCGCGACGCGGGAGCCCAGGCCCTCGGACGCATCGATCTGGGCACGGCGGCACGCCTGGACGGCCCCGGCGCACCGTTGAGCGGCGTTCTGCTAAGCCAGCGCCCACCGCGCCTTGAGTGCAACCCGGACACCCCTTATCAGGTGCGCGTCGATGGCGGCCAACATGGTGGCGTCGGCGAGCTGCGCTACCTGGCCAGCGACGACCACACGGCTAGGCCCATCCCTTATCGCTTGTACCGCGACGCAGCCTGGCGTGAGCCTCTGGCGGTAGGGGTCGCCCAGTCGGCAAGGGTACCGAGCAGCGGCTCGGTCGAGCTGCCGTTGTACGCTCGCATCGACAAACTGGCCTGGGTGCCGAATGCAGGGGTTTACGCCGACCTGCTCAAAGTCACGGTCACCTGGTAGGGACGCCACCATGCACAAGGACGCCACGCCATGAACCGCACTTCGATCCTGCTGCTTACCCTGGGCCCGTTGCTGGTTCCTGGTGGTGCGGCGCATGGCAGCACCACCGGCTTCATCCAGGCGCGGTTGGTGATCAGCGCAGCCTGCCAGATCAGCAGCGACGACACGCAACCGGCTGTGCTGGGCAACCCGGGGCTGCTGGACTTTGGCGAGCGTGGCCCGAACTGGGACCAGCCGCTGCGCAGCCGGGTTGACGAAGCGGGCGGCGCGGGCTCCCTGCAGATCAGCTGCACGCCCGAAGTAAGGGCCTTCAATGTGCGGATCAATGGCGGCCTGAATGGCGACGACGGCGTGCGCCGGCTGAGCAACGGCCGGGAACTGATCCCTTATCAGCTGGCGGTCGACCCGGGCGGCAACAGCCGCTACGCCATCGGCCAGGCGCGTGCCTTCACCATCAACAGCACCCAGCAAGTACCGATCCCCATTTACGGTGTGGTGGTGGCGCAACCGCGCGCACTGCCGGCCGGGCTGTACCGCGACACCCTCAGAGTGACCCTGGACTGGTAACCACGCAAGGAGACTCCGATGCGAACGAACCTTTCATGCTGCATGCTCGCAGGCCTGGGCCTGGCCCTGGCTTCCCAGGCCCAGGCCGCTACGGTGACCGGCAGCATCAACTCGACCCTGACGCTGATCTCGGCGTGCCAGGTAAATGGTACTTCGGGTACGTCGGGGCTCAACTTCGGTGCCTTGAACTTCGGTACCCAGGATGCCTTGTTCGTCACCGCCAATGCCCAGGTGCTGGGAGGCGGGAGTGGTGCCATGAGCATCCTGTGCTCGGCGGGTACGGTGCCTGTGATCAAAGTGCGTGCAGGCCTGCATGACGGCCAGTCGAGCGGTGGCACGCGTGCGCTCGCCGACGGTTCCGGCAATTTTGTGCCGTATGACCTCTATACAGACACCGGGCGTACGACGTTGCTGGCCGTCGACGGCACCATCACCCTGCCGACCAGCACTGGCGTGGCCCAGACCGTCAACCTTTACGGCAAGGCCGTGGGCAAGGCGGGCCTGCCCGCAGGGGTCTACAGCGACACGATTTCGGTCGAACTGTCGTTCTGAACCATGCGCGGCTGGCTGGCTGGTGGCCTGACCGGAATCGGCATGCTGTTGGCTGCCCCGTTGGGGGCGGTGACCACCAGTACCTTCACGGTAACGGCGCAGATTGTCGCCGGGTGCCTGGTGATGGGAGGTGTCACCAGTTACGGCACGCTCGATTATGGCTCACAGTCGGCACTGTCCAAAGCGTTGCTCAGCACCTCGCTGGGTGGCTCGACAGTGACCTTCCAGTGCACGCCGGGCGTGGCCATGAGCATGAGCGTGGACGGCGGGCAGAACAGTGCCAGTGGCACACGCAACCTGAAACGCACCAGCGGCACGCAAGTGCTGGCTTACCAGTTGTACCGGGACGCGGCCTACAGCCAGGCCCTGGGGATCGGCCAGAGCGTGGCCGTGAGCTATTCCGACCCGACGGCAATCAAGCTGCCGGTGTACGGGCGGGTCCAGCTGACCGGCGTGCTGCCGGCAGGGACCTACACCGATGTGGTGCAAGTGACGGTGACCTGGTGAAGGCCAGCGCACCAACGACAAGTGTCTAAGGAGAGCTGCATGCGGGCAGGCGCGAAGTGGGCGCGTGGATTGATCGGATTGTTGTGGCTGGCAAGCCTGCCGGCCGGGGCGGCCACCTCGGTGCTGATCTGGCCGATCGACCCGGTGCTGGAGGCCGACCAGAAGGCCGGTGCACTGTGGCTGGAAAACCGTGGCACTGACCCGGCCAATTTGCAGGTACGGGTATTCGCCTGGCGCCAGGGTGATTACCAGGAACAGTTCCAGGCGCAGCGCGAGATCATCGGCAGCCCGCCGGTCGCCAACATTGCCCCCGGGCAGAAGCAGCTGATCCGCCTGACCCGTACCGGCCCTTCACCTGCCGGCCAGGAGCAGGCCTACCGCATCATCATCGACGAGATCCCGCCCGCCATTCCGGTCGACAAGGCCGAGCCCGGCGCTACTGCGGCCATCCGTTTACAGATGCGTTATTCGGTGCCGCTGTTCGTCTATGGCGAGGGGCTGTTGGGCAAGGCCGACCCTGAAGGCAAACGCAATGCCGAAGGCGTGGGCAAGCCGCAGCTCAGCTGGCGGCCGGTGACGGTGCAGGGCAAACCCTACGTGGAACTGCGCAACACAGGCCCCGTGCATGCGCGGCTGACCGATGTGGTGGTGCAGCAAGGCAGCCAGAGCAAGCCACTGGCCGAAGGCCTGCTGGGCTATGTGCTGCCGGGCGCCAGCATGCTCTGGCCTGCTCCCGTGGCCTCCACCAGCGGCAGCGTATTGAAGGGCAGGGTCAATGGCCAGAGCGCGGCGGACGCTATCCGCCAGGGCCAGTGAGTCAACGACTGAATGCAGTGCAGGGGCCAGGGAGGACCCGGCAATGGTTGGAAACCGTGTGTGAAATGGCTCTCGGCGACGACGCGCCGCTGGTGCCTGGGGCTGGTCATGGTCAGCCCTGGGCTGGCGCTGGCCGACGACCTGCCCCCGCCGCCCACGGAGATGTCCGCCATCGCCGACGCTACCCTGTACCTCGACCTGGTGGTGAACCAGATGCCAAGGGCTGAACTGGTACCGGTGCAGCAGCGGGCCGGGCAGTTGTACCTGGGCAGCGACGTACTGCGGGCCGCCGGTATCTCCTTGCCGGGCAACCCCCAGGGCGAGGTGGCCCTGGACAGCATCGCGGGGCTGCACACCGACTACGACAGCCAGAACCAGCGCCTGCTGCTGCAGGTGCCGCCGGCCTGGTTGCCAGACCAGCAAGTGGGTGACCGCAACCTGTACCCGGCCAGCGATGCGCGCAGCAGTTTCGGCGCCTTGTTCAACTACGACCTGTATCTGAACGACACCGATGAGGGCGGCACCTACCTGGCCGCCTGGAACGAGTTGCGCCTGTTCGACAGTTGGGGGACCTTCTCCAGTACCGGGCAATGGCGCCAGTCGTTCAATGGCGCACAGGCGGACGATACCCGCCAGGGCTTCATGCGTTACGACACCACCTGGCGCTTCACCGACGAGCAGCGCCTGCTCACTTACGAAGCCGGTGACTTCGTGACCGGCGCCTTGCCCTGGAGCAGTTCGGTGCGGGTGGGCGGCCTGCAAGTGTCACGCGACTTCGCTGCACGCCCCGATCTGGTCACTTACCCGTTACCGGCGTTCGCCGGCGAGGCCGCGGTGCCGACCTCGCTCGACCTGTTCATCAACGGTTTCAAGTCCAGCACCACCGAGCTGCAGCCTGGGCCGTACACCCTGACCAACGTGCCGTTCATCAACGGCGCGGGGGAGGCGGTGGTGGTCACCACAGATGCCCTTGGCCGGCAGGTGTCGACCACCTTGCCGTTCTATGTCACCAGCAGCCTGCTGCAGAAGGGCCTGTCCGATTACTCGGTGGCCGCCGGTAGCCTGCGCCGTGATTACGCTGTGCGCGATTTCAGCTATGGGCCCGGGGTTGCCTCGGGCAGCCTGCGCTATGGCCTCAGCGACACCTTCACCCTGGAAACCCACGCCGAAACTGCCGAGTCGCTGATGCTTGGCGGTTTGGGCGGCAACATGCGCCTTGGCAACTTCGGCGTGCTCAACGCCGCCCTTGCGCAAAGCCGGTTCGACGGTGACAAGGGCCACCAGGTCGCCCTGGGTTATCAGTACAACAGCCAGCGCATTGGCTTCAGTTACCAGCGCCTGCAACGCCACGGCGACTACGCCGACCTGACCCGGGTGGACTCCCCGGACATGCAACTGAGCAAAAGCAGCGAGCAGGTCACCCTCAGCCTCAACCTGAACGAGTACGGCAGCATCGGCGCCGGTTACTTCGATGTGCGCGCCGGTGACGGCACGCGCACGCGGCTGATCAACCTGAGCTACAGCAGGCCGCTATGGGGCAGCACCAGTGTGTACCTGTCTGCCAACCGTGAAGTGGGTGACAGCCAGTGGGCCGTGCAGGCGCAGCTGGTGATTCCGTTCGACCTGCACGGCACCCTGGCCTTGGGCATGGAGCGCAGCAACGAAGGCGAAAGCCTGCAACGGGTCAACTACAGCCACGCCGTGCCGGTAGGTGGCGGTGTTGGTTACAACCTGGGTTATGCCGCAGGCAGCGACCGCGATGCCTACCGCCAGGCCGACGTCACCTGGCGCTTGCAGTCGGTGCAGTTGCAGGCCGGTGTGTATGGCAGCAGCGGCGCGATGACCCGCTGGGCCGACGCCAGTGGCTCGCTGGTGTGGATGGATGCCGGCGTATTCGCCGCCAATCGCATCGACGATGCCTTCGTGGTGGTCAGCACCGGCGGTTACGCCGATGTGCCGGTGCGCTACGAAAACCAGGATGTCGGCCGCACGGATGCCAAGGGGCACTTGCTGGTGCCGTACAGCAGTGGCTATTACCGCGGCAAGTACGAGATCGACCCCATGGACCTGCCGCCGGACATTCTCGCAGGGGACGTGGAGCAGCGTGTGGCCGTGCGCCGGGGTAGCGGCTACTTGCTGGAGTTCCCGCTCAAACGCGTAATGGCGGCCAGCATCGAACTGGTCGATGGCAACCAGCAAGTGCTCAAGCTGGGCAGCCGTGTCACTCATGAAGAAAGTGGCAGCCAGGCCGTGGTGGGCTGGGATGGCCTGGTGTATCTGGAAAACCTGGCGGCGCACAACCGCCTGCTGGTGGAGCTGGAAGGTGGTGGGCATTGCGAGGTGGCGTTCGATCTGCCTGAGGCACAAGGCTCGATCCCCTTGGTCGGCCCCTTGGTGTGCAAATGAAGGCCTGGTGGGGCGGGGTGTGGGCGTGCGCCGTGCTGCTGTGTGCGGGCCCGGCCTGGGCCAAGTGCACGTCAGTGGCGACTTCGGCAGCGGCATTTGGCTCGCTCAACTCGACCCAGGTACGAAGCACGGTGCAGACGGCTTCCAGTGCCAACTCGGGTTTGCAGTGCAATGGCTCGGTGCTGAGTGTGCTTAGTAGTACCGATTCCTTCGTGGTGAAGATCACCTCGGCTACCAACGGCCTGGTAGGGCCCACCGGAGATGTCATCCCTTACACGCTGTATGCCGACGCCACCACTACCTATCCGATCACTCGGGGTACGGGCTTCGAATTCAGGACCACCGGCATCCTCGACTTGCTGGGGTTGCTCAACGGTACACCCAAAGCCGTGCCGATCTACATGCGCACTCAGATCAACGCCAACGTTGCGGCGGGGCTCTACCAGGAAACCCTCAATGTCGAGTGGACCTGGAAGTACTGCGATGGGATTGGGTTAGGCGGCATCTGTATCGGGACTGACCAAGGCACTGGTACGAAGCCGCTGACGGTGACCCTGACGGTGACCAACGATTGCCAGATCACCACACCCAACATCAGCTTCGCCAGTGCGCCTGTGGTGGCAGGGTTTGGCACGGTGAGCCAGGGCATAAACGTGTCGTGCACCAAGGGCAGCAACTACACGGTGGGGCTGGATGACGGGCAGAACGTGTCGGGCGGGCGGCGACGGATGAAGTCGTCGGCCAACAACTACCTGGCCTATGACATTTTCAAGAGTGCAGGGGTAGTGCGTTGGGGTTCATCGGGGGCTGCCAGGCGTTCCAGCACGGATGCCGACATAAACCCCGGTGCGGGTACCGGCACGGGTAGCCAGGTGTTCAACTACAACGCCAAGGTCTATACCGACCAGGCTACGCCGCCGGCAGCAACCTATTCCGACAGCGTGATACTGGATGTGCAGTTCTGACTGAACCCCATCCCTTCCACGGTCCCCTGTAGGAGCGGCCTTGTGTCGCGATAGGGCTGCGCAGCAGCCCCAAGATGGCAGACCCAGCACAGATTGCCGGGGCCGCTATGCGGCCCATTCGCGGCACAAGGCCGCTCCTACAGGGGCCGCGTGAGGCAGGGCTCAGCGCAAATCGTCCGCCATTTTTGACAGGGTCTCCAGCACCGCCCCCGCCAGCGCCTTCGAACGTGCACCCGACCATCCGGTGACCGGATCGGGCGCGTCGTCATGGTCCTTGAACGGCATCTCCAGCGTCAGCGACAGGCAGTCATGGGCCATGCCCACGGCATTGCAGGCCAGCGTGGTATTCGCCTGTCCCGGCTGGTCACGGGTATAGCCATGCACGGTCTGGAAGTCGCGGGTCACGCTGCACAAAGTGCTGCGAAATTGCTCTTCGAGTTTTGCCAGCCGCGGGGTGTAACCCGGGTTACCCTCGCAGGCGGCGGTGAACACGTGCGGAATCTCTTCGTCACCATGCACGTCGATGAACGCATCCACGCCGTACTGCTTCATCTGCGCCTGGGCGAAGAACACCTCCGGGGTCAGCTCGACGTTGGCGTCCTGCCAGGCGCGGTTGAGGTCCTTGCCTTTGTAGTTGGTGCGCAGGTGGCCGAGGAAGGCGCCGTCGGGGTTCATGTTGGGGATCAGGTACAGGTCAGCCTTGGCCAGCAAGCCCTGGATCACCGCGTCGTTGGCTTGCAGGCGGTCGATCACGCCCTCCATGAACCATTCGGCCATGTGTTCGCCCGGGTGCTGCTGGGCAATCAGCCACAGCTTGCGCTTACCTGCGGCGCCATCGCCGGCACGCAGCAGGGGAATGTCGCGGCCCTGCACGCTGCGGCCGCTGGCCAGCAACTCGACCCCCGGCAACTGCTGCGCGCGTTCGATCAACTGGTTGTGGCGCGCGCGTGGGTAGGGTTCGAAGTAGGCGAACCAGATCTGGTCCTGCTCTGCTTTCACTTCGAACGACAGCGCCGTGCCGTCGAACTGGCTGGGCACGCGGAACCAGCTTTGCTGGTCGTAGGAGGCCACTGCGTTGTAACCGCTCCAGGCGTTCTTGTACGAGGAGCCGGAGGCGTTGTCGAGGCTGAAGCGATGGACCTGGCCCGGCGTCAGCCCGCTGACCTTGAAGTGAAACCACTGATAGTGGCCGCTGTGGGTGTCCGGGCGGATGGCCAGGTGCACCTGGGCCGGGTTGCTGGCGTCCAGCACCTGGATGTTGCCGGAATCGAAAGCGCAGTCGATCTGCAGGGGGGATAGCGTCACGGTCATGTGCCGGGCTCCTTTGCGGGCATTGTTGTAGGGGTACTGTACACGGCTTGGCAGGTTCGCTGCCAAGATACACCGCGGGTTGTTTGCCGAGCGCCTGTCCCTGTGGTTAGGCCAGCCCTTGGCGGCACCGGTGTGTTTTGCCCCGGTGGTGGACCTGGCGTTGCCGGTGTTCCAGGGCATACGTGCGTTGCTGGAAATGGCCACCGGTGCGCAGTTCGACCAGCTGATCAATACCGGCGTGCTGATGCCGACCCGCCTGCAGGAAATTATGGTGGATGCGGTGCTGGAGGCCTGGCCGCACAACTATAGCGATGCCCTGCGCCCGGGGTGGCGCCGCGCCATGTGAAGCTGGCGATGGCCTACCTGCACGAGCACCCGGCGCGTTTGGTCAGTGGCACCGAGCTGGCGGGGTTGGCCAATGTCAGCCTGCGCGCCTTGCAGGATGGCTTTCGCCGTTTTGCTGGTACATCGATTGTCGGGTATCAACGGCAGGTGCGGCTGGAAAGTGCGCGCCAGGTGCTTGCGCGCGGGGAGGGCGGGTCGGTGGCCGAAGTGGCCTTGCGCCATGGCTTCAGCAACGCCGGGCGTTTTGCCCAGTAGTTCCAGCAGGCGTTCGGAGTAAGCCCGGCTGAAGTACGGCGCAGTGGTTCT
Organism: Pseudomonas sp. TSO6; assembly: GCF_056098905.1. NCBI lineage: Bacteria > Pseudomonadati > Pseudomonadota > Gammaproteobacteria > Pseudomonadales > Pseudomonadaceae > Pseudomonas > Pseudomonas sp. TSO6. Next base: position 152,349 of record NZ_JBLZWV010000042.1, on the reverse strand, counting down.
TTTGCGTCTTCTGTCCCGGCGACTGGGGCGCAAAGCGCTCCCATCAATCACCCACTGGCTACGACGAGGGTTATTCGTCATCGATATTCTTTTGCATATTAGCTTATTACTTTAATCACTTTTATTTATTTGATGCGGCCCGCTACATTCACAGTTCTTTCAACCTGCAAGGAACTGCGGATGTCCATTCGATCTCGCCTGCTGCTGCTCGCCGCTGCCACACTGCTGGCCACACAGGCATTTGCCAGTGACCGCCTGACCCTGCGCATCGGTGACCAGAAAGGCAATATGCGCGCCCAGCTGGAGGCCGCCGATGCCCTGCGCGACCTGCCTTACGACATCCGCTGGGCCGAATTCCCCGCTGCCGCGCCGTTGGCCGAGGCACTGAATGCCGGCGCGATCGATGCCGGCATCATCGGTGATGCGCCATTGCTCTTCGTGCTGGCCTCCGGTGCGCCGGTCAAGGCCATTGCCGTGGACAAGTCAGACCCATATGGCACGGCGCTGCTGGTGCGCCCTGATGCTCCGCTGCACAGCGCTGTCGACCTCAAGGGCAAGCGCATTGCCACTGGCCGTGGCTCTATCGGCCATCACCTGGCGCTGAAGGCGCTGGATCAGGTCGGGCTCAGCGAAAAAGACGTGGAGTTCCGCTTTCTCGGCCCGGTCGACGCCAAGATCGCCCTGGCCAATGGCTCGGTGGACGCCTGGTCGACCTGGGAACCCTACACCGCGCTGGCCGAGCTGAGCGGCCAAGGCAAGGTGCTGGTCAATGGCCGCGGGTTGTCCAGTGGCAACAGTTTCCTGGCGGCCACCGACAAGGCGCTGGATGACCCGGCGCGCAAGGCCGCATTGCAGGATTACCTGGCCCGCCTGGCCGGCGCCCAGGTTTGGGCGTACCAGCACCTGGACAGCTATTCGCAAACCCTGGCCGCGATCATCGGCTTCCCGCAGGACGCTGCCCGCCTGCAGTTCGAGCGTCGCCAGTTGCGTTGGCAGGCCATCGACGCGAAGACCATCGGCGAACAGCAGGAAACCGCCGACTTCTACCACGCCCACGGCCTGATGAGCCAACGCCTGGACGTTGCCCCGACCTTCGCCACGGGCTTTACCGTGCCCGCCACTGACTCACTGGCCCAACATTGACCTGGAGACACCCCATGCTGCACCGCAAACGCCTGCGTCACCTGGCCCTGGGCCTGCTGCTCGGTGGCCTGCTGCCGTCGCTTGCCAGCGCCGAGCAGACCCTGCGCATCGGTTACCAGAAATCCTCCACCCTGCTGACCCTGCTCAAAGCCCGTGGCACGCTGGAGCAGCGCCTGCAGGCCGAGGGTATCCGCGTCAGCTGGCACGAGTTCCCCAGTGGCCTGCCGCTGCTGGAGGCGCTGAACCTGGGCAATGTCGACCTGTCGGCGGACGTGGCCGATACCGTACCGGTGTTCACCCAGGCGGCCGGTGCCAAACTCACCTATTTTGCTCGTGAGGCGCCATCGCCCACAGCCCAGGCCATCCTGGTGCCAGCCAGCTCGCCGCTCAAGACCCTGGCCGACCTCAAGGGCAAGCGGGTGGCGGTGACCAAGGCGGCGGGTAGCCATTACCTGTTGATCCAGGCCCTGGCCAAGGCCGGCCTCAGCTTCAAGGACATTACCCCGGCGTACCTGATCCCGGCCGACGGCCGGGCGGCGTTCGAGAATGGCAAGGTCGATGCCTGGGTCACTTGGGACCCCTACGTGGCGAGCGCCCAGCGCCAGCAGAACGCGCGCGTTCTGGCTGATGGCAGCGAGCTGGCGAGCTACCAGCGTTACTACCTGGCCGGCAGCGATTACGCCAAGGCGCACCCTGAAGTGCTGCAGCAGGTGTACCAGGCGCTGCGCGAAATCGGTGCCTGGACCAAAGCCAACCCCGCAGCGGCTGCCCGGGTGCTGGGGCCGCTCTGGGGCAACCTGGACAGCGCTACGGTGCAGCAGGCCAATGGCCGACGCAGCTATGACGTGCAGCCGGTGCAACTGGGCAACCTGGGTGAGCAGCAGCGTATTGCCGATGCCTTCTACCGGGAAGGGCTGCTGCCCAAACCGGTGGATGCGCGTGCGGTGACTGTGTTCGAGCCGCAAGCTGCTGACTGAGGAGACCTGTGCCGGCCTCTTCGCGGGTGAACCCGCTCTCACAGGTTTCGCGCAGGATTCAGGTTTATGCAGTACCGGTGTGGGCTTTAGCCGCGAAAGGGCCGGCACAGTCGATGTGTGAGCTTCAGGTTATTTGAAGAATTGACTGGGCGTAGTACCGAACTGTCGCTTGAACATGCTGGCAAAGGCACTGGGGCTGTCATACCCCAGTGCCCCCGCCACATCGATGATCCGCTCGCCCAGGGCAATTCGCTCCAGCGCCTGCATCAGCCGAGCCTGTTGGCGCCACTGGCCGAAGGTCATTCCGGTTTCGCTGCGAAACATGCGCTGGATGGTCTTTTCGTCCACGCCCAGTTGCAGGCCCCAGTCGGCCACGGTGGAATTATCGTCGGGCCGCTCCTGCAACCGCGTGCAGATCACACGCAGGCGCTTGTCGCTGGGCTGCGACAGCTTCAGCGGCAAGGTCGGCAGGACGCAGATCTCGTCGAGGATCAGGCGCATTACCCGGGCTTCGCGCGAGTCCTCGGCAAAGGGTGCGGTAAAGCCCACCGAGGCCTTGATCAGTTCGCTGAGCAACGGCGAGATGCTGATGGCCTTGCTCTGCAGAGGCAGGCCCGCAGCCGCATCGGTGCGCACGAACACACTGCGCATCTTCACATCGCCGACGCAGCGGATGGCATGCACCTGGCCGCAAGGCATCCACACACCGCGGCTGGGCGGCACTGTCCAGCATTCGTTCCCGGACTCGACGATCATCAGCCCTTTGGTGGCATAGATCAGTTGGTGCTTGGCATGGGTATGGGGCTCGATGAACCAGTCGCTGGGGTAGTCCGTCGCGCGGCTACCCACTTCCCAGGTCCACTGATCGACCTCCACCAGCAATTCACGCTGCGGCTTTACCATCGTGACCTCGTATAGATGCAGCCTGGCAGCGCCACTTTAGCAGCAACGGCTGGGCCGGGCCTTTGAGCGGGTAGCTGGCAGCAGCGCGGTGGTCAGGCCCAGCAGCGGCAGGAACGCGATGGCCTGGTAAACCCACTCGATGCCATGCCGGTCGGCCAGCTCGCCCAGGCCGGCAGCACCAATGCCGCTGATGCCGAACATCAACCCGAACATCACCCCCGAGACCATGCCGACCCGGCCTGGGACCGCTTCCTGGGCATACACCACCAGGGCTGCGAACGCCGAGGACATCACCAGGCCGATGGCCACCGCCAGTACCGCTGTCCAGGCCAGGTTGGCATGGGGCAGGGCGAGGGCGAAGGGCGCCACCCCCAGGAACGAAACCCAGATCACCGCCTTGCGCCCGATGCGGTCACCCACCGGGCCGCCGGCAAAGGTGCCCAGCGCCACCGCTGCAAGGAACACGAACAGGTACAGCTGGCTGTGTTGCACGCTCAGGCCAAAGTGCTCGATCAGGTAGAAGGTGAAGTAGTTGGTGAACGAGGCGATATAGACGAACTTGGCGAACATCAGCACGGCGACCACCACCACTGCGCGCCACATGGCGCCCCGCGACAGCCCGGGGGCCTGCTGGCCGGCGAAGCTCTTGAGGCGCGCCTGGCCGTGGCGCACGCTCCAGCCGGTGACCCGCAGCAGCACCATTACAGCCAGAGCAGCCGCCAGCATGAACCAGGCAATGGCTGGCTGGCCGTGTGGAATGACGATGGCAGCGGTCAGCAACGGGCCCAGGGCGGAGCCTGTGTTGCCACCGACCTGGAAGGTCGACTGAGCGGTGCCGAAGCGCCCGCCGGAGGCCATGCGGGCCACGCGCGAAGCTTCGGGGTGGAAGGTTGCGGAGCCTACGCCGACCACCGCAGCGGCCACCAGCAGCATTTCATAGCTGCCCGCGAAGGCCAGCAGGGCGATACCCACCAGTGTCACCAGCATGCCGGCAGGCAACAAGTAGGGTTGCGGGTGCTTGTCGGTGTACATCCCGACCCAGGGTTGCAGCAGCGAGGCTGTTACCTGGTAGACGAGGGCGATCCAGCCGATCTGGGCAAAGCTCAACGCGAAATCGCTTTTGAGCATGGGGTAGATCGACGGCAATACGGCCTGGATCAAGTCGTTGAGCAGGTGGGCGAATGCGGCAGCACCGACGATGCGGACGACAAAGCCCTGAGGTTGGTCGGCAGGCGTGGCGGCGGTCACGGAGGCGGCGGAGAGGGTCATGGGCAAGGTTCTTCTGTGGCAAGTGAGCAAGGCATTGCCGCAGCAGGTTAGCCAGTGCCCGGGTTGCCTGTCTCGCGCCGAACAGGCAGCCACTGTCGAGTTTCGGGCATCTGGCCATTGAGTGCAAAAAAGGTCACATTGCTGCTGGGTTGATCAGAGGGCCAGTTCGCTCAGCCCGGGGTGGTCATCCGGGCGGCGCCCCAGCGGCCAGTGGAACTTGCGTTCGGCTTCGCTGATGGGGTGTTCGTTGATGCTCGAATGCCGGTTCTGCATCAGCCCATCTTCGGCAAACTCCCAGTTTTCGTTGCCATAGGCACGAAACCACTGGCCGCTGTCGTCGTGGTACTCGTAGGCATAGCGCACGGCAATGCGGTTGCCGGTGAAAGCCCATAGCTCCTTGATCAGGCGGTATTCCAGTTCATGGTTCCATTTACGGGTCAGGAATGCCTCGACCTCGGCACGCCCACGGGGGAACTCGGCGCGGTTGCGCCAAACCGTATCAGGGGTATAGGCGAGTGCAACGTTGGCCGGGTTGCGGCCGTTCCAGCCATCTTCGGCCAGGCGGACCTTTTCGATGGCACTTTCGCGGGTAAAGGGCGGCAGGGGTGGGCGGGACATCGCGGTACTCCTCAGGTCGGTTTACGTGTAGCAGATTAACCGCCGATGCCCGAACAAGAGAACGGATGCGCCAGGCACTTCATAATTGCAGTGCGTGGAACAATGCATGATTTCACGCGTAGTGCGCCGCGCCTTCAGGTGGTCGCAGTCAGGCGATACTGGCTGCGCCCGCCCAACCCTACATCAGTCCCAGGCCGGCGCCAGGCCGTCAGGGCTTACCTCGCGGCCATTGCGTTCCAGCGTGGCGATGCGTGCCATGTCGTCGGTGTCCAGCTTCAGGTCACGGGCAAGCAGGTTGCTGGCCAGGTTTTCGCGTTTGGTCGAAGACGGGATTACCGCGTAGCCCAGCTGCAGGGCCCAGGCCAGCGCAACCTGGGCGACGGTGGCCTTGTGCTTGGCAGCGATTTCGGCCAGTACCGGGTCTTTCAGGACCTTGCCATAGGCCAGGGTCATGTACGAGGTGACGGTGATGCCTTGCTCCTTGAGAAACGCGGCCAGCTTGCTGTTCTGCAGGTACGGGCTGAGCTCGATCTGGTTGGTGGCAATTTCGCCCATGCCGACCACATCGATGGCTTGGCGGGTCAGTTCGATATTGAAATTGGAGACACCGATCTGGCGGGTCAGCCCCAGCGTCTTCGCTTCGGCCAGCGCAGTCATGTATTCGCGAAGCTCAACGCCGTTGCCTGGCGCGGGCCAGTGGATCAGCAGCAGGTCGACGTGGTCGGTGCGCAGTTTCTCCAGGCTTTCGCGCAGGCTGGAAATCAGTTTGTCGGCCGCATAGTTGTCGACCCAGATCTTGGTGGTGATGAACAGCTCGCTGCGCGGCACGCCACTTTCGGCGATGGCCTGGCCGACTTCGGCTTCGTTCTTGTAGATCTGTGCGGTGTCGATGACCCTATAGCCCAGCGCCAGGGCCGACTTGACCGAGTCAATGACGGCCTGGCCGGTGAGGCGGAAGGTACCGAGGCCGAAGGAAGGAACGCTCATGGGGTTACTCCTGAAAAGTGGGGGAGGATCATGTAACGGCCAGTGTGCCGGTTCAGAAGGCAGCGAATAAGCGGCTGCTGCGTCAAAGTCATTTGAACTGTAGGCAAGAATGATTCCGGGCACATCTGTTCAGAGTGTGAAGGAGCGCAACGGCAGGTTTAACTGGATAGAAGTCGTAAGGCCCTTCAACGCCAGGGGCCAGGAACGAAAAAGCCCGCCGAGAGGCGGGCTGTTCGCTGGAGCGGGACGGTCAGCGGCGGCGGAACAGCGGCAGCGGCTCGTCGGTGGCGGCCTGGTAGGTCACCGAGAAGTCCTTGAGGCTTTGCAGCGCGTCTTCCGGGTCCTTGTCGGCACGGATGGCGAACGCATCGAAACCGCAACGGGCCATGAAGAACAGCTGGTCGCGCAGTACGTCGCCGATGGCGCGCAGCTCGCCTTTGAACTTGTAGCGGTCGCGCAGCAGGCGCGCATTGGAGTAGCTGCGCCCGTCGGTGAAGGCCGGGAAGTTCAGTGCGATGACCTGGAAGTACTGCACGTCTTCGCCGATTTCTTCCGCTTCTTCGTCGCTGTCCAGCCACACGCCCAGGCCGCCGTCGCGGGCCTTGAGCACGTGCGCATGGTCACGCCACAGCTGCAGCGGCACGATGTAGTCGTCGCAGTTGGTCAGCTCGTCGAACGAGGTTTCCTTGGGCAGCAGGTGCCAGGTTTCGTCGACGATCTGGTTGTTCTTAATGATTCGCTGCATAGACGCGTTCCTTGAAGGGGTCGATGCCGATACGCTGGTAGGTGTCGATGAAACGCTCTTCCTCGGTACGTTGCTCGACGTACACGGCGATCAGCTTCTCGATCACATCGGCCATGGCATCCTGGGCGAAGGACGGGCCGAGGATCTTGCCCAGGCTCGCGCCGCGCGCGGCATTGCCGCCCAGCGACACCTGGTAGAACTCCTCACCCTTCTTGTCCACACCGAGGATGCCGATGTGGCCCACGTGGTGGTGGCCGCAGGCGTTCATGCAGCCAGAGATGTTCAGGTCGATTTCACCGATGTCGAACAGGTAGTCCAGGTCGTCGAAACGGCGCTGGATGGACTCGGCGATCGGGATCGACTTGGCGTTTGCCAGCGAGCAGTAGTCACCGCCCGGGCAGCAGATGATGTCGGTCAGAAGGCCGATGTTCGGGGTGGCGAAGCCGCCTTCGCGCAGTTCCAGCCACAGCGCGTGCAGCTGACGCTGCTCGACGTCGGCGAGGATGATGTTCTGCTCGTGCGAGGTACGCAGGAAGCCGAAGCTGTAGCGCTCGGCCAGGTCGGCCACGGCGTCCAGCTGCTTGTCGGTGAGGTCGCCCGGGGCAACGCCGGTAGGCTTCAGCGACAGGGTTACAGCGACGTAGCCAGGGCGCTTGTGGGCACGGGTGTTACGCGAGCGCCAACGGGCAAAGCCTGGGTTTTCGGCGTCCTGGGCGGCGTAGTCGACGTTTTCGAGGGCCAGGTACTCCGGGTCGACGAAATGGCGCGATACGCGCAGTACTTCGTCTTCGGTCAGCGTGGTGTTGCCGCCGCGCAGGTGGACCATTTCGGCCTCGACCTTCTCGGCGAACACTTCAGGCGTCAGTGCCTTGACCAGGATCTTGATCCGCGCCTTGTACTTGTTGTCACGGCGACCGTAACGGTTGTACACGCGCAGGATGGCGTCCAGGTAGCTGATCAGGTCCTGCCACGGCAGGAACTCGTTGATGAACGAGCCGACCACCGGGGTACGGCCCAGGCCGCCGCCGACCAGTACACGGAAGCCCAGCTCGCCAGCAGCGTTGCGCACCGGCTCCAGGCCGATGTCGTGCACTTCAATGGCAGCGCGGTCTTCCTGCGAGCCGTTGATGGCAATCTTGAACTTGCGCGGCAGGTAGGCGAATTCCGGGTGGAAGGTGGTCCACTGGCGGACGATTTCGCACCACGGGCGCGGGTCGATGATTTCGTCTGCGGCCACACCGGCGAACTGGTCGGTGGTGGTGTTGCGCAGGCAGTTGCCGCTGGTCTGGATCGCGTGCATCTGCACGGTGGCCAGTTCGGCGAGAATGTCCGGAATGTCTTCCAGTGCCGGCCAGTTGTACTGCACGTTCTGGCGGGTGGAAATGTGCGCGTAGCCCTTGTCGTAGTCGCGAGCGATCTTCGCCAGGGTGCGGACCTGGCGGGCGCTCAGCTGGCCGTACGGCACGGCGACACGCAGCATTGGCGCGAAACGTTGGATGTATAGGCCGTTCTGCAGGCGCAGAGGGCGGAATTCTTCTTCGCTCAGCTCACCGGCCAGGTAGCGGCGGGTCTGATCACGGAACTGCTTGACGCGGTCCTCGATGATCCGCTGATCGTACTCGTCGTATACGTACATAAAAGTCCTGTCTCAGGCATGCAGCTATTCGCGCGCACGGCCGCGCACTCCGGTACGGAGCCGTGGAACCATATCAGGTTGCGGTTATGCGCTAAAGTGATGTTTTTGCATATGAAAAGAACCAAATGGACTATGTGAGACTGACTGCCATTTGTGCGCTGGCGGTAGCCAGACGGTTATAATCCGGCGTTTGCTTCGCAGAGATGTGACCCCATGCTCAAGGCCCTGTGCCAAAGCTTGTGTCTTGCCCTGCCACTGGCGGCAAATGCGCAGCCGGCCTCGGTGGTGTTTCTCAATCCGGGGCTGTCCACCGAGACATTCTGGACCAGCTACACCCGCTTCATGCAGGCCGCTGCGGACGAACTGGGCATGTCCCTGCGCGTGGAGTACAGCGAGCGCCGCGCCGACCTGGCGCTGACCCAGGCCAGGGCGATCCTGAGTGGGGCGCAGCGGCCGGATTACCTGGTGCTGGTCAACGAGCAGTATGTGGCACCGGAAATCCTGCGGTTGTCGCGTGGCACCGGGGTCAAGCTGCTGCTGGTCAATAATGGCCTGACCGCCAGCCAGGCCCGCAGCATCCAGGCCCAGCCCGACAAATATCCTGAGCCACTCGGTACCCTGATGAGCAACGACGAGCAGGCGGGCTTTCAGATGTTGCACCTGATGGTTGCGCAACTGCCTCGCGACGCAGGGCCGGTGGACCTGGTGGCCTTTGCCGGGCTCAAGACCACACCGGCCTCGCAGTTGCGCGAGGAGGGCATGCGCCGCGCCCTGGCCGACTTCCCTCAGGTCCGCCTGCGCCAGGTGGTATACGGCGGCTGGAGCCGCGAGCGCGCCTACGAGCAGGCGCAGCAATTGCTGGAGCGATACCCGGCCACCCGCCTGGTGTGGTCAGCCAATGACGAGATGGCCTTTGGCGCCATGCAGGCGTTCGAGGAGGCCGGGCATACACCGGGGCGTGACGTGCTGTTCGGCGCCGTCAACAGTTCGCCCGAGGCCTTGCGTGCCCGTATCGACGGGCGCTTGAGCGCGCTGATGGGCGGGCATTTCACCCTTGGCGGTTGGGCCATGGTGATGTTGCACGACGATGCCCAGGGTGTGGCGCTGAACCGCGATGGCCAGCGCGTGCACAGTGCCCCGGTAATGCAGGCAATCGACCAGGCCAAGGCCAGGCGCTGGCTGAAACTGCTGGAGCGGCCCGACTATGGCGTAGAATTTTTGCATTACAGCGCCGAAGGGCGGCCGGCCAGCTACCAGTACCCGTTTCTGACGTCACCGGTCGACTATTGAAAGACCCTGCTTGAGGGAAGGGCATTGCTCGTCTTAACTGCTGGTTGTGAAGTGCATTCCCATAACCACTACAAGAGGCAATGCAATGGGAAACTCAACCAAGGTCCGCAAAGCTGACAGCAGCGTCGATGCCTGGGCGATCCTCTGCCTGATCGTCCTGGTGGTGGTCACTGCCGTGTATTGGGTCAGCCACCAGTAGACTTTCTTTTAGACCGTGACTAGCAACAGCGCCTGCGGGGGATGTCCTGCGGGCGTTTTTGTGTTGCCTGTACCGGCCTCATCGCCGGCAAGCCAGCTCCCACAGGTACAGCGCAGGCCCAGAGGCTGCAGAAAACCTGTGGGAGCTGGCTTGCCGGCGATGAGGCCGGTACAGGCTAGCGGGTAAGGTGCAGGGCCAGTTGCACCAGGCCGATCAGCACCATGATGAATATCAGGGTGAAGAGCGTGCCCAGTGCAATGAAATGGCTGGCTTTGCCGTGGGTGAAGTCGCGCGTGCGGTTCTTGCCGCTTTGCACGCCGAAGGCGGCGGCGAGGATGCTGTGCAGCATCTGCCAGAAGGTTGGGGGTTTGCCCTGGCTGGAATCGTCCATGGTGGCTCCTGAAGAATCAGAGGCAATCAGGGACAGTGTAGGTGCCCATTGGGGCTGCTGTGCAGCCCATCGCGACCCAAGGCCGCTCCTGCAAGGGAATGCGGTCCCCTGTAGGAGCGGCCTTGGGTCGCGATGGGCCGCAAAGCGGCCCCAATAGTCTTAGTTGTCGTACCCGAGGTTCGGCGCCAGCCAGCGCTCGCTCACGCTCACATCCTGGCCTTTACGTGCGCTGTAACGCTCGATCTGGTCCTTGTCGACCTTGCCCACGGCAAAGTACTGCGCCTGCGGGTGGGCAAAGTACCAGCCGCTGACCGCCGCGGCCGGGAACATCGCAAAGTGCTCGGTAAGGAACACGCCGCTCGGCCCGGTTTCGCCAATGGCGGTGCCGTCGAGCAGGCGGAACAGGGTTTCCTTTTCGGTGTGGTCGGGGCAGGCCGGGTAGCCCGGGGCCGGGCGAATGCCGCTGTACTGCTCCTTGATCAGCGCTTCGTTGTCCAGGTGCTCGTCGCGGGCATAGCCCCAGTGCTCTTTACGCACCTGCTCGTGCAGCCACTCGGCGCAGGCTTCGGCCAGGCGGTCGGCCAGGGCCTTGACCATGATCGAGCTGTAGTCGTCGCCTTTGTCCTGGTAAGTCTTGGCCACTTCTTCGGCACCGATGCCGGCGGTGGTGATGAACCCGCCCACATAGTCGGTGACGCCGCTGGCTTTTGGCGCGACAAAGTCGGCCAGCGACCAGTTGGGCTTGCCGTCCGGCTTGATGGTCTGCTGGCGCAGGTGGTGCAGGGTGGCCAACGCCTGGCCATCTTCGCCGTACACCTCGATGTCGTCATCGGCCACCTGGTTGGCCGGCCAGAAGCCGAACACCGCGCGGGCGCTGATCAGCTTCTCGTCGATCAGCTTGTCGAGCATCTCGCGGGCGTCCTTGTACAGCGAGGTGGCAGCTTCGCCAACCACTTCGTCGGTGAGGATGCGCGGGAACTTGCCAGCCAGGTCCCAGGAGATGAAGAACGGGGTCCAGTCGATGTATTCGGCCAGGGTGCGCAGGTCGATGTCTTCCAGCACCTTGACGCCGGTGAAGGAGGGCACCGCTGGCTGGTAGCCGGCCCAGTCGTACTGCGGCTTGGCGGCGATGGCCTGGGCGTAGCTCAGGCGCTCGGTGCGGGCACTGCGGTTGGCGGTGCGCTCGCGCACATCCACGTACTCCAGGCGGGTCTTCTCGACGAAGCCCGGCTTGAGCTCCTTGGACAGCAACTGGGTGGCCACGCCGACCGCACGCGAGGCGTCGGTGACGTAGATGACGGCGTCGTTGCTGTACTTCGGTTCGATCTTGACTGCGGTGTGCGCCTTGGAGGTGGTGGCGCCGCCGATCATCAGGGGCAGTTCGAAGCCCTGGCGCTGCATTTCGCGGGCAACGTGGACCATCTCGTCCAGCGACGGGGTGATCAGGCCAGACAACCCGATGATGTCGCACTTCTCGTCGCGGGCGGTTTGCAGGATTTTCTCGGCAGGCACCATGACACCGAGGTCGACGATGTCGTAACCGTTGCAGCCCAGTACCACGCCGACGATGTTCTTGCCGATGTCGTGCACGTCACCTTTTACCGTGGCCATCAGGATCTTGCCCTTGGCCTCTGGCTTGTCGCCTTTTTCGGCTTCGATGAACGGAATAAGGTGCGCCACTGCCTGCTTCATCACACGGGCCGACTTGACCACCTGGGGCAGGAACATCTTGCCTGCACCGAACAGGTCGCCAACCACGTTCATGCCGCTCATCAGCGGGCCTTCAATGACCTCGATGGGGCGTGCGCATTGCTGGCGGCACTCCTCGGTGTCCTCGACGATATATGCGGTGATGCCTTTGACCAGTGCGTGCTCCAGGCGCTTGCCGACCGGCAGCGAACGCCAGGCTTCGTTTTCGACTTCCTTGGTGGCGCCGCCGCCTTTATAGTCGTCGGCAATGGCCAGCAGGGCATCGGTCCCTTCCGGGGTGCGGTTGAGCACCACGTCCTCGACCTTCTCACGCAGCTGGGCCGGGATCTCGTCGTAGATCTCCAGCTGGCCGGCGTTGACGATACCCATGGTCAGGCCGTTGCGGATGGCGTGGAACAGGAACACCGAGTGGATCGCCTCGCGCACCGGGTTGTTGCCACGGAACGAGAACGACACATTGGACACACCGCCTGAGGTCAGCGCATGGGGCAGGTGGTCGCGGATATAGGCACAGGCTTCGATGAAGTCGACGGCGTAGTTGTTGTGCTCTTCGATGCCGGTGGCGACGGCGAAGATGTTCGGGTCGAAGATGATGTCTTCCGGCGGGAAGCCCACTTCGTTGACCAGAATGTCGTAGCTGCGTTTGCAGATTTCCTTCTTGCGCGCGGCGGTGTCGGCCTGGCCGACCTCGTCGAAGGCCATTACCACCACGGCGGCGCCGTAGCGCTTGCACAGGCGGGCGTGGTGCTTGAACTGCTCGACGCCTTCCTTCATGGAGATGGAGTTGACGATGCCTTTGCCCTGAATGCACTTCAGGCCGGCTTCGATCACTTCCCATTTGGAGGAGTCGATCATGATCGGCACGCGGGAAATGTCCGGCTCGCCAGCGATCATGTTGAGGAAACGGACCATGGCCGCCTGGGAATCGAGCATCCCTTCGTCCATGTTGATGTCGATCACCTGGGCGCCGGCCTCGACCTGCTGCAGGGCGACTTCCAGGGCTTCGGTGTAGTTCTCTTCACGAATCAGCCGGGCGAACTTGGCGGAACCGGTGATGTTGGTGCGCTCACCCACGTTGACGAACAGCGACTGGCGGTCGATGGTGAACGGTTCCAGGCCCGACAGGCGACAGGCCTTGGCAATCTCCGGGATCTCGCGTGGCTTGTATTTGGCCACCGCTTCGGCAATGGCCTGGATATGGCCCGGGGTGGTACCGCAGCAACCACCGATGATGTTGAGGAAACCGCTGGCAGCGAATTCCTCGACCACCGCCGCCATTTCGGCCGGGGTCTCGTCGTACTCACCGAAGGCGTTCGGCAGGCCGGCGTTGGGGTGGGCGGAAACGTGGGTGTCGGCCTTGGTCGACAGCTCTTCCAGGTACGGGCGCAGGTCCTTGGCGCCAAGGGCGCAGTTCAGGCCCACGGAAATCGGCTTGGCGTGGCGCACCGAGTTCCAGAACGCTTCGGTGGTCTGGCCCGACAAGGTACGGCCGGAGGCGTCGGTGATGGTGCCGGAGATCATGATCGGCAGTTCGACAGCGTCCTCTTCAAACACCTGCTGCACGGCAAAAATGGCCGCCTTGGCGTTGAGGGTGTCGAAGATGGTTTCGATCAGGATCAGGTCGGCGCCGCCCTCGATCAGGCCACGAGTGGCCTCGATGTAGTTCTCTACCAGCTCATCGAACGTGACGTTGCGGTAGCCAGGGTCGTTGACGTCCGGGGAAATCGAGCAGGTGCGGCTGGTAGGGCCGAGCACGCCTGCGACGAAGCGCGGCTTGTCGGGCGTCTCCAGGGTCTTGGCATCAGCTACCTGGCGGGCAATGCGCGCGCCTTCCACGTTCAGCTCATAGACCAGCGATTCCATGCCGTAGTCGGCCTGGGAAATCTGCGTGGCGTTGAAGGTGTTGGTTTCAAGGATATCCGCCCCGGCATCGAGGTAGGCTTTCTCGATGGCAGCAATCACGTCCGGGCGGCTGAGCAGCAACAGATCGTTGTTACCTTTCACATCGCTTGGCCAATCGGCGAAGCGCGTGCCACGATAGTCGTGTTCCTCGAGACGGTAGCTTTGGATCATAGTACCCATGCCGCCGTCGAGGATCAGGATGCGCTCTTTGAGGGCGTTCTGGAGTGCTTGGAGACGAGCGCTGCGGTCGGACATAGGAACTACCTGGTCGGGCAAATATCAGAAGGTGCGGAATCATATCAAAGTTGCGCGGTTCTTAGGCGCATCGCCCATTTGCATGAAAACCGCTCATGTTGATGGCACGGTTAACAGCACCCGGCACGACCAGGCAACAATCGTGATAGCTTTTTAGAATCAGGACTTTTCGCACATGGTGCATCGTATCCTTGCCGGCGCCTTCGCCCTGCTCATCAGCGGCGCGGTGTTCGGGCAAGCCCCCCAGTCGAGCCCGGCTATTTCCTACACCCGGGACATTCAGCCGATCTTCACCGAGAAATGCGTGGCCTGCCATGCCTGCAACGACGCCGCCTGCCAGCTGAAGCTGGAAAGCCCGGAAGGTGCGGTACGCGGGGCCAGCAAGGTCCCGGTCTACGAGGGCGACCGCAGCAAGGCGGTGCCCACCACGCGGCTGTTCTACGACGCCCACAGCGAAGAGCAATGGCGCAAGAAAGGCTTCTACTCGGTGCTCGACAACCAGGGCAGCCAGGCCGCGCTGATGGCGCGCATGCTGGAGCTGGGGCACAAGACCCCGCTCACGCCCAACGCCAAGCTGCCCGAGGACATCGTCCTGGGCCTGAGCCGCAACAACATGTGCCCGTTGCCCCATGAGTTCGACGCCTATGCCGGTGCGCACCCCAAGGAGGGCATGCCGCTGGCGGTGACCGGGCTGACCGACAAGGAATACGACACCATGCGCCGCTGGCTGGCGGCCGGGGCGCCGGTGGAGTACCAGCCGATCAAGCCCAGTGATACCGAAGCCAGGCAGATCGCCGACTGGGAAGAGCTGCTCAACCGCCCGGGTTCCACCGAGGCGCTGGTCGGCCGCTGGCTTTACGAGCATCTGTTCCTGGCGCACATCTACTTCGTTGGCGGCGAGCAGGGACACTTCTTCCAGTGGGTGCGTTCACGAACGCCCAGCGGCCAGCCGGCCGACATCATTGCCACGCGTCGCCCCAACGACCCACCTGGCACCGACTTCTATTACCGCCTGATCCCGGTGCAGGGCGTGATCGTGCACAAGACGCACATCACCTACCCGATGGGGCCGCAGAAGCTTAAGCGGGTGAAGCAGCTGTTCTACGCCGGCGACTGGCATGCCGCCGCGCTGCCAGGCTACGGCCCGCGTCACCGGGCCAACCCGTTCGAAACCTTCGAGGCCATCCCGGCAGTGGCGCGCTACCAGTTCATGCTGGATAACGCCGAGTACTTCGTGCGCACGTTCATCCGTGGCCCGGTGTGCCGCGGGCAGATCGCTACCGACGTGATCCGCGACAACTTCTGGGCATTGTTCCAGGAACCGGCCTTCGACCGCTACATCACCGACGCCAAGTACCGTGGCGAGGCCACGCCGCTGCTGGCCATGCCCGGGCAGATCGATGACGTGGGCAGTGTGCTGAGCCTGTGGCACGCCTACCGCGACAAGCGCAACGCGTATGAAAAGCTGCGCCGCGACGCCTATGCCGACATGCCGGCGCCGGGCTGGTCGACCTTGTGGGCCGGTAACGACAACGCGCTGCTGAGTATCTTCCGCCACTTCGACAGCGCTTCGGTCAGCAAGGGCCTGATCGGTGATGTGCCGCAGACCGTGTGGCTGTTCGACTACCCGTTGCTGGAACGCACCTATTACCAGCTGGCGGTAAACTTCGACGTGTTCGGCAACGTTTCGCACCAGTTGCAGACGCGCCTGTACTTCGACCTGATCCGCAATGGCGCCGAGGTCAACTTCCTGCGCCTGATGCCGGCTGACCATCGCCAGGCGATTCTCAGCGACTGGTACCAGAACAGCGGCAAGGTGAAGATGTGGATGGATTATGAAGACATCGACAGCGACACCCCGAGCGGCATCAAGCTCGACCCACGCGACCCCAAGCGCGACTTTGGCCTGAAGCTGCTGCAGCGCACCGGCAGCCTGAATGCTGCGCCCGACCCGATCAACCGCTGCCAGGGCGCGTTCTGCTCACGGCCGCAGATGAGCGAAGAGTTCCGCAATGCCGAGCAGTCGCTCAGCCGCCTGGTGTCGCGCCCGGCTGCCGGGCTGAAGGTGATCAACCAGTTGCCCGAGGCGACCATGCTGCGCATCGAAGGGCAGGGCGGCCAGCGCCAGGTGTACAGCCTGCTGCGCAACCGCGCGCACAGCAACGTGGCGTTCCTGCTGGGCGAGGCGTACCGCTACCAGCCGGGGCTGGATACCCTGACGCTGTACCCGGGCGTGCTCAGCAGCTATCCCAACTTCATCTTCAATGTGCCAACCAACGATGTGGCGGAATTCGTCGAGGACATGGAGTATGCGAAAGACGATGCAGCCAGGTTCGAGCGCATTGTCATGCGTTGGGGTGTGCGCCGCAGTCACCCTGACTTCTGGCGCTACTTCCATGACCTGAACAGCTTCATCAAGGAGACCACGCCGGTGGAGGCGGGTGTGCTGGACATGAACCGCTATGAGAACCTCTGATCGGGTAGGCTGACCTTTCCGAGTACCCTGCGGTCGGAAATGGTGGGTGGTCCGGGGGCTGCTATGCAGCCCGATTGCCGGTGAGCGCGGTCCCTGTGGGAGCTGGCTTGCCGGCGATGGAGCGCAAAGCGCTCCCGAAGGGCTCAATTCACCGGCAAGCGCAGGGTATTTCATGCTGTATTCGCTTCAGGCACTGCGGGCGTTCGCCGCCTGGGTGGTGGTGTGCCACCATTTCATGCAGATCTTCTTCGATTTCCACGCCACCGGTCCTGTGGGCCAACTGCTCACCGACCGTGGCGCCGTGGGTGTCGACATCTTCTTCGTCATCAGCGGGCTGGTCATCTACCTGTCGACCCGCGACAAAACCATCGAACCGCGCCAGTTCCTGCTGAATCGGGTGTTGCGTATCGTCCCTGCCTACTGGTTTTACACCGCGTTGATGGCCGCTTTGCTGCTGGCCTTCAGCCAATGGATGCCACATCAGGAATTCGCGTGGCATCACATGCTCCTGTCGATGCTGTTCATCCCGGCGGAAAACCCCGGTGGCTATGGCCTGTACCCGACCCTGAACGTGGGCTGGACGCTGAACTTCGAGATGTTCTTCTACCTGCTGTTCGGTTTGGCCTTTCTGGTACGCCAACGGCATCACCTGCTGCTGGTTACCGTCGCACTGTTACTGGTCAGTGAGGTGCTGGGCCGGCTGGGTGTGCTCAGCCGCTTCTACAACAACGACATCATCTACGAGTTCCTGCTCGGCATCGGCCTGGGTGTGTTGTACCGCCGTGGCCTGATCCGCCAGGGGCGTTGGCTGCCGCTGGTGGTGCTGGGGGTGGCGGGCCTGGCCATCTATCACCTGGATGCGTCCCAGCGCTTGCTGCACTGGGGCGTGCCGAGCGCGATGATCGTGCTGGCCTTCATCGCCCTGGAACCGGCCTTCCAGGGCAACCGGCTGCTCAAGGCCTTGGGCGACTGTTCGTATTCGGTGTACCTGGTTCATGTGCTGGTGCTGTATGCCGGCTGGTTCGCCAGCGAGCGGCTGCATTTGAACCCCTACCTGGTGTTCGCCCTGTGCGTACCGTCCATTGGACTAATGTCGTGGTTCAGCTACCAGTGGCTGGAGCGCGGCCTGTACCGGCGCATGCAGGCCTGGCTGGCGGCGCCACGGGGGCAGGCCGCGGAATATGCGCTTTCCCGAGTCAAATGCTAGGACTTTGTTCGAGGAGCCGGTTGGCGTACACTTGGCGGCAAGTCTGTGAGGAACCTACATGAGCGATATAACCATTACCGACGCCGCCCATGACTACCTGGCCGATCTGCTTTCCAAGCAGAACACGCCTGGCATCGGCATTCGAATTTTCATCACCCAGCCGGGCACTCAGTACGCAGAGACGTGCATTGCCTATTGCAAGCCGGGCGAAGAGAAGCCTGACGACACCGCCGTGGGTCTGAAGAGCTTCACCGCTTACCTGGACGCAGTCAGCGTACCGTTCCTGGAAGACGCGCTGGTCGACTACGCCACCGACCGCATGGGAGGCCAGTTGACCATCAAGGCGCCGAACGCCAAGGTGCCGATGGTCAACGAAGACAGCCCGATCAACGAGCGTATCAACTACTACCTGCAGACCGAGATCAACCCCGGGCTGGCCAGCCACGGTGGCCAGGTCAGCCTGGTGGACGTGGTCGACGACGGCATCGCGGTGCTGCAGTTCGGTGGTGGTTGCCAAGGCTGCGGCCAGGCCGATGTTACCCTGAAGGAAGGCATCGAGCGCACCTTGCTCGAGCGTATTCCGGAGCTGAAGGGCGTGCGTGACGTGACTGACCACACCCAGAAAGAGAACGCCTACTACTAAGGCTGACGCACCTGCATGGCTTGTGTAAGGGCGGCTCTCTTAGCAACAAACTGTTACGGTTTCAACCCCTGCGACAACAGGCCGCAGCCCGTATTCAAAGGGCTGCAGGCCATACCCGCGTTCGTCGGGTAGAACCGCTTTGGGTGTCATGCAAGAATGCCCCGGTTTTTCAGCCGGCCCGTCCCGAGGGCCGGCACCTTCCCTGTAAAGGATGGTTTCATGAATGATCTATTTACCCGGCGCGCGGTTGTCGCCGGGATGGGCGTTCTCGGGCTTGGCCTGCTGGCAGGCTGCAGCCCGGCCCGCGGGCTCGAGTTCAAGTACGGCAAGAACATGAGCAACGAGATCCTTGGGCGCAAGTTCCGCCTCAAGGACCCGCAAGGCAATGTGCGCACCCTGTCGAGCTTCTACGGCAGCATGCCGATGATCTTCTTCGGGTTCACCCAGTGCCCGGCGGTTTGCCCGACCACCCTGGCGCGCGCGGCACAAATCCGCAAACTGCTGCGCGGTCGTGACCGCGACCTGTTCCAGGTGGTGTTCATCACCCTGGACCCGGAGCGCGACACCCCCGAAGTGCTCGATGCCTACGTCAAGGCCTTCGACCCGTCGTTCACTGCACTCACTGGCACCCCCGAAGAAATCGCGGAAGTGGCCAAGGAGTTCAAAGTGTTCTACGAGAAGGTCCCGGCCGGTGACACCTATACCATTTCTCACTCGTCCACCAGCTACGTCTACGATACGCGTGGCACCCTGCGCCTGAGCCTGGGCCATTCCCTGAATGCCAAGGAATGCGCCGAAGACCTGGTCACCCTGATGGAGATCTGCTGAATGTCGATGCAACCGATCAAACGCGGCCTGGCTGCCCTGGCACTGATGGGTCTGGCCCTGCCGGCCCTGGCCCAGACTACCGTGAGCGATGCCTGGGTCCGTGCCAGCGTGCCGCACCAGCAGTCCACCGGTGCCTTCATGACCCTGACCGCCAGCAGCGACAGCAAGCTGGTGAGCGTGGCTTCGCCCGTGGCCAAGACCGTGCAGGTGCACGAGATGACCATGAACGGCGACGTGATGGGCATGCGTGAGGTGAAGGCTGTAGAGTTGCCGGCCGGCAAGGCCGTGACCCTGGACCCCAATGGCCTGCATGTGATGCTGATGGGCCTGAACGATCAGGTGAAGGAAGGCGATAAAGTGCCGCTGACCCTTACCATCGAAGACGCAAAAGGGGCCAAGGAAACACTGGATGTGCAGGCAGAAGTGCGCCCGCTCAACGCCGAGGCTGGCGGTGGGCATGACCACATGCATATGAAGCACTGACAGACCAAAGGGCCGCGCTTAGCGGCCCTTTTCTTTTTCAGCGGCGCCTTTCAGCTACGAAAGCGCGGCAGCGGCCTGTCGAGCGTCAGCGACGTAAGGGTCTTTCGAACCTGGGCCTCATCGGCCTCCAGTGCCTTCAGGCTGGCGCGGATCTTGCCGGCGGCGGGCACATCGCCCTGCCGGTCGATCCAGTCGGCAATCTCCTTGCAGGCACTGTTCAGGCAGGCCTGGCGCTGGTTCATCAGCGACAGGAGGGTGGTGAGCTCTCTTTCGGACATGGCAGGATCCTCCATTCAGCCTTGACAGTGTAGCAGAGGGTTGGCGGGGCTCCCGTTGCCTCTGCAGGAGTTGCCGAAGAGGCGAAAATGAACGCTCCATTGCCCAAGTAACACCGAGTTACTGTTTGGGGCGAATAAACACAGTGTTTAAACCGATGCCGCTACACGGCATGGGGTATCAACCTTAACTGCTTGATCTGGTGTGCTGCATAGTTCTGTCATGCAGTTTTGCAGACCTAGGCCCGCTTTCGGCATTGGTTGACGCGTGTAGGAATATTCTCAGCCTGATTTTTTCTGCGCTGGCCGTGCCCGCTATGGTTACAACTTCAGCATTGAGCCCGGTGGTGGATGAACTCTAAAGTCAGTCGACCTAAACCGCTGGCTCAGGAATACAGCCATTATGCAGGCGTTGAGTCGTAACCCCGGAACACGTTCTCTGGCGTTGGGCTATTGCTTTTCCAAATGTGGTGAATTTGCCTTCGAAGCTGCGTTTGCCGTGGCAATCGTGTCCATGACCGAGGCGGATCTGCTTTTGATTGGCATCGCCTATTTCTTCCGCTACTTGCCGAGCATGGTGTTTTCACCCTTGGGGGGCTGGCTGGCGGATAACGCAGACAAGAAACGAACACTATTTGCGGTCGAGGCGGCCAAAGGCCTGCTGGCACTTGCCTTCTTTACCTTGTTCAGCTTGTCCTCACCCGTGTTGCCCGTCCTGGTCGGCCTTGCGATGCTGATGACAGCGCTCGAATGCCTTTATGTGCCCGCGTTTCGCGCGTACTTTCCGGACCTTGTCGAAAAGGCCCAGCTGGCCTCGGTGAACAGCGGTATCCAGGTGATCGAGGATGCTGCCTCGATTATCGGGCCGCTGGTGTTTTCGGCATGTGTGTTACTGCTGACTCGCGAAGCAACCTTTTTGTTCTTTGCGGGGTGCCTGGTGTTGTCGGCCATTTCCATCGCTACCCTGGGGCCTGCCAGGCAGGGCGCCCGGCAGGCATTCGATGGGCGCGCCATAGTCCGGGATGCGGCGCGCTGTGTCAGTCAGCTCAGGGTCAGCAATGCGCCTTTGTTTGCTGTTATTGGCTGCACCACGCTCTGTGCGATGTTCGCCACCTCGGTGATTCGCTTCATCCTTCCTGCGTCAGTGCTGGAACACTTCGCCTCTGAAGCGGCGGTGGGCTACGTATTCTCACTGCTTGCGGCAGGCACTGTGTTGGGTGGCGTGCTCTACACACGCTTCAACCCGCGCACCACCGCACGATTGGTAGTGCGTTACTGGGTGCTGTACGGTGCACTGTTTTTTGCTGCAGCTGTGGCACTGCAATTCAACAGCTGGCTGTTCCTGTTGATGTTGTTCCTGGTCGGCTTCATTGGTGCATTTGTCGATATCGCTATCGTGACCAACATCCAGTGTTTGTCGAGCGAGCATGAAGTTGGCAGAAATTTTTCCCTCTACTACTTCACTGCCGTCATCGGTGACGCCGTTTCAGGGCTGATTGCCAGCCTGGTCTTTGTGCTTGCGGGGCCGGCAACCTTAATCTGGATGACGTTCATGCTGTTCATCGCGCCAGTGCGCTGGAGCCTGAAAGAACATTCCCCGGATGGCGACAGTCGTGGATAGCCCGACGCGCGATGTTGGCACATGGGGCCAGCTTGTGTTGCGGGCTTCAGGCAGGGAATACAGATTGAGCGCATGCCTGCCGATACGCCCCCGGCGTAACCCCATACGCCTGCTTGAACTGCCGGCTCAAATGGCTCTGGTCAGCAAAACCAAGGTCGAACGCCACCTCCGAAGCGGCCAGGCCGCTCTTCAGCATTTCCCGGGCGCGGGCCAGGCGCCGCTGCTTCAGCCAGGCGTGCGGCGGCAGGCCGGTGGCCTGGCGGAACACACGGGCGAAGTGGAAGGGTGACAGGTTGACGGCCGCCGCCAGCGCTTCGAGCGAGGGTGGGTCGGCCAATTGGCTTTCCAGCAGTTCGCGGGCGCGGGCCACGGCCAGTGGTTCGTGGCCTGGGGCCGAGGGTTCGGCGCATTGCCCGTGGCGTTGCACCAGGGCCAGCACCGCCTGGCGCCACGCGGTCTGTTGCTGCAGGGCGCTGGCGCCGTTTTCGGACAACTGATGCAGCTGGCTGAAGGCGATGGCCAGGGCCGGGTCGTGGATCACGCTGTCCTTGAAGCTGGGCATGCCGTGGCGGCCCAGTTCCAGTTCGTCCAGTACACCGGTGACCCGCTCGTGCTCGGGGTAGAAGCCGCGATAGCGCCAGCCCGCCTCATGGGCGGTGGCGCCGGTATGCAGCTCGTCGGGGTTGATCAGCACCATGCTGCCGACCGGCGCCAGGTGCTCGCTGCCGCGGTGCCAGAAGCGCTGGGCGCCGGATTCGATCACCGTGAACACGTAGCCTTCGTGCACATGCGGGGCGAAGCGCTGCTGGAAGTAACGCGCGTGCAGCATCTCGACGTCGCCCAGGGCCGGCGCCTGCCAGAGGTGTGTCTGCTCGCGCAGGGGCGTGGTCATGCCAGCCAGCTGCGCAGAAGGAAGAAGATCAACATGCTCACCAGCATGCTCAGCAACACGCTGCGGGTCAACAGCACCAGGGCGATGGCCACCAGTGAACCGAGCAGGTAGGGGTTGAGCAGGCTCAGGTTGAGCTGGTGGTCGGGCATGAAGATGATCGGGCCGCAGATGGCGGTGAGCATACCGGGCACGGCAAAGCCGAGGAACTGCCGGGCATTGGAGCTCAGGCGCAAGGGCAGGCGTGGCTCAAGGAACGCGTAGCGGTTCAGGAACACAATGGCGCCCATGGCGAAAATCAGGATCCAGGTCATGCGCGGGCTCCGGCAAATTTCTGGCAGATGAACCCGGCGCTCATGCCCAGCAGGCCTGCGGCCACCAAGGCGGCCTCCCAATGCCAGTAGCTGAACAGCACCGAGCAGAACAGCGACACGGCTACGCACACCACGGTAGCCAGGTTGCGCACCAGCGGCGCGATCAGGGCGACGAAGGTTGCGACGATGGAAAAGTCCAGGCCGAGTTGGTCGAGGTGGGGAATGTTCTGGCCCAGCAGGATGCCGGCCAGGGTAAACAGGTTCCAGGCGACGTAGAACGTCAGGCCTACCCCCAGGGCATACCAGCGGTTGAATTGCTGCTGGTCGTACTTGCTGGTCAACGCGAAGAACTCGTCGGTCAGCAGAAAGCCCAGGCCCAGCCGCCAGCGCAATGGCTGGCTGGACAGCACCGGGCGCATCGACAGGCCATAAAGCAGGTGCTGCGAGGTCAGCAGCAGGGTGGTGAGCAGGATCGAGGCCAGGTTGGCGCCGCCCTTGAGCATGCCAATGGCGACCAGTTGCGCGGCACCGGCGAAGACGATGGCCGATAACCCTTGCCCCTGCCAGGCACTGAGGTTGGCCTCGATGGCCATGGAGCCGGCCAGCAGGCCCCAGGGGGCGACGGCCAGGGACAACGGCATGATGGCGATGGCGCCGTGGAGGAAGGCTTGGCGAGCGATGTGGGGCATGATGGCTGCAATGCGTGTACGAGGCAGATCAGCATGCCAGACGGGGCGGGGGATGGCTTGAACGATCTTGCTGATCGGGTTTGATTTCAAGGCAAACACAAGCCCTGTAGGAGCAGCCTTGTGCTGCGAAGAGGTCATTGCAGCCGAAAACAATCTTTAGCCTTACCGGCCTCTTCGCAGCACAAGGCTGCTCCTACAGTGATCGCGCGGAATCCAAAGTTTGGGTGAGACAGTTGCCCGACAGGGACCGCGTCTGGCAGAGGATCACGGGTGGCGGGTCAGGTGTTGTTGCGCCGTCACGCAGCCGTTGATGTCCACGGCTTTCTGCAGCAGGCTCAGGCGGTGCGGTGGGTCCAGGTCGCCGAGCAGGCGGTACACCTCGGCCTGGTAGTCGCGCTGGCGCCCCCACAACATTTGCAAGCCTTCTGGCCGGCTGCGGCTGCAGGCCAGGCGGGTGGTCGGTTGAGGGTAGTAGGGGGCGTACACGGTGGCCATGCTGGGGATGGCCTCCAGCGCGGTACGGTATTCGCTGCTGGCATTGTAGGGCCGGCACCAGGTGGCGATCGCTGGCGCGGGTGCGGCAAACCCCTGCTTGAGACTGGCTTCGAGCAACGGGCAAGCGGCATCCGGAATTTGCGCGGCGGGCAGGTAAGTCATGTAGTACAGCGCCAGGCGGTACTGCGCGACCGGATGGCCCAGCTCTACCGACTTTTTCAACAAGGCAACCGCTGTCGGCAGCGTATGGGCCATGGCCTGGCCCTGGCGGCTAAGCTCGGGATCGCCGCCCAAGGCGGTGCGCAGGGTACTGGTATCGTCGCCCTGGTTATCGGCCTGCTCCAGCAGCGGCAAGGCCTGGCGATAGAGCAGGTCGGCGTGAGGGTCGATGCGCACCTCCAGCGCGTGCGCAGCCAGCGGCATCAGGGCGGCCAACAGCGGGGGCAGGCGTCGCATGCGGCTCACAGGCAAGCCCCGTGGGCGGCCAGGCAAGGATGGGCGGCTTCGATGTTAATGGCGGTCAAGCGTACGCCTCTGGAAAATCGGAACGACGGCCTATTCTAGCCACCCAATGGGGGTGGCCGGAAGACCAGTCGACAACTGTCAGACGAGCTTGATCGGCGTGACCTTGCGTTGAGCGTGTTTTTCCTGGGCCAGGCCAAGCTTGGCGGTAATCACCTTGGCCAGGGCGTTGTTGCCCAGGTCGTTCAGGTGCAGCCGGTCGATGAACAGGTCGGCGCCGAACACTGGCGAGCTGCTGAGCATGCCGTTCATGTCATAGCAGGGCACCGGGTCGGCCTGGCCTTTGATGCGGCGGAAGAAGGCCGAGTGCAACTGGCTGTCGAATGCGCCGTCCAGCAGCCGGTCGAAGTTTGCCGGTTGTTGTTCCAGCGCGGCCAGCATGGCCTGCTCGCCAGCAGGCAGGGTGTCCCGGCACCAGGGCAGCAACGGCTGCAGGATGAAGGTGAGGGTAGCGTGGCTGTCTGCCAGCAGCCGGTCCCACTGACGCAAGGTGCGGCCAATGCTGTCGGCCGCGCGGGCCAGGCGCTTTTCCGGGGGCGAAAGCGGCCAGATGACCGGGGCTTGGGCCGCAGGCGTGGTCAGGGCCTGGCCGATGCGCCGCCACAGTGACGGCCTGCGGGGTGGTGCGGCAGGCTGCAGGCCTTCGCTGAAACTGTTGAGAAAAGCCTGGTAGGCCTTGGCGTGCAGTGGGTTGTTGGGGCTGCCGAGCACTTCACTCAGCGCTTCGTGGGCCAGGCTGTTGAGGCCGCTGAGCACCACCACGTGGCCGAGCTGGCCAAGGCGGTGCTGGTGAGTCAGGAACATCAGCAGCTCCTGGCTGGCATTGAGCCCGCAACCGGCCAGGCTCAGCCAGACCTCGCCGGTGAGCGCCGACAGGTGCGAGGCCACCGTGTGTTCGTCGGAGCTGGCGCCGATGCCCAAGGCCGTGGAGCCGCCGACCAGCAGGTTGATACGTGAAGCGCCGCCGCGTTCGGCCGCCGAAAAACGCTTCCCGGCGCAATGGCTGTAGCGCAGGCCAAGGGCATCGGTGTTGATGGTGCCGGAGCGGTAGCCGGTTTCATGCACGTGCACAGTGTGCGGCGCACGGCGGCTGCCCAGCAGCAGAAAGCGCTGGTAGTCCTGTTGCAGCGGCGAAGGAGGCGGGCCCGTATCAGTCGCTGTCATGGTCTTTCCTTCTGTTGCAACGGGCACTTCGCATCAGGGTCAGGCCGCCAGTTCGTTAAGGTTGTACAGCAGGCCGCCGGCGGCGATCAGCAGCAGGGCAACGCCCGAAGCCAGGCTGATCACGCGGTTGCTGCGCTGCGAGGCGATTTTGCCGATGGCGAAGATGTACAGGCTGAGCACGGCGAAATCGATGGCCACCCACAGCAGCGACAACACCACCATGCTTTTGCCGAACGACTCGGTGATCTGGATGAACTGTGGGAAGAAGGCGATGAAGAAGATGATGTCCTTGGGGTTGGAAATACCCACCATGAAGCCTTGCAGCAGCCCGCCACGCGCGGCCTTGGGCGCCTCGCTCGCCGCCTCCGGGGCCGGCGCCTGCAGGGCGTCCCTCAGCGTGCCCACGGCGATGTAGCCGATGAACAGGCAGCCTAGCAGGCTCATGGTGCTGAGCCATGCCTTGTCGATGGCGGCGCTGGTGAGGATGATCCAGGCTGCGGCGCCGATCAGCACCAGTGAGGCCCAGTTGGTGCCAACGGCGGTGAACATGGCCTTGCGCGAGCCGGAGGCAGCCGCAGTGTTGACGATCAGCGCCACCACCGGGCCGGGGGTGGCGATGAGCAGCAGGACGGTGAGGGCATAGGTGAAGGTGAGTGCGGTATTCACGGTCAGTTCTCGATCAGTAAGTCGGGTGTCGCAGGGTGTGCGGCATGTGCGTGGAACGGGCAGCGTGACGGGTTGAGCGAACCTGCCTCCTGCAGTTGGTATTGCTTCCATTCGTAGTTGTCGGTGTCGCCGAAAAAGCCAAGGGTGTCGGGCATTACACCGTCGTTGTAGTGGTGCACGCGCTCGCGAATGCGCTCGCGGATGCGTTTGCCACTCTCGGTGTTGGCGTTGGCCACTTCGTCGAAGTTCGCCCGTGGATTGATGACGAAGGTGATGTGATGCCCCAGGTTGCGGCTTTTCATCTGCTGGTGGCCGGGGAAGTTCATGTTGATGAACAAGGGCATGCCGGCATAGCAGAACGACCAGCCGTTGTCGTCGGGGTCGGTGGGCATGCCCTGCGGCCAGGGGTGCGGGTCGCGCGCATGCACGCCACGCAGCACCTTCCAGGCCAGCGCCTGCTGTTCGGCCAGGGTGTAATCGGCGGCGGTTTCGAGAAACACCACCAGTGGGCTGCCGATGCGCTGCTTGGGTGTGATCGGGGCGACGGTACCCACGTAGTCAGCCAGGCCCTGGGCGATGTCATCGGCCAGTTGCTCGGCGCGGGCGAAGAGGATGTGGCAGGTTTCGCCATTTACCGCCTTGCGGCCGAACAGGCAAGGGAATTCGGGGTTGGCGAGGATACTGCGAAAGTGTTCTATGGTTTTGAAGGTCCAGTGTTGCGTATTGCATCCATGTTCAACGGCCTGCTCTAGCGCATCCAGGCGATAGCAATTTCCATATCCCGTAAACATGATTTCCCCAGGCGTTGATTAAGTGAACGTTCCAGTCATATGCAGGCAGGATCTTGGTTATGTTTATTATTTACCTGCATTTTCCGAGACGCTCTCGACGTTGTAAAACGCGTGGAACTATGACCTACTATTAGTCTTGTTCATGCTCGGGACGTCGCCATGTCGGAACGGATTCAGGCCTTGCACGCCCTGCGTGCCTTCGAGGTGGCCTCTCGCTATGGCTCTTTTACCCGTGCGGCGGAAGAACTGGCCCTGACCCAGGGGGCGGTCAGCCATCACATCAAGACCCTGGAAGCCCTGTTTGGCTGCGACCTGTTCGAGCGGCGTGGCCCGAAACTGAGCCTGACCGAGCACGGGCGCCTGCTGTCGCAAGAGCTGAAGGTTGGCTTCAAGATCATCGAAAATGCCTGCGCGTTGCTGCGCCAGGACCGCTACGGCCTGCGCCTGAAGGCGCCGTCAACGCTCACCATGCGCTGGCTGTTGCGGGCGCTGGATGCGTTCAAGAAGGCCGATGACAACTGCAGTGTGCAACTGTCCAGCGTGTGGATGGATATCGACACCGTGGACTTCTATTCCGAGCCCTACGACTGCGCCATCCTGTTGGCCAGCGGGCGTTTTCCCGCTGATATCGAGAGTTTCAAGCTGTTCGATGAATGGCTTATCCCGGTGTGCCAGCCCGACTACATGCCACAGGCTCAACCGGCCCTTGCAGACCTCGCCCAATGCGAGTTCCTGCACCCGTCACCCGACCGGCGGGACTGGCGGCGCTGGCTGGCGCGGATGGGCGCACTGGAGATCAGCATCGACCAGGGGCAAGTGTTCGATACGCTCGACCAAGGCATTTCGGCTGCCCAGCAAGGCCTGGGTATTTCGGTGGTCGACCTGGTGCTGGCCAGTGCCGACCTGCAGGCCGGGCGCCTGGCCACGCCGTTCAAGCACGCAGTGGCCACCGGTGACGGGTACTACATGACCTGGCTAAAGGCCAGCCCAAAAGCGCGGCAGATGCACAAGCTGCGCGACTTCCTGCTGGGCCAGGTTCCACCACTGGCCTACAAGGACATCAACTACCTGTACGGTTGAACACCCGCTCGAGCATGAAATCGATGAACACCCGCAACTTCGGCGGCATCTGCCGCCCGGACGGCCACAGCAGATAGAAGCTGCCGCGCCGTTCCATGAAGTCGTCGAGCACACTGACCAGCGAGCCATTGCCCAATTCACGACCCACGTTGAAGTCCGGCAGACAGGTAATGCCGCGGTGGTTCAAGGCAAAGCAGACGCGTGTTTCGACGTGGTTGCAGACCATCGAGATGGGGATGTCATAGGCTTGCTCGGGATGCTCCTGGCGCAGCGGCCAGGTTTCCAGTTTGCCGTTGCTGGGGAATCGATAATGCAGGCAGGTATGCGCCGCCAGGTCGCGTGGGTGCAAGGGTGTGCCGCGTTCGCGCAGGTACTCGGGCGAGGCCACCAGGCGGTGCTGAAAGTGCCCCAGGAATTTGGCGCTGAGCCGGGAGTCCACCGGCTGCCCGCCGCGCATCACCACATCGAAGCCTTCGCCGACGATATCCACCATGCGGTCGGAGAAGTCCAGGTCCAGTTCAACCTGTGGGTACAGTGCCATGAACTCGGCCAGTGCCGGCATTACCAGTCTGGTCACCTGCGGCATGCTCACCCGCAGGCGCCCGCGCGGCGTTTCGATGGCCTGCGACAGTTCCTGCTCGGTGGCCTCTATTTCGGCAAGGATGCGTCGGCTGCGCTCGAGGAACATCATCCCTTCGGCGGTGAGGGTAATGCTGCGTGTGCTGCGGTGGAACAGGCGCACGCCCAGGCGGCTTTCCAGGCGCGCCACGCGTTTGCCCACGGCCGAGGCAGTGATGCCCAGCGATTGGCCTGCGGCGACGAAACTGCGGGTTTCAGCCACCCGATTGAACACCACGAAGCCGCTGAGGCTGTCCATGCTGCATTCCTGATTGCGGACACAGGTGTCCGGGGTGAGCGGCATTGTACCCGTCTTTTTCCGCAGTGGCCTTGCTTGCAGACTGTCCGCCTTGTTTTCCAACTCAAGGCAATTGCAATGTCCCAGACATCCTCCCCACCGTTGCTGGACGCCAGCAGCGAGCGTCTGCCCGTCAGCGGGCTGCTGGCGCTGGCCATGACTGGCTTTATCGCCATCCTCAGCGAAACCCTGCCGGCGGGCTTGCTCGACCAGATCGCCAACGGCATGCACATCAGCCAGGCCATGGCCGGGCAATGGGTCACGGCGTATGCCTTGGGCTCGTTACTGACCGCCATCCCGTTGGTTACGTTGACCCAAGGCTGGTATCGGCGCCGGGCGCTGTTGCTGGCGATCCTCGGCTTCGTGCTGTTCAACGGGCTGACGGCCTTGTCGGGCTCCAACAGCCTGACCCTGGTGCTGCGCTTTTTCACGGGGGCTGCGGCCGGCTTGGCATGGGGCCTGATCGCTGGCCATGCCCGGCGCATGGTGCCGGCACCGTTGCAGGGCCGGGCCATGGCGTTGGCCATGCTCGGGCAGCCGATTGCGTTGTCGCTCGGGCTGCCCATTGCCACCTGGCTGGGCGCTGGGCTGGGCTGGCGTGCAACGTTTGTGCTGGTCACCCTGGTGGCGTTGCTGCTGGTGGTGTGGGTGCTGCGCTCGGTGCCGGAGTACCCGGGGCATGCCGCTGGCAAGCGCCCGGCGGCCATGCAGGTGCTGCGCACGCCGGGGGTGTTGATCGTGCTGCTGGTGATCCTGACCTGGATCCTTGGCCACAACATCCTCTACACCTACATTGTGCCGCTGCTGGCGGCGGCCGGCATGGCGGCGGACATTGGCCCGGTGCTGATGGTGTTTGGCCTTTCGGCCCTGGCCGGAATCGGCCTGGTGGGGATGCTGGTCGACCGACACCTGCGCAAGCTGGTGTTGCTGAGTTTGACCGGTTTTGCCTTGGCCACGCTGGCATTGGGGCAGGCGTCGTCGTGGTTGATGTACCTGAGCATCGCCCTGTGGGGCTTGACCTACGGTGGCGCACCGACCCTGCTGCAGACCGCCTGTGCCGATGCGGCGGGCGAGGGCGGGGATGTGGCGCAATCGATGCTGGTGACAGTGTGGAACAGCGCTATCGCCTTGGGCGGGATCGTGGGTGGCGCGTTGCTCGTCGGGGGCGGGACCGAGGCCTTTGGCGGGGTGGTGTTGGCATTGATCGCGGTGGCCTTGTTGCTGACCTGGGCGGCGCGCAGAAGTGGCTTCGTGGCGGGGGCCCGCTAGCGTAGAATTGCGTTTTTCAGCAGAGGTCGACGCAGTGGAGTTGCAGCAGGGTTTTGTGCTGACCCGTCATTGGCATGACACGCCCGAAGGCACCTGCGTGGAGTTCTGGCTGGCAACCGATCAGGGGCCACGGCAGCTACGCCTGGCGCCACAGGTCTCGGTGGCGTTCATTGCGCAGACGCATGAGGCGCATGCGCGGGTGTTGCTGGCCAACGAGCCCGGCGTCGAGCTGCGGCCACTGGCCCTCAAAGACTTCGACCAGCGCCCGGTGCTGGGGTTGTACTGCCGGCAGCACCGGCAACTGATGCAGTTGGAGCAACGCCTGCGTACGGCGGGTGTCGAGGTGTTCGAAGCGGATATCCGCCCACCCGAACGCTACCTGATGGAGCGGTTCATCACTGCCCCGGTGCAGTTCACCGGCCAACCCGATGCCCAGGGCGTCCTCGGCGATGCCCAGCTCAAACCCTCGCCCGGTTATCGCCCGCCGCTGCGCCTGGTGTCGCTGGACATCGAGACCAGCGAGCGTGGCGAGCTGTACAGTATCGCGCTGGAGGGCTGTGGCCAGCGCCAGGTGTACATGCTCGGCCCGGCCAACGGCGATGCCGCCGAGCTTGACTTCGACCTGGAGTATTGCGCCGATCGCGCCGCTTTGATTACCCGGCTCAACCAGTGGATGGCCAGGCATGACCCGGACGCGATCATTGGCTGGAACCTGGTGCAGTTCGACCTGCGCCTGCTGCATGAGCATGCCAAGTCGTTGCAGGTGCCACTGACGCTGGGGCGCAACGGTGCGGCCATGACCCTGCGCAGCCATGCCGGTGGTGGCCACGTTTTTGCCGATGCGCCGGGGCGTTTGCTGATCGATGGCATCGAGGCGTTGCGTTCGGCTACCTGGAGTTTTCCCTCGTTCAGCCTGGAGAACGTCGCCCAGACCCTGCTGGGCGAAGGCAAGGCCATCGACACGCCGTACCAACGCATGGACGAGATCAACCGCCGCTTCGCCGAAGACAAACCGGCCCTGGCGCACTACAACCTGAAGGACTGCGAACTGGTCACGCGCATTTTCGCCCATACCCGGCTGCTCGACTTCCTGCTCGAGCGTGCGTCGGTGACGGGGCTGGCCGTGGACCGCAGCGGTGGGTCGGTAGCTGCGTTCTGTCACTTGTACATTCCACAGATGCACCGTCTTGGGTTTGTCGCGCCCAGCCTTGGCAGCCGCCCTGACGAAGCCAGCCCCGGCGGTTTTGTCATGGATTCGCGGCCGGGGCTTTACGATTCGGTGCTGGTGCTGGACTACAAGAGCCTGTACCCGTCGATCATCCGTACCTTTCTCATCGACCCTGTCGGGCTGATTGAAGGCCTGCGTCTGCCTGACGACGCACATTCGGTCGAGGGTTTTCGCGGTGGGCGTTTTTCACGCACACAGCACTGCCTGCCAGCCATCGTCGAACGGGTGTGGCAGGGCAGGGAAGCAGCCAAGCGCGAGGGCAATGCGCCGCTGTCGCAGGCTTTGAAAATCATCATGAATGCCTTCTATGGCGTGCTGGGTTCCAGCGGTTGCCGTTTCTTCGACCCGCGCCTGGCGTCGTCGATCACCATGCGCGGCCACCAGATCATGCGCCAGACCAGGTCCCTGATCGAGGCGTGTGGCTACGATGTGATCTACGGTGATACCGACTCCACCTTTGTCTGGCTCAAGGGGGCCCACGCCGAGGAGGACGCGGCGCGCATCGGCCGCGAGCTGGTGGCAAAGGTCAACCAATGGTGGCAAGCCCATCTGCACGAGACCATGAACCTGCAGAGCGCCCTCGAACTGCAGTTCGAGGTGCATTACCGACGCTTCCTGATGCCCACCATCCGCGGTACCGATGAAGGCAGTAAAAAGCGCTATGCCGGCCTGGTGCAGCGGGCCGACGGTTCGCAAGAAATGGTTTACAAGGGCCTGGAATCGGTGCGCACCGACTGGTCACCGCTGGCCCGGCAGTTCCAGCAGGAACTCTACGGCCGTGTGTTCCGCAGCGAGCCCTACCGAGATTATGTCCGCGAGTACGTGCGGCGAACGTTGGCCGGCGAGCAGGACGAACTGCTGGTTTATCGCAAGCGCCTGCGTCGCCCGCTGGCCGATTACCAGCGCAACGTGCCGCCGCATGTGCGTGCCGCACGCCTTGCCGACGAGTACAACAAACGTCTGGGACGCCCTCTGCAGTACCAGCGTGGGGGCTGGATCAGTTACGTGATCACCACCGCCGGCCCTGAGCCGCTGGAAAACCTGCAGGCACCGATCGACTACGATCACTACATCAGCCGTCAGCTTCAACCGGTGGCAGATGCCATCCTGCCTTTTGTCGGCGATGACTTCACGCGCCTTACCGACCAGCAATTGCTGCTGTTCTGAACGGGTGGTAGATAGCTAGGCGTCGGTCCGACGCAACACTGTGCAAACTCGCGCCTCCACGTCATCGCGGAGGCAGATATGCAGGGCAATGCAAACCAACCATCGAATACGGTCGATACCCTTGCCATCGTGCAAGCAGGCCAGGACCAGTACATCGCGCAGCGGCTGCCAGCCTGGATAGCGCAGTTGGGCAGGGCCGAATACCAGTACTTGAGCGAGGCGCTGCCAGCGTTGCTGGCCTGCCGCGAAGGCTTGTCGGCAGCGTTGGCGAGGCTGCGCAACCTGGATGATTTTACCCGGCCCTTGCTGCAGCAAGCGCTCAGTGCCCGCGGCGACCTCGACCTTGATCAGCTGTATTTTCGCCAGTGGTACACCTTCACCTCGCCCACGATCAATTATGTGACCAGCCGAGTTCCGGTGCCTGGCACCGACTACTACGATATCCCTCTGTTCGAGGCCGCTTTAGGCAATTTCACCGCACAGCAGGCGCGCGAGCAGCCGCGTGGCAATTGCCTGGTCGATGAGGGCGGCGCCAAGCGTAGCGAGCTTTCTGCACCGGGCTTCGCCACGTTGTGCCGAACGCTGGATCTTGGCCAGAAATACCAGGCGCATCTGGACGCCGTTCTCCAGCCCGGAATCAGAGCGTTGTTGGCGCGACGGCAACGCTACAGCATGTTGGTGGACGCCCTTCAGGCCAGGGCGCAAGGTGTGTTGAGCGCAGGCCAGCTGCAGTGGGTAGTGGAGCTTTGCCTTCACGATGTGCTCGGCAAGCTTGAAGGAAAGCCGGTCAGGGTTCGGCAACTGGAACTGTTCGGCTGCCGTCTGCAGCAGATCGTAGTGCTGGATGTGATCGACGAAGGTTTGTTGTACAACACCAGCAAGCGCGTATTGGTTTACGTGCCGGGTGACCCGCAAGGCCCCTGGAGCGTGCGTAGCGACCTGGAAGATTATGCCCGCCGGGTGCTTGGCAAACGCCTGCGCGAAGATGACTACCGGCGTTTCTTCAATCGCTTCGTGCGCCGTCGCGATAGCCAGCGATTCTTCTCGGCCGTCAGCGAACGGCTCGATGACGTGGCCATCTGGGCAACCAGGGACCTCGATGAGCAGACTTCTGCCTATCGCTTGCCGCTGTTCGAACAGCTTGCTGGCGATTGGATTGCCCAGATCAAGGACGATGCTGCGATCATCGCCCCGCCCGTGGCCATGCTCGATCGCGAGGTCCAGGCCGAGCATGGCCGCCGTCTGCGCGCTGAAGGCTGGACCCTGGTGGGCGTTGCAGGGTTCTTCGTTCCGGGCATTGGCGCGGTGTTGCTGGGGGTGATGGCCTGGGAGCTGCTTGAACAGACGTTCCAGGCCGTCGGGGACTGGCAGGAGAACGAGCGCAATGCAGCGCTGGCGCATCTGCTCAATGTAGGCAAAGGGTTGCTGGCTATAGGTGCGACCGTTGCCGTAGTCGCTACGGCGCGACGCGCCTGGAGCGAGGTGGACAAACTGGTGCCGGCGCAGCTGGAAAACGGTGAGGAAAAACTGTGGAACGCGGATCTGCGGCCCTATCGCCGCGAAAGCCCGCCGGACACAGCGGTGCCGGATACGGAGGGTATGCACCGCCTGGGCGAGCGGCGCTGGATCAGCATGGATGGCCACTGGTATGAGATAACTTGGCGCAACGAGGATGAGCACTGGCAACTGCTGCCTTATCAGGGCTATGCGCCGCCGCTACGCCACAATGGTGCCGGTGCGTGGCGGCTGTGGTGCGAGCAACCTGCCGAGTGGGACGACACTCGCCAGTTGTTCCGCCGCCTGGGCAGGCCATTCAGCGACCTCGATGACGCGCAGATCGACCAGTCGCTGGCGATCCATGGCCTCGATGACGAGCATTTGCGAGCATGGCATGTGTATGGCCGACCGCCGGAGGCAGTGCTGGCCGACACCGTCGAGCGCGTGCTGCTCGCTGGCAGGATAGGTACGTTGGTCAACCGGTTGCGCGAGGGGGCGGCCACCGCCGACCCACAGCTACTGGAGCGGGTCATGAGCCTCCCACAGGCGGCTGGCAAGGACGGGGCAGCGTTGGCCGATGTGGCTTGGGCCGGGCGACGAAAGCTGCTGCAGACGTTGTACGAGGAGCAGAATCCCGACACCGAAACTGGCCGCCCACTGCGTGGGGATTTTGCCAGTCTGCACCGCTTGGCGGCGAATGAGGTGCTGCGCGATGCCAGCGAGGATGACCTGCAGCTTCTGCGTGAGACGGGGCGCGTGCCGTTATTGATGGCCGAGGCGGCGAGGTTGCAGGTTGCGCGGATTCGCATGGCACGGGTGTACGAGGCGCTGAGCTTCGACACCCCGCAGAACCTCGACCTGGCGCGGGTCGTGCTGAATCTGCTGGTGCACGTGCCGGGGGCTGGCGGGCGGGGGTGGCGACTGTTTGACGGCGATGCCAGCGAACCGTTACTGATGATCGAGGGATCGGGGCACACGTTTGACCTGTTTCACCGGCATGGGTTGTTCCGCCTGCGTACCCAGGCGCACACGCCTGCCGGTGAGGCGGGCGAGTTGTTCCAGACCCTGGCCGCGGCCTATGACGACGCATCGCAAGCGGCCATCGGCCAAGGCCAGCCGTTCGTGCCCGCACTGCGCCAGGCGCTGGCAAACGTTGCTATCGACCAACGCCAAGCCGTGGTGAACCTGCTCAGGCTGGAGCGGCCGAGCGGCTCGTTTCTTGCGCCGCAACGTCTTGCTGATGGCCGGGTTGGCTATCCCATGGCTGGCGGTAGGCTCTGGGCGGCGCTGGAGTTGTCCAGGCCGAGGGCGCTTCAGGCCCGGCTGCGAGACCTGTACCCAGCCTTCAGCGACGAGCAGATCGGCCGCTGGCTGGAGTCAGGCAACGCGCAAGCCAGGTTACAAATGCTGGAGCAGCAGTACAGACTGCTCAAGAGTCACTTGAGCAAGTGGGTACGCAGTGCCTTCCCGACACCGGAACTGGCCGCCCGGCGTGAGTTCAAAAAGGGGCTGATCGACTGCTGGCGCTGCCTTGTCCCGGAACTGCAAGGGGAAGCGGCAGCGGCAGACGGAGGCTTCATGCTGACCCAGACCGGCAGCGGTTTATATCAACTGCCGGCCCTACCGGTGCAAGTGGGCTTTCCCCATGTCTCGATCCTGGCCTTGCGCTCGATGCGCGTTGAGCGGGTTCCGGATGAGTTCCTGCGCGCGTTTCCCAACTTGCGCAACCTGGAAATCACCAATTGCCGACTCAGGCGTTTGCCTTTGCCGCTGATGCTTGTGCAAAGGCTGGAAGTGCTCGACCTGTCGGGTAACCAGATCGTTCTCGACCAAAGCCAGGCGTTGATCCTGGCGGATTGCCGTTCCCTGGTGTACCTGAACCTATCGGACAACCCATTGCGCAGGGCATTTTCCGTGCTCGCAATGAGCGAGCTCAATGCCCTGCACCTGTCGAACACCCAGATGCCCGTGTTCCCCTACGGGCTGATGGACGCGCCAGCACTGCACACCCTGAACCTCAGCGGCAACCGTATTTCCGAGCTGCCCGATGGTTTTCATCTGTCGCAGCTGTGGCGCTCGGGCAGGGTCGAGCTTTCCGGCAATCTACTGGCGGCTGCGCATGATGGGCTTTCTACCTGGCATTGGCTTGAGGCGAGTCGCGTGCCTTACCGGCTGCGCTTTCTGGATGTGTTGCCAGACGAGCGTCGCGATGAAATGGCTGCGCTGTGGGTCCATCTCGAGGCCGAGGAGCAATCGGCTGAGTTCTTCAACACCCTGTCGGTGCTGACAGCATCGGGTGCCTTCAGGTTTTCCTCGACTGCGTCCGCGCTGGCAGCCCGCGTGTTCGAAATGTTCCAGGCTATGACTGAGGACGATGCCCTCAAGAATGAGCTGTTCGAGCACGCTGCGGCGACCGATTGCCAGGATAACGCCACCGCTAGGTTCGCTGACCTGGAACTGCGAGTGATGATATGGCGTGCGCGACGTGGCGAGTTTGCCCGGCAACCTGAGCGGGCCTTGCTATGGCTCGGTGGTCGCTTGTGGCGGTTGGCGTTGCTCGACCAGATAGCCGCTGAACATGCCCAGCGGGTGGGGGCGGGCAATGAGTCGATCGAGTTCGCCTTGGCATACCGGATCACCTTGCGCAAGTCTTTGGATTTACCCGCTCAGCCAGATGCAATGCTCTATGCAGGTATTCCGGCCCTGACCGAGCAAGACGTGCGCTTGGCCCGTGACATCGTCCTGGCCAGACAGACCCCGGAAGGTGTTGCGCATTTTCTGTCGGAGCAGTGGTTCTGGCAGGACTACCTGCGCAAGATGTTCCCTGCGCGCTTGCAAGTGCCGCAACGCATACACGATGAATTGGAACGGTTGATGGCGTCGGGTAACCGGCAAGAGGAGATCGCACGGCTACAGATCAGCAATCAGCAACGGGAGCATGCGATGTTGCTGCAGTTGACCCTGGAAGCGCTGGACAGGAATGCAGCGCCACGTCTGCTCAACTAGCGGGTGGCCGGTTGTTTGGCCGCAGGCATTAGTTATATAGCGCCTGGCGCGGGGCAGGCGACTTAGTCTGGCTTCTTTTCATGAAGAGGCCCCCAGCCATGGACACCACTGTGCCGTCAGATGCGCAGGCCGCCATCGATACTTTCCAGGACGGCATCATCGGCAGGCGCCTGCCGCCCTGGTTGCGTCATGCACCGGCTGAGCAACTGCCTGAGATCGGCAAGGCATTGGCAAACAGCCTTCGCTGCTGTGAGCACGTGAAGGCGGTGCTGCGAGGTATCGAGGGCCTCGACAGTTTCGTCGCATCAGCCTTGGGGAAGGCCCTTGACGAGCGTTACGGGCTTGGCCGTAACCCGTACTTGCTCAGGTTTCTGGAGGGCCGCCGGGAGCCTGTGATCAACAGTCAGCCGGTAGGCGCGCACCTGACTGACGTGGTGTATGAAGAAAAGCCGCTGCTCGAAGTAGCATTGCGCAACTTCACGGCCGCGCAGGCGCAGGAAGGTGGTCAGCCGCGCGGTAACCGCCTGCTGCTTCCACGCCATGGCACGGTCAAACTCCCTACGAGCATCGAATTTGCCGGACTGTGTCGTGAGCTGGACCTGGGTGAGCGCTATCAACGTCATCTGGATGCCGTCCTCTCGCCCACTGGCAGTGCCGAGCGCCTGGTATCACAGCTTGTAGATGCCACGCGCTACACCATGCTTGTGGACGCCTACAAAGCCAGGCAGGAGGGAACGCTGGATGCCAGCGAACTCAATCTGATGGTGGCTGTGTGCGAGAAGGGCGAGCTGCCGCGCTTGGCGGGCGACCTTGTGCAGGCCAGGCAACTGAAATTGCTGGGTTGCCGGATTGAGCAGGTGACAGTGTTCGTAGTGGTCGAGCAGGGCGTCCTGTTCAACACGACGCGTCGGGTGTTGCTTTACGTGCCTGGAGACCCTTTTTCGCCCTGGCGCGCGTTCGAGAGCATCGACAAACTGAACCGCGAACTGGGCCGTCGCTTGCGAGACAAGGCTTACCGGCGTTTTTTCAGCCGCTTCGTGCTGCGGCGCGACAGCCAGGCTTTTTTCGCCCAGGTCGCGGAGCGCTTCGATGGCCTGCCGGGCTGGGCTTTTCGCGATCTCGAACCGCACTTGCAGGCTTACCCGCAGCCATTGTTCATCAGCCTGGCACAGGCACGTATCCACCAGATCAAGGAAGATGCGGCGATGATAGC
The DNA here is from genome assembly GCF_056098905.1 of Pseudomonas sp. TSO6. NCBI lineage: Bacteria > Pseudomonadati > Pseudomonadota > Gammaproteobacteria > Pseudomonadales > Pseudomonadaceae > Pseudomonas > Pseudomonas sp. TSO6. The sequence continues at coordinate 113,885 of NZ_JBLZWV010000042.1, read as the reverse complement.
GGTCCCTGTGGCCAGACTGGATCGTGAGGTTCAGCGCCAGCATGACCTGCGCCTTGAAGCCGAAGGATGGGCGCTGCTCAACCTGGCCAGTTTCTTCCTGCCTGGGCTTGGCCTGGCGCTGCTGGCCGTGACGGCCTGCGAACTACTGGCTGAGGTCTACCATGGCGCCGAGGCCTGGCAGGAAGGCGATCGTCAGGAGGCGCTCGACCATTTGACCCACGTGGCGACAGACCTTGCCGTGCTGGCGACCACGGTAGCCGGGGTTGGTGTCGCTCGACGGGTTTGGGCGCGCTCTGCGCAGGTCGATGACCTGGTGCCGGCTCGGCTGGAGGATGGCACTGAGAAACTCTGGCAACAAGACGTGACCCCGTTTCAAAGCCAGGCACCCGTTGCAGCCTCGAGCCTGGACGCCTTGGGTATTCGGCGTCAGGATGGGCTGGCCTGGATCGAAATGGACGGGCATCACTATCGCGTGGCAGAGGCGGGTGATGATCAATGGCAGTTGTATCCGGTCGACGGCCACGGGCCGTTGCTGCGCCACAATGGCGCAGGTGCCTGGCGGTTGTGGAGCGAGCAACCGGCCCGGTGGACCGACAAATACCGCATGTTTCGGCGTTTGGGTGAACCCTTCAATGGGCTGAATGACGAACAGATCGATCAGGTTCTGCTGTTCCATGGTCTTGATGGCGATGACGTGCGTGGCCTGCATGTACACGCCCAGGCACCGAGCCCCGGGATGATCGACAGTGTGGAGCGGGTCAGGCTTGATCAACGCATCCGCAGCATGATTGGCCGTCTGCGCAGCGGCGAGCCGGTAGAAGATGCAACAGTGCTCGATCACGCTCGGCACTTGCCAGGCGCGAGTGGCCTGACAGATCAGGCGCTGGCTACGTTGGCATGGGCGCAGCGGCGAACATTGCTGCAGCACCTTTTCGAAGCCTTGCAGCCCGACGACACCCTTGGCAGCGCAGCGTTGCGCCGGGTCTTCCCTGGGCTGAGCGTGCGCGGTGCGCAAGCATTGGTACAGGCTGCCACCAGCGTTGACCGCACACGGTTGCTATCCAGCGGCAGGGTTGCACTGGGGTTGGCCGAGGCGGCAAGGGGCAGTGTGCTGGCTACCCGCCAGGCTCGGGTATTTGAGGCGTTGTACCTTGATACGCCGCAGCATGCAGACCTGGCACGGGTAGTCGTGGGCTTGTTGCGGTATCTGCCTGGGGGCGAGCGAGGGGTGTGCTGGCGGGTGTACGAAGGTTGGCTGGGCGGGCCGATGCTGGCGCAGACCGAGCAAGGGCAGGGGGCGTTCGACCTGGTGCACCTGGAGGGTTCCTTTCAGCTGCATGACAGCCACGGCAGGGCGTGTGGTGAGGCAGGTGAGTTGTTCGACGTCATGGCGCCAGCCTATACCGATGTACAACGGGAGGCGATGGGGATCGGTGATCCATTCTCGCACAACCTCAGGGTGATACTGGGGCGCGAAGCGGTACGCCATCGTGATGAGATCAGTCGTTTGCTTGGCGCGGTACGCCCGGGTGCTGTTCGAGGGCCGATGCGCTTGGCCGATGGACGTATTGGCTACCCACTGGGGGGCGGCGGAGTAGGTGGTTTTGCATCAAGGGGGCGTGCCCTGAGGGCCACGCTGCGCGATCTCTTTCCGTGGTTGAGTGATGAGCAGGTCGAGACCTTCGTCGATGACGCCAGGCGTTCCGGGCATCAGATTGAACAAGTACTGGCTGACCTTCGCAATGAGTTTGCGGTGCTCCGCATCACACTGAATACCTGGGTGGCACGAGCGCAGGGCGATGTCAGGGAAGATCGAGAGGCTTTACGCCAGACGTTGTTCAATTGCTGGAGGCGGTCGGTGGGTGTGGGGGAACTGCAAATCAATGCCCAGGAAAACCTCCACGTCATGTTCTGTAATTTCAGACCGGGCGGCTTGCCCAACATTCCCGTGCAGGTCAGCTTCAGGGGCGTTACCAGCCTGTCTCTGTTGCACCTTGACCTACTGGAGGTGCCAAGCAGCTTATTGCTGGCTTTCCCTAACCTGCAAACCCTCGATCTGGGAGGGAACCTGTTGACGCGCCTTCCGCAGCCGTTGCTACAGATAGCGCAGCTGCGGCATCTGAGCCTGACCAACAACCGCATCGTCCTGAACACTGCACAAACCGCCACATTGGCCAGTTGCACGAGCCTGCAGTCTCTCGACCTTTCCCATAACCCTCTGGGGAGCCGGTTCACGTTGGCGGGTTTGGCTGAATTGCGTTGGCTCAGCTTGCGCGCCACACAGATCTCGCAGTTTCCACTGGGCGTGTTCGACAACGATCAGTTGGTATCCGTCGACTTGCGGGATAACCGGATCAGGCACATTCCAGAGGGTTTCTACCAGTTGCCCCTGTGGCATCGGCGGCGGTTTCGCTTGAATGCGAACCCTTTGGGCGAGGCCCAGACGTTACGCTTGCAGGCTTCGTTGAGTAGCGACGATCCTGCCCACGACGAGGAGCAAGTGCTTCTGCGGCTGCAGCACGCGCGTGAAGTCTGGGGGGATGCCGTGGCCCCGGAGCATCGCGGCTTGATGCTTTCTGCCTGGGACTCGCTGGATGTAGGACAGGACGCCGAGCGTTTTTTCCGTGTGCTTCGCCAGTTGTTGCTGTCCGAAGACTTTCGTGTCAATCCGCGTGCACTGGGCAATCGGGTAATGGGGGTATTACAAGCGATGGCCATTACGCCGGAGCTGCGGCAGAACTTGCTGTCCGTGGCCAATGATGAGTGGGGGTGCCAGGATGGTGCAACCTGGTGCTTGAGCAACCTTGAACTGAATTTGCTGGTTTGGCAGGTTGAGCACGCGGCCAAGGGAGGAAGCGAACGCGCTTTGCTAGACCTGGGCAGACGTTTATGGCGCCAGGATGCAGTCGACATGTTCGCTACCCGATGGGCGTTACAGCATGGCAGGACGCTGGAAGGAAGCGAGGTGGGGTTGGCTTTCAGGATCGGGCTGAGGGAGCGTCTCGACCTGCCATTGCAGGTGGGCGAAATGAGCTTTCTTGCGATCTCGGGCGTCCTGGATGCGGACCTTGCAGAAGCAGAGGCTGCGGTGCGGGATGCAGAAACGCCGGAAGAGATTGCCCGCTCCATGGTTGACCGTGAATTCTGGCAGGCGCACCTGGAACGTTCCCATCCTGAGCAATTCGCTGCGGTCGACCTGCCGTTCAGAAGGCAGCTTGAAACCGTGCTTGACGACGAAGCGCTGACCGAAGGGGCCATGATCGACCAGGCGGATGCCATTCGTGATGCTCAGCGCGCTGCACGCAGAGGGCTGATGCTGGATATGACGATTCACGCGATGGAAGTCGGCCCCAAGGGGCCAGCGATCGATGTGCGTTGACCTGCGCTCAGATCAAGGGCTGCCTGGCCCTGCCAAAGCGGCTTTGGGCTATGCTCAATCGTGCTGACAGTGGTTTGTAGCAGCGCCGTAGTCTTGGCTTCAGGTGGCTCGGAAATCGACAGTTACTTTTGCACACCCCGTTCTGGAATGAAGTGGTTTAGGCTCCTGTCGGATTTTTCTCCGTGATCTGTAGTCATTGGTATATCGAGACAATAAGGAGATACGCATGCTTGTCCGGTCACTGACCCTCGCAACTTTGCTTGCTGTTGCCGGCCCCCTGTTTGCCGCAGACAGTGATGCGCCTCTAGCCAAGGAACTGGGCAAGGCCAGACCATTGGTGGTTATCGCTCCCAGCAGTGCCGACCCTACGTTGCGAGGGCTGAACAAGGCGCTCGAGGACCCGGCCACCCAGGCTGCGTTCAAGGAGCGCAATCTTGTCCTGTACAGCGTCGCCAACATGATGGGCAAGCGAGAGGACAAGAACCTCGAGCAGCAGACCACAATGGCCCTGATTCGGGAACTGAAGCTGGGTGCGAGCAAGGGGACCAAGGTGATTCTGGTGGGCAAGGACGGTGAGCGGCACATGCTCAAGGACGACGAGACCGGCGAGGCCATCGACCCACAGGTGATCCTCAAAGCGGTCGATGAACTGCCTGCCAGCGAAAAGGCGGTGGCGGCGCCCGAGCCCGTAGCCGCGGCCCCGCAAGCCAAGGACAAGGACAGCAAGCCTGCCAAGCCCGCCAAGCCAGCGGCCCCGCCCAAACCGCTGGAAGACTGATCACGCCTCAGGGCCCCAAGGCAGCTTGGGGCCCGTTGCCGGGTGGTGTGTATCGCACTGTATCTGCCTGTGCTGCAGACCTACTGCCATACAAAAGTGCGCCTGCCACGATACATCCACGACAAACAGCAACGGCCTAATGGCTCCACTTTCCAACCCCCGTGGAGCTGCATCATGACTCAAGCAAAAAACACCCTCGGTCTGCTCGGCGCCGCCCTGATCGGCAGCATGGCATTGAGCAACAGTGCGTTCGCCGTCGAGCCGCTGGCTCAAGGTTACCAACTGGCCTCGGCCAAAGTGGCCGGCGAGGGCAAGTGTGGTGAAGGCAAGTGCGGGGGGAGCGGCAAGGCTTCCCAAAGCGAAGGCAAGTGCGGTGAGGGTAAATGCGGCGCCGGCGCCAAGGCCGGGGCTGAGGGCAAGTGTGGTGAAGGCAAGTGCGGTGACGCCTCGTTCGCCAAAACCGACAGCAATCACGATGGCAAGGTCTCGCGCGATGAGTTTCTGGCGGTGGCCAAGGACCGTGCCCGTGAGTTCGACACGATCGACCGCAACCATGACGGCTTCATCTCCGAGCAGGAAGCGGCGGATCACCTCAAGGCGATTTATCAGGCCAATGGCAAAGCCATGCCTGATGGGTTGTTCAGCCACCTGACCGGCAAGCCCTGACTTTCTACCCCATGAAACGCCACAACGCTCCTCCTGCTGGCCAGGTGGGGCGTTGTGCTGGTTGGAGAACTTTTATGTTTCCTGCGATGTTGAACATCGGGTTAGGCTTGCGTCGTGGCCTGTTGCCGGAACTGCTGGCCATGGAGGCGGGTGCGGTGGACTTTCTCGAGTGTGCGCCGGAAAACTGGATTGCCGTGGGCGGTGCCTATGGCAAGGGCTTGGCCCAGTTGGCGGAGCGCTTCGCTGTCACCTGTCATGGGTTGTCTTTATCGCTGGGTGGCAGTGCGCCGCTGGACCGCCATTTCCTTGAGCAGACCCGGCAGTTTCTCGATCGGTACCAGGTGCGGCTGTACAGCGAGCACCTGAGCTACTGCAGTGATGACGGTCACCTGTACGACCTGATGCCCATCCCGTTCACCGATGAAGCCGTACACCATGTGGCCGCGCGCATACGTCAGGCTCAGGAGCAGCTGGAGCGGCGCATTGCCGTGGAGAACATCAGCTACTACGCCGCGCCGTATCAGGCGATGAGCGAACTCGACTTCATCCGGGCGGTGCTCGAAGAAGCGGATTGTGACCTGCTGCTGGACGTCAACAATGTTTATGTCAACGCCTGCAACCATGGCTACGACGCCCAGCAATTCCTTGCAGGCTTGCCCCCGGCGCGAGTGACCGGGATGCACGTTGCCGGGCATTACGATGAAGCGCCGGACCTCAAAGTGGATACCCACGGGGCAGCCGTGAAGGAGGATGTCTGGGCCCTGTTCGCCAGCGCTTGCGTGCGCTTTGGCGTAAAGCCGACGGTGCTTGAACGTGATTTCAACTACCCGCCCTTGGCCGAACTGTTGGCCGAGACGGCGCGTATGCGTGCTGTGCAATGCGCTGCCGGAGGGCAAGCAGATGAATGAGACCCTGCGTGCGCAGCAGTATGCCTTGGCCCGTCACCTGCGCGACCCACAGCGCCATGCCCCGCCACCCGGCGTCGAGGCCCGGCGCCTGAAGGTTTACCGTGAATTGTTCTATGGTGCCATCGAAGGGTTGCTGGCTGGCAGCTTCCCGGTCATGCGCCAGGTGTTGGGCGAGCAGCGCTGGCACGCCCGAGTACGTGATTTCTACGCCAGTTACCGTTGCCAGACGCCGTTGTTTACCGAAATTGCCGAGACGTTCGTAGACTACTTGCAACGTGTAGCGCTGGACGCCCCTTGGCAGCTGGAGCTGGCGCACTATGAGTGGGTCGAGGCGCAACTGTACCTGAGCGATGCCGAGGACCCGGCGCATGACCCGGGTGGTGACCTGCTGGCGGGAGAGCCGTTGTTGTCTTGTGTGGCGCGGGTGCTGGCCTATCGTTGGCCGGTGGAAAGCATTGGCGTGGACTACCAGCCAACGGCTGCCCCAGCATCGCCGAGCTTGCTGCTGGTTTATCGCGATGCCCGGTTGCAGGTGCGTTTTGCCCGGTTGGCACCTATGGCGTATCGGTTGCTGATGGAGCAGGGGACTGGAAGAGAGCGGCTGCAGGCATTGGGCGGGGATGTGCAGCAAGGGTTGGTATTGTTGGAGGCATTGCGCGAGCAGGGCGTCATTGTCGGAACAGTTTGAAGGCTTTGGGGGCTGCGCAGCACCCCCCCCGACCCTCATCTGCCGAACCGCATGCCAAGCCAATGATCGAGGCTAAGGCGCCCGGCGCCCTTGAGCAGCAGGGGTAGCAACGCCACCAGGTAGATCAATGGCAACTTGTAATTGCCGAAGCCCTGGTCGGTAATGGCATAGCCTTGGGCCAGCTCCGCCAGGCCCGACCAGTGCGCCGGCCAGTGCACTGCCGCTATCGCTACAACGGTTACCACCATCAAACCCAACGATGCCAGCCGGGTACCCAGGCCCAACAGCAGCAGCAACGGCAGCACCAACTCGGCCCACATCGACAGCTGCCAGTTCAGCTCCGGGGGCAGCAGGTTGAAGGGGAACGGGAAGCTGGACTGCAGGTCGGCGAACCAGTTGCTGCCGTTGAATTTTTCCAGGCCGGATTCGAAAAACTCCCAGGCCAGAAATACCCGTAATGGCACGTCGGCACTCCAGCTACCGAGGCGATCAACGGTGGTCAGGCCGGCGAGGGCGGCGGACAGCTTCCAGCCGGAGGGCAAGGTGAAGGCTTTCATCAGGGACTCCCGGGGTGTGGTTGTGTGACCGGGAGTGTGCCGAGGCGGGGTATCTGCAGTGTGTCAGAGGGATGCAGTTGTGTATCTGTTTGTAGAGGCGACCTCGCGTTTTACAGGAACGGCCCGATCCAGATCCAAGGCCGTTCCTGCCAACGATCGCAGATGCACTTCAGGAGAGTTCGATCTGCGCGCACAATCCGCCCTGTTCGCGGTTGCTCAGGGTCAGCCGCCCCCCCATGGCCTGGATCAGCTGGTGGGCAATGGCCAGTCCCAGGCCGGTGCCACCCGTGCTGCGATTGCGTGAACCTTCCACCCGGTAGAACGGCTTGAGCACGTCATCGAGCTCGTCACCGGGTATCCCCGGCCCGTTGTCGAGCACGCGGATTATGGTGGTACTGCCCTCGCGTGATACTTGCAGCTCGGCAGCACCTGCAAACTTCAGGGCGTTGTCGACCAGGTTCACCAGTACCCGGCGCAGCGCATGCGGGCGGGTCTCCAGCAGGGCACCGCTGCTGCCGTGGCGTTCAACCTGGGCGCCGCTGTCCTGGTAGTCGAATACCAGGCTGTCGAGAAAGGCATCAAGGTTGACCCGGCAGGTCGCTTCGGTGCTGCTGTCCATGCTGCGGGCGTAAGCCACGCCTTCGCGCACCAGGTGTTCCATTTCATCCAGGTCGCTTCCGAACTTGTCCTTTTCGACCCCCTCATCCATCACTTCGACCCGCAACTTCATGCGAGTGATCGGTGTTTGCAGGTCGTGGGAAATGGCTGCCAGCAACTGCATGCGTTCCTTGAGGTGGGCAGCAATGCGCGCCTGCAGGGCGTTGAAGGCCACGGCAGCGTAACGCACCTCGCGTGGCCCGCTTTCATCCAGTTGCACGCCGGGTTGGTCCGGGTCGAGGTTGTCCACTGCCTGGGCCAGTCGGGTGAGCGGGCCGATGGCCAGGTGTACCGCCAGCCAGGTACACAGCATCAGCACAGCCAGCTGAATCAGCAGCACCACGGGCAACCAACGGGCTACCGGCACCGGTGCGGGTGTCACGTCGATGGTCAGGGGGGCGCCGTCGGCCAGGTTCAGGTGCGCCTGGAAGTGCGCATTGGGCCCCGGAATTTCCTGGAAGGTCAGGCGGTAGTCGCTGCCAATGGCCTTGACGATCGACGCGGCGGCCATCGGTGGGTCACTGCTGGCCATCGCTTCGCCTGCCAGGCCCTGGTCAAGGCGATAGCGGTAGGTGCGCCGTTCCAGGCGTGGCAGCCAGGCGGCACGCTCGGCTGCAGGCAGGCGATCAAGGATGGCAACCGAAGTCGCCACGTCCTGTTCGAGGTTGCTGAGCATCATCGAGCGGCTGCTGATATAGCGCTCGTAGGCCTGCAGGCCGAACGACAGACCATAAGCCAACACCAGGCCGGTGAAAAAGATCATCGCCAGACGCGAGGCCAGGGTGCGCGGCCATTTCATGAGGGGGACTCGAGCAATTGCACCGGCAGCGAAAACACGTAGCCCTCGCTGCGCACGGTCTTGATGCAGCTGGGCTCGCGGGCGTCGTCGCCCAGGCGCTGGCGCAGGCGGCTGACCAGCAGGTCGATGGAGCGGTCAAAGAGGTCGGCCTCGCGGCCTTGTGTCAGGTTGAGCAGCTGTTCGCGGCTGAGCACCCGCTGCGGGTGGTCGAGAAACACCCGCAACAAGCGGTACTCGGCGCCGCTCAGGGCCACCAGGGTGCCGTCGTTGTCGAGCAGGTGGCGCGCGGTGGTGTCCAGCCGCCATTGGCCGAAGCGCAGCAGGCGGCTGCTTTCGCTGATGGTGAGGTTGGGTGGCAGCATGCGCGTGCGGCGCAGCACGGCATTGATACGGGCCAGCAGTTCGCGGGCAGAGAACGGCTTGGTCAGGTAATCGTCGGCGCCCATTTCCAGGCCGATGATGCGGTCGGTTTCATCGTTGCGGGCCGTCAGCATCAACACGGGGGTGTTGCGGTGCTTGCCGGCGCGCAATTCGCGGCACAGCAGCAGGCCGTCGTCGCCAGGCATCATGATGTCGAGCACGATCAGGTCGACGCTGTTGGCTTCGAGAAAGGCGCGCATCTGCCGGCCGTCGGCGACGATGCTGGTGCGCAGGCCGTTCTTCTTGAGGTAGTTGCCGACCAGTTCGCGGATTTCGCGGTCGTCGTCGACGATCAGGATGTGATCGACGTGTTCCATGCGCAGCGTTCCTGTTCGAGTGGGGTTGGCGCAGTGTACCCGGCACGTTTGCGATTGCCTGCGGGGTTTGTATTGCAGTGTATCTGGCAGGGAAGCCGAACCGTGCCTGGGGCTGGTTGAAGCGGCCCGCGGCCAGCCAGCCCTGTGCTGGCCATTGACCGCCTGGCCGATAAAAGCCGGGTACGCGGCGGGTTCCGAGCCTGATAGCACTACAGAGCGTACAATGATCGTTCGGGTAACTGTCTTTCAGTGGCTCATTACCGAGTAGCCTCCATGCATCAGACATACCCCGGCACAGCCCAAAGAGCCCACGAACGCCTTTGCGAGCAAATCGAAACGTTCCTCCAGCATGGCGGCCATATCCAGCACGTAGCCAGCGGTGTCACCGGTACCCCGTATGGCGTAGCCAAAGCTCAGTGGGGCAAGGAACGTACAGCCAAGCCTTGATGGCCTGCCTTTGCTGCCTGAACCGACCACCATTCGAGCGCTTCAATACCGATTTTTGAAGGGGCACGCCCGTGAGCGAAGAGCCGAGCGACTGCGTAATTGCCGTTTGCATAGGTATTTCTGAACAACAAGTGACCCAATACCGACGGGAGAGCTTTTTGCTGGGTGACGGGTCATGGCTGGTGCATTTCGCTTTTGTCATGCCCAAAGAGCTTCGTCATCAACTCACCGGCAGTTTTACACTCCTGTTGAAGGCCTCACGAGCGCGTGGCGATACCCGCCAGGCCGACGAGCTTGGATCATGAAGCGCTTTAAATACTGCAACAGTGCGCAAAGAATATCGTTGTTATTTTCCTGTTCATGAAGCGCGGCTTATAGATTGTGTCCGGTGGTCTGATACCTGCTTCTTGTTTTCAGGCAGGGCGCATACTCAATAAGCTCAGAATATCTGGGCCTATGAGAGGTGCTTATGTACGGTAAAAACCAGACAGGGCAGGGCTCGCCGGAGAGTGATCCGGAAATTGATCAGGATCGCCAACTGTTGCGCAATGATTGGCTTGTTCAGTCTCCAACTGATGATCGGGAAAATTACATCGATCCTGACCCTGTTACTGAGGCCGAGCCAGTGCCTGCAGCAAAGCTATTGGCCTCGAATGCACCGAGATTCAGCCGCCATTCGGACGGCCCGGATACCCCGTGGAGACGCGCCTGGCTGCACTAGCCCTGTGCTGATAGATCGCATGACAAAGCATGCTTTTTTCCAGCGTTCCACATCTTGAAGAACAATATGAGCCATTGAAATAGGTGGCTCTATCGAGGTTTTTATGAAAGATAAGCAAACCGTTCAAAGCGGTAGTTGCTCGGGTGATGGCGACAATAAATCCACTCAGCGTTCCAGTAAAGGTGAAAACAGAGGACCGTTGACAGAACGTGCATCGAGGGCTGAGTTATACAGCCGTCACGATAAAGTTGAACCTGTGAGTGATAACAAGCGTTAGGTTGTAACTCATTTAATCTATTGTATCCGTTTGTACAGCCGGGGCGCCCTTCATGGGCGCCTTCTTTTTTATAACTACCTGCTTGCGAGGGGTTTTCCATGATTTTGCGATATTTTCCGAAAAGGATGCAGCTACAGGCGGACGCACATCCCGGGGTTGAGTGACACAGACGGGATACTTGGCAGGCGTCAAATGGCTCTCGACCGGGGAACAATACGCCCCACTGCCAAGCGTTTCACAGGAGAGATGCCATGAACTTCAAGACTTTCGCCAGCGCCAGCCTGTTCGCCGTGCTCAGCTTTGGCACCATTGCCGCCCAGGCCGCCACCGCACCCATGGGCGAGGCCGGTGCCATGCAGTACCGCTACGGTGAACACCTGGATGTGAAGAAAGTGCTGTCGGTGCAGGACGACCAGAGCAACGCCTGCGGCCTGGTGAACACCCGTATGGACTACCTCGACTCCAACGGCCATCAGCAGAGCGTGCAGTACCGCACCTATGCCACCGGTGGTTGCCATGAGAATTGATCGCCGCCTGATGCTGAAGGTGGGTGGTATTGCCCTGGCGCTGACGGGGCTGGGGTTGGCCGGGCACCTGATGGCCCGTGACAGCTATGGCGCCATGCCGTCGCTGTCGGGGGCCAGCCAGTGGATCAACTCGACCCCGCTGGATGGGCCAGCGCTGAAGGGGAAGGTGGTGCTGGTGGACTTCTGGACCTGGGACTGCATCAACTGCCAGCGCAGCCTGCCGCATGTGAATGACTGGGCGCGGCGTTATGCCGATCAGGGGCTGGTGGTGGTGGGCGTGCATACGCCGGAGTACGACTACGAGCACGATGTGGGCACCCTGCGAAACAAGGTGGCAGGGCTGGGTATCGGTTACCCGGTGGCGGTGGACAACGACCATAAGGTGTGGAATGCCTGGGGCAACCAGTTCTGGCCGGCGCATTACTTTGTCGACCGCAAGGGGCAGGTGCGCCATGTGCACTTTGGCGAGGGGGATTATGGCGGGCAGGAACAAGTGATACAGGCGTTGCTGGATGAGCGAGGGTGATTCGCCTGTACCGGCCTCTTCGAGGCGTCGAACCGCCGCGAAGAAGCCAACACTTTTCTATCAGGTGAAACTGGCAAAGTGCGCCTGCATCCGCGCCGCATCCGCCTGGCGCCCGCTGAACAGCTCGAACGCCTTTACCGCCTGGAACACCGCCATGTTGCTGCCATCCAGCGTGCGGCAACCCAAAGCCCGAGCCGCACGCAGCAGTTCGGTCTCCAGCGGGAAGTAGATGATTTCCGCAACCCATAATCCCGCATGCAGCAGCTCCACCGGCAGCGGTGTGCCTGGCAGCTTGGCCATGCCGACCGGCGTGGTGTTGACCAGCCCGTCCGCCTTGGCCACGGCTGCGGCCAGGTCGGTGCCGAGCACGGCACGGCCAGCGCCGAAATGGCCATTCAGGTTGTCTACCAAGGCCTGCGCGCGGGCCGCATCCACTTCAAACAGCACCAATTGCTCGACCCCTTCACCCAGCAGGGCGTGAGCCACGGCGGAACCGGCGCCACCGGCACCCATCTGTACCACCTGGCGTCGAGCCACGTCGGGCAGGCCGCGGCGCAAGCCTTCGGCAAAGCCCAGGCAGTCGGTGTTATGGCCGACGCGCTTGCCGTCCTTCAGTACCACGGTATTCACTGCGCCGATGCCACGGGCTTCGTCCGACAGTTCGTCGAGCAGTGGCAGGATCGACTGTTTGAATGGGTAGGTGATGTTCAGCCCGGTGAAGCCTGTGTGTTGCGCGGCGTCGAGCAGGCCGGGCAGGGCGCTGTCCTCCAGTTGCAGCTGGTCGGCATCAATCAGCCGGTACAGGTAGCGCAGGGCCTGAGCGTCACCTTCGTGTTCGTGCAGGGCAGGGGTGCGCGACAGCTGGATGCCGCGGCCGATCAGGCCGGCGAGGATGGCGTGCTGGCTCATGCCGTGCGCTCCTGGAACAGTTCGGCAAAGTGGCTGAGGGCCATGCGGTAGCCATGGCTGCCCAGACCGCAGATCACGCCGACGGCGATGGACGATACGAATGACAGGTGGCGGAACGGCTCGCGCTTGTGCACGTTGGACAAGTGCACTTCGATGACTGGCACTTCGCTGGCCACCAAGGCGTCGCGGATGGCCACCGAGGTGTGGGTCCAGGCGCCGGGGTTGATCACGATACCGGCGCAACGGCCGCGGGCGGCGTGGATCCAGTCGATCAGTTCGCCTTCGTGGTTGGTTTGGCGGAATTCGATTTCCAGGCCGTTGGCATGGGCAGTATCGGCACAGCTCTGGGCCAGGTCAGCAAGGGTTTCGTGGCCGTATTGGGCAGGCTCGCGGGTACCCAGCATGTTCAGGTTGGGGCCGTTAAGCACGAGAATAAGGGGCTTCATGACGAGCATCGCTTTGTTGTTGTTGGATGCATCTAGTTTTGTACCGACTGGTTAGTTTAGTCAATTGGACTAAACCGCTGCATCGGGAAAGTGGGCGATTATCGAACCCTCAGCATGTACATACCCCCTGTAGGAGCAGCCTTGTGCTGCGAAGAGGCCGGTACTGCCGTAGTAGATGTCATGGCATTGCCAGCCTCTTCGCAGCACAAGGCTGTTCCTGCAAAGAGAAATGCAGCTGGATTACAGAATTGTAATTTTCCCGCCACCACCTCGATAACCACGGCTTCCTACAGTGCTTCGCCTACACGCGTCGACGAGGAATCTGTTCGTGCCCATCCCCCGCAAGATCGCCTTGCTCTGCCTGGTGCTGGCCAGTGCCAGCAGCGCCCAGGCCAGTCAGAGCCTGAGCCTGCCCCAGGCGCTCGCCGCCGCCTTTGCGCAAAACCCGGAGCTGGCCGCAGCCGGCCGGGAAATCGGCATTGCCGACGGCGAGCGGCGTCAGGCCGGGTTGCTCCCCAACCCAGAGCTCTCCTGGGAGGTCGAGGACACCCGCCGCGACACCAGCACCACCACCGTCACCCTCAGCCAGCCGCTGGAACTGGGTGGCAAGCGTGGCGCACGGATTGCCGTGGCCGGTACCGGCCAGGCCATTGCCCAGCTTGGCCTGGAGCGCCAGCGCAATGGCCTGCGTGCCGATGTGGTGCAGGCGTTTCACGCCGCCTTGCGCGCGCAGACTGCGCTGGAGCTGGCGCAGCAATCACAGGCATTGACCGAGCGCGGGCTGCGCGTGGTGCAGGGGCGGGTGACCGCTGGCCAGTCCTCGCCTGTGGAGGCCACTCGTGCCCAGGTGCAACTGGCCCAGGCCCAGGCTGAAGTGCGCCGCGCGCAGACCCAGCGCAGTGTGGCCTACCAGGCTCTGGCACGCCTGACCGGTAGCCCGCTGGCAAGCTTCGACCCGTTGCAGGCCGCCAACCTTTCGCCTGGCGTGGCGCCCAGTGCCGACGCCTTGCTCGACCGTGTCGAGCAAACGGTCGAATGGCGTCTGGCTGCTGCCCAGGTCGAGCGCGGCGACGCGTCGCTGGGGTCGGAAAAAGCTCAGCGTATTCCCAACCTCACCGTCAGCCTCGGTAGCCAGTACAGCCGCGAGGACCGCGAGCGCGTGAATGTAGTTGGCCTGTCCATGCCATTGCCACTGTTCGACCGCAACCAGGGCAACGTGCTGGCGGCTGCACGCCGTGCCGACCAGGCGCGTGACTTGCGTAACGCCGTGGAGCTGCGCCTGCGTAGCGAAACCCGCAGCGCCGTCAGCCAGTGGCACACGGCGATGCAGGAGGTGGATGCCTACGACCGCACCATCCTGCCCTCTGCGCAACAGGCCGTGGACACCGCCACCCGTGGTTTTGAAATGGGCAAGTTCGCGTTCCTCGATGTACTCGACGCCCAGCGCACGCTGATCGAGGCCCGCGGGCTGTACCTGGAAGCTTTGGCTGCGGCGACCGACGCGCGGGCGCAGGTCGAGCGGATCTATGGCGACCTCGATGACCTGAGCACCCCCTTGAACAGCAGGAGCAACAATGACTAACCCACGCAAAGTAGCCCTTCTGGTCGCCGCCATCGCCGCGCTCGGCCTGGGCGGGCTGGCCTGGACCGGCAACCTCGGCCAGGCGTCGAATGCGCAGGCCCGGCACGACGACCATGGCGAAGACAGCCACGGCCATGGTTCCGAGAAGGCGGCCGAAGGCCATGCCGAGGAAGGGCACGACGAAGAAGAGGGCCAGTTGCACCTGTCCGTCGCCCAGATCGAGGCTGCCGGCGTGCAGCTGGCTGCCGCCGGCCCTCGTGAGTTGGGCACCGCCTTCAGCTTCCCGGGGGAAATCCGCTTCGACGAAGACCGCACTGCTCACGTGGTGCCGCGTGTACCCGGCGTGGTCGAGGCGGTGCAAGCCGAACTGGGCCAGGCGGTGAAACGCGGCCAGGTACTGGCGGTGATCGCCAGCCAGCAGATTTCCGACCTGCGCAGCGAGCAACAGGCCGCCCAGCGCCGCCTTGAGCTGGCGCGCCTGACCTTCCAGCGCGAACAGCAGCTGTGGCAGGAACGCATCAGCGCCGAGCAGGATTACCTGCAGGCGCGCCAGGTACTGCAGGATGCCGAGATTGCCTTGGCCAACGCCCGGCAGAAGGTCGCCGCCGTAGGCCCGGCCGGCGCTGGCAACCGCTATGAGCTGCGCGCACCGTTCGATGCAGTCGTGGTGGAAAAGCACCTGACTGTGGGCGAGGTGGTCGACGAGACCAGCAACGCTTTTATCTTGTCTGACCTGAGCCGGGTCTGGGCCACCTTCGCCGTGGCCCCGCGTGACCTGGACAAGGTGGTGACCGGCCGCAATGTCACGGTCAGCGCGCCGGACCTGGGCGCTCAGGTCGAAGGCAAGGTCAACTACGTCGGCAGCCTGCTCGGTGAGCAGAACCGCGCCGCCACGGTCCGCGCAACCTTGGCCAACCCCAACGGCGCCTGGCGCCCCGGGCTGTTCGTCAATATCGCGGTCAGCGTCGAGCGCTTCAATGCCGCCGTTGTGGTGCCGGAGAGCGCCCTGCAAACCTGGGAAGACCAGACTGTTGTGTTTGCCCGCACCGAGGAAGGCTTCGAAGCCCGCCCGGTGAAGGCCGGCCGCCGCGACGCCGGCCATGTGGAAATTACCAGCGGCCTGGCGGCTGGTACCCAGGTGGCCGCCGCCGGCAGCTTTGTCCTCAAGTCGGAACTGGGCAAGGGCTCGGCCGAGCATAGCCATTGATCACGGGGACACCTGCATGTTCGAACGCCTGATCCAATTTGCCATCGAGCAGCGCCTGGTGGTGATGCTGGCCGTGGTCCTGATGGCCGCGGTGGGTATCCACAGCTACCAGAAACTGCCGATCGACGCTGTACCGGACATCACCAACGTCCAGGTGCAGATCAACACCGCCGCGCCTGGCTACTCGCCGCTGGAGACCGAGCAGCGCATCACCTTCGCCATCGAGACCGCCATGGCCGGCCTGCCAGGGCTGAAGCAGACCCGCTCGCTGTCGCGTTCGGGCCTGTCGCAGGTCACGGTGATTTTCGATGATGGCACCGACCTGTTCTTCGCCCGCCAGTTGGTCAACGAGCGCCTGCAAGTGGCCCGTGAGCAATTGCCCGAAGGCATAGAAGCGGGCATGGGGCCGATCTCCACCGGGCTGGGCGAAATCTTCCTGTGGACCGTGGAGGCCGAACAGGGCGCACTCAAGGAGGATGGCACCCCGTACACCCTGACCGACCTGCGGGTGATCCAGGACTGGATCATCAAGCCGCAGTTGCGCAATGTGCCTGGGGTGGCCGAAGTGAACAGCATCGGTGGCCATGCCAAGCAGTACCTGATTGCACCGGAGCCCAAGCGGCTGGCGGCCTACAAGCTTACCCTCAACGACCTGATCGCGGCCCTGGAGCGTAACAACGGTAACGTTGGCGCCGGTTACATCGAACGCAATGGCGAGCAGTTGCTGATCCGGGCACCGGGCCAGGTGACCTCGGCCGAAGACATCGCCAATATCGTCATTTCCAGTGTTGATGGCACGCCGATTCGCGTCAGCCATGTGGCCGAGGTTGGCCTGGGCGAAGAACTGCGCTCAGGCGCGGCCACCGAAAACGGTCGGGAAGTGGTGCTGGGCACGGTATTCATGCTGGTTGGCGAGAACAGCCGCACAGTGTCCCAGGCCGTTGCCGCCAAACTGGTCGAGATCAACCGCAATCTGCCCAAGGGTGTGGTAGCGGTGACCGTGTATGACCGCACCAACCTGGTGGAAAAAGCCATCGCCACGGTGAAGAAGAACCTGATCGAAGGCGCGATTCTGGTCATCGCCGTGCTGTTCCTGTTCCTGGGCAACATCCGCGCCGCACTGATCACCGCCATGGTCATCCCGCTGTCGATGCTGTTCACCTTCACCGGCATGTTCAGCAACAAGGTCAGCGCCAACCTGATGAGCCTGGGGGCACTGGACTTTGGCATCATCGTCGACGGCGCCGTGGTGATCGTGGAAAACGCCATCCGCCGCCTGGCCCATGCACAGCAACGCCACGGCCGGATGCTGACCCGCAGCGAGCGCTTCCATGAAGTGTTCGCCGCCGCCCGCGAGGCGCGTCGGCCGCTGATTTACGGGCAGTTGATCATCATGGTGGTGTACCTGCCGATCTTTGCCCTGACCGGGGTCGAGGGCAAGATGTTCCACCCCATGGCCTTTACCGTGGTCATGGCCCTGCTCGGCGCCATGATCCTTTCGGTCACGTTCGTGCCGGCGGCCATCGCCCTGTTCGTCACCGGCAAGGTCAAGGAGGAGGACGGCCTGGTGATGCGCACGGCGCGTCAGCGCTATGCCCCGGTGCTGGCCTGGGTGCTGGGCCGGCGCAAGCTGGCGTTTGCCGCCGCGGCTAGCTTGGTGGTGCTGTCCGGGGTCATGGCCAGCCGCATGGGCAGCGAGTTCATCCCCAGCCTCAGCGAGGGCGACTTTGCCTTGCAGGCCCTGCGCGTACCGGGTACTAGCCTGTCGCAGTCGGTGGACATGCAGCAGCGCCTGGAGCAGGCGATCATCGCCCAGGTGCCGGAAGTGGAACGGGTGTTCGCCCGTACCGGTACTGCCGAGATCGCCTCCGACCCGATGCCACCGAACATCTCCGACGCCTATGTGATGTTGCGCCCGCGCGAGCAGTGGGTAGACCCCGGCAAGCCGCGTGACGAACTGATCGCCGAGGTACAACGTGCTGCCGCCAGCGTGCCGGGCAGCAACTACGAGCTGTCGCAGCCGATCCAGTTGCGCTTCAACGAGCTGATTTCCGGCGTGCGCAGCGATGTGGCGGTGAAGTTGTTCGGTGATGACATGGATGTGCTCAACCGCACCGCCGCGCAGATCGCCAGCAGCCTGCAGGGGGTAGCGGGTGCGTCCGAGGTGAAGGTCGAGCAGACCAGCGGCCTGCCGGTGCTGACCATCGACATCGACCGCGACAAGGCGGCTCGCCATGGCCTGAACGTGGGCGACGTGCAGGACGCCATCGCCATTGCCGTGGGTGGCCGCACCGCGGGCACGCTGTATGAAGGTGACCGGCGCTTCGACATGGTGGTGCGCTTGCCGGAAACCTTGCGCACGGATGTGGACGGGCTTTCCAGCCTGCTGATTCCGGTACCGGCCAGTGCTGCAGTGGGCGCTGCGCAAATCGGCTTTATCCCGCTGTCGCAGGTGGCCACGTTGAACCTGCAACTGGGGCCTAACCAGGTCAGTCGCGAGGATGGCAAGCGGGTGGTGGTGGTCAGTGCCAACGTACGGGGGCGTGACCTGGGCTCGTTCGTGGAGGATGCCGAGCAGACGCTGATCCAGCAGGTGCAGATTCCGCCGGGTTACTGGACGCGCTGGGGTGGCCAGTTCGAACAGCTGCAATCGGCAACCGAGCGCCTGCAGGTGGTGGTGCCGGTGGCCTTGCTGCTGGTCATGGCACTGCTGCTGATGATGTTCAACAACCTCAGGGACGGCCTGCTGGTGTTCACCGGGATTCCGTTTGCCCTGACTGGCGGGGTGCTGGCGCTGTGGCTGCGGGATATTCCGTTGTCCATTTCAGCGGGCGTGGGGTTCATTGCCTTGTCGGGGGTGGCGGTGCTGAACGGGCTGGTGATGATCGCCTTTATCCGTAGCCTGCGCGAAGAAGGGCGCCCGTTGCGGGTGGCGGTGGAGGAGGGCGCGCTGACGCGCTTGCGGCCGGTGCTGATGACGGCGCTGGTGGCTTCGCTGGGGTTCATTCCCATGGCGTTGGCGACCGGGACCGGGGCTGAGGTGCAGCGGCCGTTGGCGACGGTGGTGATTGGCGGGATCTTGTCTTCTACCGCGTTGACGTTGCTGGTGTTGCCGGCGTTGTATCAGTGGGCGTATCGGCGCGAGGAGCAGCAGGAGGGCTGAGAGTTTGGGGCCGCCGTGCGGCCCATCGCGACACAAGGCCGCTCCCACAGGATTGCACATTTACCTGTGGGAGCGGCCTTGTGTCGCGATGGGCTGCAAAGCAGCCCCAAGATATCAAACGGTACTACGAGCTCCAGGCTGCACGCGGTCCACTCCCACCTCATCATGCAACGAAATCCGCGAAGTCTCCGGCAACGCCAACCCACCCACCAATGCCACCAACGCAATCACCACCAGGTAAAACGCTGGTGCCAGGCTGCTGCCGGTCTGCCCGATCAGCCAGGTTGCCACCAGCGGCGCCGTACCGCCAAACAGCGTATAGGCCACGTTGTAGGTAATCGCCGAAGCGGTATAGCGGGTGCGGGTGGGGAAGCTCTCCGACAGCAACGCCGCGGTCACCACGCCACTGCACAAAGCCCCCACCGCCAGCAGGATCACCCCCAGCAGTGCGCCGGACATCGAGCCCGAGCTGGCCAGCCAGTACGCCGGGAACACGCACAGCATCACCCACAGGCAGGTAAAGCCAATGGTCTTGCGCCGCCCCACCCGGTCCGAGAATGCCCCGGCCAGCGGGCAGCCGACGGCGGCGAACAGCAGCGCCACGGTGGTTACCAGCAGCGACTGCGCGCGGGTCAGGTTGCCCACCAGTTGCAGGTACGTGGCGAAGTAGGTGGTGAACATGTAGAACGACAGCGCGGTCAGCGAGATGAAAGCCCCCAGGTTGCGAATGACCCGGCCATGGTGACGCAGGGTGTCCTTGAGCGGTGAATGCTCATGTTCCTTGCCCTGGGCGACGGCTTCGCGAAATGCCGGGGTTTCTTCCATGCGCCAGCGCAGGTACAGGCCGACCAGCCCCAGCGGGGCGGCAATCAGGAACGGAACGCGCCAGCCCCAGGCATTCATCGCCTCGGCCGACAGGCTGGCTTCCAGCCCATAGGCGATCACGGCGGCGCAGGCGAAGGCGGAAAAGGTCGAGACCGGCACGAAGCTGCCGTAGAAGGCACGCCTGTCGTTGGGCGCGTGCTCCATCAGGTAGGCGCAGGCCCCCGCGTACTCGCCACCGGCAGAAAAACCCTGAAGGCAGCGCGCCAGGGTCAGCAGCACGGGGGCTGCCAGGCCGATGCTGGCGTAGGTCGGCAGCAGGCCAATCAGCGTGGTGGAGCCGGCCATCAAGAGGATGGTCAGCGACAGGATACGCTTGCGCCCAAGGCGGTCGCCCAGCGCGCCGAACACGATCCCGCCCAGCGGGCGTAGGGCAAATGCCACGGCAAACACCGCGAACGTCTTGAGCAACGCCACGCTGGGGTCTTCGCTGGCAAAGAACTGGCTGGCGATCAGGGTGGCGAGAAAGCCATACACGGCGAAGTCGAACCATTCGACGAAATTGCCGATGGCCGAGGCGGCGATCACCCTGCGCAGGGTGGCGGGGGATACCTCATGAGGTGCGGACATGCGGGTGCTCTCCGGTTCCATTGGCAGCCATGATGAAAGTGGCGCGGTCCGGCCGCGCCATCATTGTTGTGCTTGCCAGTAGATAACCGGGTGCAGGAAGGTGCTTTGTCGAGGGCGACCTCGGGATACCTGATTCAACCGCTGTAACGGTTTACAGCCGGCCGACCTTCCATGGCGCGTATTCCAGCTCGCTGTAGCCTTCGGCTTTGCCGTGCATGTCAGCCTTGAAGCCCGGCAGGCTGCTCA
Source organism: Pseudomonas sp. TSO6 (assembly GCF_056098905.1). NCBI lineage: Bacteria > Pseudomonadati > Pseudomonadota > Gammaproteobacteria > Pseudomonadales > Pseudomonadaceae > Pseudomonas > Pseudomonas sp. TSO6. The sequence goes on along the minus strand of NZ_JBLZWV010000042.1, from coordinate 93,213 downwards.
GGTCCAGCACCATGCAGCGGCTGTTGAGTGCGGCTTGCAGCTTGCCATCGAGACGAAAGTCATCCGGCCGGGTAGGGTGGGGATAGATTTGTACCAGGCAACCTTGGACCTTGCCTTGCGCATTCGCCTCATAATAGAGCGAGGCCCTGCCGATGCTGTTTACCGGCTGGTCGCGGAACAGGTGCTGCCAGAAAAACTCACGTTGGGCATTGGCCTGGCGCCGTGGGGTATCTGGCGCCTGGGCGGCAGCGGGCAGATCCACGAACAACGGCGCACGTATTTCCACCGTGCCGTCCTCGTCGCGCATCGACTTGGGCACCACGGGATAGATGGTCTTCCAGCATTGCGCCTCGACCATGCTGGCCAACGCCTTGAAGTCCGAGCGGACCAGGTCGGCAGGCAGCACCTTTTCGTACTTCATCGGTGCGTTGCTGGCTTTGCAACTGACGGGCGCGGAGTGCTGGTCGAGTTTGACATCCAGCATGACCACGCCGACCTGCTTGTCCGTGTCTGCTGTGGCGATGCCCAGCTTCAGGGCTTGTTGGATGTCGCTGACGAAGGTCTGGCGCGCCTGCTTGTCCGCCTCGGGGGCAGGCCGGTTCTGGCAACCCGCCAAGGCAATGAGTGCGGCGGCCACGATAGCCGGAGACAACGATCTGATCACAGAAACTTCCTTGATGTGATGGAACCGGCCCTCATGCCGGCGGTGACAAGAAATTATCACGCGAAATGCGTGAGGACTGCGTGTGGTTTGTATGGATAAATGTGGGACCGACTATTTTCCACCATCACTCAAGTTACCACTCACCCGGTAGGAGCAGCCTTGTGCTGCGAAGAGGCCGGAAGGGCTGAATATCACCTTGTGCTGCAATGGCCTCTTCGCAGCACAAGGCTGCTCCTACAGGTGTCGTGCCCGCTGCCGAGAGTGGGTAACCGAGCTTAAGGTTAGAAGCGCATGTCCAGTGCCAATTCGAAGGTGCGCGGCGGCCCCATGTAGTACTGGCTGTTGTAGGCCTGCTTGGCATATACCTCATCGGTCAGGTTGCGCACCCGCCCGGTCAGCGTGGTGTGCTCATCCAGCCGGTAGCGGGCAAACGCGCCGAACAGGGTGTAGGCCGGGGCCTTGAGGCTGTTGGCGTTGTCGGCATACACCGAGCCCACGTAGCGCCCGTCCGCGCCCACCGACCATGCCGACGACACGCTGTAGGTCAGCCACAGGTTGGCGACATTGGCCGGTACGTTGGTCGGTGCATTGCCCTTGCGTGAAACCGATATGCCGTTGACCGCCTCGTTGAACTCATCGTACTGCGCATCGACATAGGCATAGTTGGCCTCGGCCAGCAGTTTCGGCGTTACCTGCAAGCGCCCGGACAGTTCGACGCCGCGTGAGGTCTGCTGCCCGGCCTGGACTGTGAGGTTGGCGTCGTTCGAGTCGCGCACAGCAAAGTCCTTGCGCACGATCTGGTACAGCGCCAGCGTGGCGGCACCGCGCCCGTCGAGGAAGTCGAACTTGCTGCCCACTTCCCACTGTTCGCCCTTGGACAGGTCGAACAGCCCGACGTTGGAGTAGGTCGCCGCTGCCAGCGAACCGGCCGGTAAATCGGCCGAAGAGCTGTACTGCACGTACACGCTAGCCGAAGGTGTCAACGCATAGGTCAGGCCGATGCGCCCGGACAGCGGTTCCCAGCGCCGTTCGAAATAGGCCGGCGAGGTGGGGGAGACTGCGCCGTAGTTGGTGACCTCCATGTCCAGGTAGTCGTAGCGCAGGGCGGTCAGCAGGGCCAGGCGCTCGGTCAGCTGCAAGCGGTTTTCGGCGAACACTGCGCGGTTGATGACCTCGTGGTGGCGTTGCTTGGTCAGGCCGGCATTCACCCCGGGGATGTCATCGAAGCTGCCGGGGTCGAAGTGCTCGGCATCGACCACGTCACTCCAGCTGGCGGAGGTGGGGTAGAGCGTCTGGCGCATGCGCGAGTACTCCAGCCCCAGCGACCATTGGCTGGCCAGGCCGAGCAGCTGGTTATCGTGGCGCAGCTCGATGCGGTCGCCCAGCAGGTTCTGGTCGTGGCGCTGCAGGTAAGGGCTGCTGCGCTGCACCTTGCCATCGCTGGTGTAGGCGTAGCGCTCAAGGTTGCGGTAATCCCGCTGGGCGTTGTAGTGGTACAGCGTGTTCTGCACGCTGGTGCTGTCGCTGATCTGGTAGTCGAGGATCGAGCGTAGCCAGCGCACCCGTTGCTCATAGCGGCCGTCGGCTACGTTGTAGTTTTCGAAGCGGCGGCTGTTGTCGATCTTCATCGTGCTGCGCCCGGGCAGGATCGGTGAGCCCCAGTAGGGGCTGTCTTCGCGGTCTTCCTGATACTCCAGCGCCAGGGTGTGGGTGAGGTTGGGTGCCAGGTCGCTGAGCAGCGAAAAGGCCAGGCTGTCGGTGTGCCGTTCGTTGCGGTCGACGAAGCCGTTGCCATGCCCGCGGCTGAAGTCCAGACGTGCGAAATGGTGGGCATCGGCGGGGTTGCTGGCCAGCGCCTGGTTGATACCGAACGCCACCTCGCTGTCGTCGAAACTACCATAGCGGATTCGCCCGTCAATGATCTGCTGGTCGCGGCTGGCGAGCTTGGTGATGTAGTTGATCGAGCCGCCCACTGCGCCCGCGCCATGCAGGAACGAAGACGGCCCTCCAATCAGCTCGACGCGGTCGAGTACCCAGGCGTCCACTGGCCGGGTGGCGCTGCTGTAGCCCAGGTTGATGCCGTTGTACAACTGGGTGACCTGGTTCTGGGTAAAGCCGCGATAGGCGACAAAGCCGCCAAAGCCTGGGTTGGCGGAGGCGTTGACGCCGGTCATGGCGTTGACCACGTCCTGGCTGTCTTTGGCGCCGCGTTCTTCGATCAGGCGGCGGTCCGAGACGCTGACCGAGGCGGGCGTTTCCCGCGCGGTCAGGCCAAGGCGCGAACCGGTCCGGATCGGCTCGTCCAGCTGCACGCCGCTGGCGGCGTCGCGTTCGCCGTCGATGGTGGTGGCGCCGAGTTCGACAGGGGCGGTTTCAGCGCAGGCAAAGCTGCAGGTGCCCATGAGGAGCACCAGGGAGGTCTTGCGAAGCATGTTTGTGTGTCTTCCACGCAAAGGTCATGGCTGACGGCGAGCGCGCACGCAGGTGCGCCCGGCTGGGTCAGGCGAAATGAAATACGGCTGCGGGGAAGGCGGCGGGGGAGGCGCGGGGGTTGAGGGCGGGGCGTTGGTAGCGCGGTGGCGGTTGTGCCCAGCTGCGCACGACGATGGGCGAGGTGGCCACGGCCTGCGCCGGGGTGAATGACCAGCCGCCGCTGCTGAGCGGTACGGCCAGGCCAAACGAGGAGCACACCGGGCAGTCGAGCTGGGCCATGTGCTGGTCACCGCCGGCACCGTCCAGGTCGATGGCCACGCCGTGTTCGCTGTTGACCGAGCAGAAGCCGCCTTCAAGGCCGGCCAGGCGCAGGCCACCCATCTGGCCATGGTGCAGGCCGCACAGCAACAGGCTGAACAGGACGCTGGCGTAGAGCGTCCATGCAGTCAGCGTGCGAGTGTGCCGGGTGGTTTTCATGGCGGCGAATCTACCATCCGGATGAACGGTCGGGTAGTGCTTTTACTGCAAGTTTTTGGGGGCAGTCCAGGCAACCGCGATCTCCTGTGGGAGCGGCCTTGTGTCGCGATAGGGGCGCAGAGCGCCCCCCAGGGTCTATCAGGCCGCCCGCTCCAGCACATCCAGCAAATCGACAAACTCCATCGCCAGTTTGTGCCGTGGCGCCAGGTGCACCAACGGCACTGACGCCTGGTGCGATTCACGCATCTTGATCGAATTGCTCAGGTACACCGGCAGCACCGGCAGGCCTTCGCTGCGCAACTGGTCGACCAGGGTCTGGTGCAGGGCGGTGCGCCCGGCGAACTGGTTGACCACCACACCTTCTACCTGCAACGCCGGGTTGTGGTCCTGGCGCAGTTCTTCGACCTCGGCCATGACACTGTGCAGGGCCTGACGCGAGAAGCTGTCGCAGTCGAACGGGATCAGCAGGCGCTCTGCCGCAACAAGCGCGCTGAAGGTGTAGAAATTGAGCGCCGGCGGGGTGTCGATGTAAATCCGCTCGTAATCCTCGCCCAGTTCCACCAGCAACTTGCGCAGCTTGTTGATCTTGAACTTGCTCTCAAGCTTGCTTTGCAGGTCGCTGAGGTCGGGGCTGGCGGTGACCAGGTGCAGGTTGCTGTAGCGGGTTTCGGTGATCGCCACCCGGTGCTTCTTGCCGGCCGCCGTGACCGGTGACAGGGTCTGGCGGAAGAAATCGGCGATGCCTGCAGGAATGGCGTCGTTGACCAGGCCGGTCAGGTAGTAAGTGGCATTGGCCTGCGGGTCGAGGTCGACCAGCAAGGTCCGATACCCCTCGGCGGCACTGGCAGCGGCGAGGTTGCAGGCGATGCTGGACTTGCCGACGCCACCTTTCTGATTGAAAACCACACGACGCATGAGACGCTCATCCATGAAATGAAAATGTCAGGTTGTGGTCAATCCTATGACCGGAACAAGACAGTTTTATGACAAAGATTGTTACAACAATCACTTTCATCGTTGGCTGTACCTGCGCAGAGGCCGGTTCAGGCAATAGCTACCCGGTTACGCCCCTCCTGCTTGGCCTGGTAAAGCGCCCGGTCTGCCTCGCTCAATGCGTCCATGGGCCCGCTGCCAGCCTCGCCATCCCAGCGTGCCACCCCCAGCGAAACCGTCACCGCGCCCACCGGCTGCACGGGCGTATCCTGCACCGTGACCCGCAGCCGCTCGGCCACCACGGCGGCCACGTCCAGGCTGGCCCCCGGCAGCAGCATCAAGAATTCCTCGCCGCCGGTGCGGCACAGCAGGTCGCCCTCGCGGCAGCAGCGGCGCATCAGCTCTGCCAGGCGGCGCAGCACCTGGTCGCCGACCTCGTGCCCATGGTTGTCATTGACCTGTTTGAAATGGTCGATGTCCAGCACGATGGCCGCAAAGGCGCGGCCTTCGGCTTCCAGCAATGACAGGCTGAATTCCAGGCTGCGGCGGTTGCCCAGGCCGGTCAGCGGGTCGGTCTGGGCGTCACGGTTGAGCCGGCCGATGCGCTCCTGCAGCAGGTTCAGCCCGATCAACAGGGCGCGCTTGAGTTCGGCTGCCTCGAAGTACCAGGCCCGCACGCGATGCAAGCGCTCGGCGGTGCCAGCACGGTCCATCGCTCGGGCACCGGCAGCCAGTTGCCACAGCGGCCGGGCGATGGTCATGGCCAGCCACCACAGCAGCAGGCAGCCCACCAGCGCCAGGGGCGCAGAAGTGCCCACCACGTTGAGGATCAGGTGGTTCAGTGGCGTCACCGTCTGCGCCAGCGGTTGCTGCGCCACTACCCCCCAGCCGGCGCTGGGTACAGTGGCAAACCCGGCGAGCATTTCCACACCCTGGCTGTTGGTCAGTTGCCGGGTACCGTTGTTTAGGGTCGCCAGCTGGTCGATCAGCGCATTGCCCTCCACCACTGTGCCGACCCGTTCGCTATCGGGGTGATACAGCAGGCGGCGGTTGCGGTCGACCACATACAGGTACGAACCGTCCTTGTAGAAATGTTCGCCCAGCAAGCTGTTGAGGATGTTGCGTTCACGCAGGTACAGGCTGCCACCGACATACCCCATGTAGCGACCGTTGCTGTCGAAAACGGGTTGCGACAGCGCCACCACCAGGTTGTCGGCCGCCGAAAGGTAGGGTGTGGAAACCAGCGGGCGGCGTTCTTGCAATGCTTCCTGAGCGCCGGGCGACTGTACGTGGCTGCCGAGCAGGTGCCGTAGCGGGGCAGGGGATACTGCCAGCAGCACGCCGTTGGCATCGATCACGAAGGTGGAGTTGAAGGCCATGCTCTGGCTCAATACACGGTCGGTCTCCACCAGCAGCGCAGCGGCATCGCCCAGCTGCCGGCCTTGTACGCCGGCGCTGAAGGCCAACTGCTGCTGGGCGTTGCCGATGAAGGTTTCGGTGATGCTGGCCAGCTTCATCGCATACACCCGGTTGGCTTCCAGGGCGTGGTCGATCAGCAGCTGGCGCTGCACCCGGTAGCTGGCGAAATAGCTGGCGCACAGCATGACCAGGGCGGTGAGGGCGCAAAGCACCAGAATGAGTGTGCGTAGATCCAGGCGCAATCCGTGCTTGGCGTGTGGCAATCCTGACCTCGGGTGATTGAAAGTAGCGACGACCTTTCGCGCTAGGGGGGGATGGGGCGCCGCGTTCAGGAACCAGGCCTGTCCAGTGCGTTCAGCTCGTCTTCCACCTGCTGCATGCGCCGCTCCACCAGCGCTTGCACCTTGACGTCGCGGGCGGTTTCGCGCATCAGCGCGGTGAGTTTTTCGCTCAGGCGCTTGCCGGCTTCGGTGTCTTCCAGCGCCCTGGCCTTGGCGGGGTCCTGGGTGGCGGCAACGATGGTGGCAAATTCGGCGTCGCTGAAGTTCTTTTCGCTGTACAGCCGGAACAAGTCCTGGCGCTGGTCCTCGACGGTCAGGTACTTGCGCAGTACATCCTGGATGGTGGCCTGCGACAGCTGCGGATGAGTGCGGCCCAGCAGCGTGGCCATGCGCTCGATGTTGTGGGTGTAGGCATCCTGCAGCGGCAGCTGGGCGAGGATCTGATCTTCGCGGGAGGGCTTCTGGTCGCAGGCGGTGAGGGCGGCAGTCAGCAGCAGGGGCAACAGCAACTTCTGGAAGCGAGGCATGGCGTGGCCTGGTCGGGCAGTGAAGACTGCCGATTATACCGATGTCCGCCTGGCCACGACGAGCTTTGTGATTTGCCTTGAACGGCGCGCTGCGGTAGAACCGTGCCCTCCAACCACTGCCAGCAGCCCCATGCCGAACTGGACCCTGCAACCTGTGGCGCGCGTCGCCATTGCCGAAGTCGTGGCGTTTGTCGATAACGCTCGCCGCGAGCTCTTCCCGATGCTTGCGAAGGCGCCATTGCCGCACGACCTTGCGCATTTTGCCGACACCTACCTGGACGGCGCGGGATGCTTTCTTGAGGCCCGTGATGACGGGCGGCTGGTCGCGGTGATCGGCTACGTGCCCTATGACCACCGCTTTGCCCAGCTTGATTACCACGCTGAGCGGGTAGTCGAAGTGGTACGCCTGTTCGTGCTGCCGGCCTACCGCCGGCATGGCCTGGCTGCCGCGTTGTTCGGCGCGTTGCGCGAGCGGGCGGAGCAGGCAGGCATCGGCTGCCTGTACCTGCATACGCATCCGTTTCTGCCGGGTGCCATTGCGTTCTGGGAGCGGCAAGGGTTCGCGGTGGTGGATGTGGAGCAAGACCCGGTCTGGCAGACTACGCACATGCACTTGCGATTGCCCTGACCTGTGGGAAAGCGCCTACAGCGGCGCTTTTGGCGTGATCGACGCGTTCATTTCAAAACCGGCCCGGCTTGCTTACCTTCCCCTGTGCACGGCTTGCTCACTGCACCCGAGGGAGACTCACGATGCCATACATGGCCCTGTACAAACTCAAGCTGCTGGACGAATTTGAAGAGCGTATTGACCGGTGGACCTTTGCGGATTTTGAAAAAAGGTTGATAGAACTGTGGCGGGGGGCGACCTACCATGACGCCAAGGGCATCATCAATGCGGCGCACAAGGAACGCCGTTGGCCGAGGGTGGTGAAGCGGTATCTGCTGACCAATTACCAGGTGTTTGGCAACGTCAGTTCAGAGCTGGAACGGGCGTTTGCCGAGGTGCTGGTCGCGATGAATGAACAGGAGCGGATGGAGTGGGGGTTGTTGCCTGCGGGTAGCTCGCTCGCATGACAGAGCCTGGGCGGCTCCTAGAGGCGTCGCGCAGCCCGGGTTTTTCGCGATGCCTGTAGGAGCGGCCTTGCTTCGCGATGGGCTGCAAAGCAGCCCCCGGCTCCATCAGGCAACTCGATCTATCAGAACCCCCCGGACAACGGCCACTCCACCGCCAACCGTATCTGGTCCCCGTCCAGCTCAGCCTGCGCCGTGTTCCCCCGGTGCACGTTATGCCTCACCGAGAACGTCGTCCCCTTGGCTTTGCCGCTCTGCACCACATACCGCGCCTCCAGGTCGCGCTCCCAATGCTTGCCACCCTTGCCATACCCCAGGTACGCATACCCGCCATTGGGGTCGACATGTGTGCCGTCGATATCGAACCCCCTCACGTACAGCGCCGTGAGGTTCAACCCCGGCACCCCATAGGCCCCCATGTTCAGGTCATAGCGTGCCTGCCAGGACTTCTCGTTCGGGGCGTTGAAGTCCGACATCTGCACGGCGTTGGCAATGAAGATTGCCCCTCGCGTCACGTAGTCGAACGGGGTGTTGCCGTCGACCTGCTGCCAGCCAAGGCTGAAACCGTGCGGCCCCTGGCTGTAGCGCGAGACCAGGCTCCAGGTGGTGTTGTCGATGCGCCCGGACAGCGCCTTGCCAGTGTCTGTGGTGCGGTACAGGTTGAGGTCCAGGCTGATGCTGCGTCGGTCATCCAGCGCATGGCTGAGGGTACTGCCCAGGTAGTGCTGGTTCCAGCTGTTTTCGTAGCGCGAGGTATAAAGGCTGCCAGTGAACGCTGCGCCGGGGTTCCACACCACACCGGCCAGGTCGAAACTGTTGCCTTGCTTGCCGTTGGAGTAGTTCACCACGAAGCCCTTGTCGTGGCTGGAGGCATTGCGGTCGGTGCTTTCGTTGAAGTGCCCGGCCAGCAGCTTGAGCGTGTCGAAATCGTTGCTGGTGAGGAAGAACCCTGTAGCGGTTTCGGGCAGCAGGCGGCTGTCGGAAGAGCTGAATACCGGGGTCTTGACCCGTTGCTCGCCATAGGAGAGCACGGTATTGGACGCCCGCAACTTCAGCGCTGCGCCTGCACGGCTGTATTCGTTTTTCGGGTGCCCATCGTTATCTACCCCCAGCAGGCGCGCTTTGCCTGCGCGCCCGCCGCCACTGTCGAGTTGCACGCCCAGATAGCCATGGGCATCGACGCCAACACCGATCAGGCCCTGGGTGAAGCCGGACTGAAATGTCCCCATCAAACCGTAGCCCCATTCCTCGGCCTTGCCATTACGTTCGTTGCGCGGTTTGTAGGCATTGCGCGCGGCACTGTTGCGCCCACCGTGCTTGTAGTCGCGTTGGTCGAATACGCTGCGGTTGAGGATGCTCCAGCTGCTGCCTTCGACAAAACCGTTGCTTTGCGACTGCGCGGAGTCGGCCAGGGCCAAGGGCGACAAACCCAGCAACGGCAACGCCAACAACAGCCGGTTCATCGCGCGGCCTCGAGCTTCTGCAACTGGGCCGCGAAGCGGGCATGCGCCCGTGCAGGCAAGCTGGCTGGCAATTCGGCAGCCGGCGCATCACCCACCTGGATCACCATCACCATGCCCATCGCCAGGTGCGGAATGCACTGGATGCCGTATACGCCCGGCACGCTGAAGGTTTGCTCGAACGGCTGGTTCAGTTTGCTCTTGAAGGGTTCGGCGCCGGTGGGCAGCAGGCCGGGCACGCTGGCCGCATTGTGCCCGCTCTGGGTGGGCAGAAAGCGCACGGTGTCGCCGGGGGCAATGCGCAGGTGGTCCGGCTCGTACACCATGGCGCCTTCGCTGCCGCGGTTGAGCATTTTCACTTCATGCACCTCGGCCAGTGCGGCGGGGGCAAGCAGGGCGCTGGCAAGCAGCAGGGCAACAGGGCGCAGCAGCATCAGTAGAACTTCCTGGTTCAGGGGGCGCGAAAACGCAGGATGCGCGCGCCATCGAAGGGGTCGGTGAGGTAGCGGGCATGTACGCCGAAGGTGCACAGCAGGCGCTCGGGGGTGAGGACGTCGAACGGTTTGCCAAGGGCGACCAGGTGGCCCTTGTCGAGCACCGCGACGCGGTCGCAGGTGAGTGCCTGGTTGAGGTCGTGCAAGGCCACCAGCGTGGTGACCGGCAAGGCTTGAACCTGCTGCAGCAGGCTTAGCTGGTGCTGAATGTCCAGGTGGTTGGTCGGCTCGTCCAGCAACAGTACCTGTGGCCGTTGCGCCAAGGCGCGGGCGATGTGCACGCGCTGGCGCTCGCCGCCCGACAGCGAACCCCACAGGCGTGTGCGCAGGTGCAGGGCGTCGAGGTCAGCCAGGGCCTGCTCGACGATGGCACGGTCCTCCCCAGAGAACGGTGCCAGTGCCGACAACCAAGGCGTACGGCCCAGGGCAACGGCATCGAACACACTGATTGCATCGAGGGTGTCAGCCTGTTGCTCAACCAGCGCCAGGGCCTGTGCAACACGGCGGCGGGGCAGCTGTGCCAGCGGTTCGCCCAGCAGTTGCACGCTGCCGCTGGCCGGCTTGCGCAGCCCGGCCAGCAGCTTGAGCAGTGAGGATTTGCCGGAGCCGTTGGGGCCGACAATGCCCAGGGTTTCACCTGCTACAACGTGCAGGTCGATATCGCGCAGCACGGTATTGCCGGCCAGTTGCAGCCCCAGGCCCTGGCAGCTCAGTGGCGCAAGCTGTGCAGCGATCATGACCGTCATGAGTGCCCTCGGCGGCTGACCAGAATCAGTGCGAACACCGGTGCACCGATCAGTGCGGTTACCACGCCCACGGGAATCACCTGGCCTGTAATCAAGGTGCGCGAAAGGACGTCGGCGGCAATCAGGAACAGTGCGCCGCCCAGTGCGCTGGCGGGCAACAGGCGGCTGTGCCCGGGGCCGAGCAGCAGGCGCAGGGCATGCGGGATTACCAGCCCGACAAAGCCGATGGCGCCGACGATGGACACCATCACCGCCGTGACCAGTGCCGTGCAACTGATCAGCAGTAACTGGGTGCGCCGCACCGGGATGCCCAGCGATGCAGCCGAATCGGCGCCGAAGGTGAAGGCGTCCAGCGCGCGGCGGTGCAACAGGCACACCACCAGGCCGAACAGCGCCACCGGCACAGCCAGCCACACGGAAGGCCAACGCACGCCGCTGAGATTGCCCAGTAGCCAGAACAGGATGCCGCGTGCCTGTTCGGCGGTGGCCGACTTGGTGATGAGAAAAGCGGTGAGGGCGGTGAACAGTTGCGAGCCGGCGATGCCGGCGAGGATCACCTGCGCGTTGTTGCTGCCTGGGCCGGCCGCGCGGGCCAGTAGCAGCACCAGGGCGAACGCAGCCAATGCACCGATGAAGGCGCCACCGGACATGCTCAGCGCCAGGCTACCCAGGCCCAGCAGGCCGACCAGCACTGCACCGGTCGAGGCGCCGGCCGACAAGCCCAGCAGGTACGGCTCGGCCAGCGGGTTGCGCAGCAGCGCCTGGAGCACCACACCGCAGGTGGCCAGGCCGGCACCGCAGGCTGCAGCGACCAGGGTGCGGGTCAGGCGGTAGTTCCAGACGATGCCGGCGTCGATCGGGTCAACCGGGTAGCCGGCCTGCCACAGGTGGTTGGCCAGCACCTGGCCGACCACGCTGGGTGACAGGTTGGTCTCACCGATGGCAGTGCCGGCCAGCAAGGCGGCCAACAGTGCCGCCAAGGCGATTGCGATGCAGGGTAACAGGCGAATCATCACTGGGCCGCTTTACCGCTGGCGAAGGCGGCGGACAGAGTCTGCAGGCCACGGAACAAACGGATGCCGGCCTGCATGGCGTCGGCGTCGAGGACGATGATGCGGTTGTGCTTCACCGCGTCCATGTTGCGGGTTACCGGGTCGTTGCGCAGGAATTCCAGCTTTTTCTGGTAGTCGTCGGCGGGGAAGCGGCGGCGGTCCATGCGGGCGATGATCAGCCAGGTGGGGTTGGCCTTGGTCAGGGTTTCCCAGCCTACGGTAGGCCACTCTTCGGTGGACTCGACCACATTGCGCACGCCCAACGTGCGCAGCATGAAGTCAGCGACCCCTTGACGGCCCGCCACGTAAGGGTCGATGTCGAGGTCGGCGCTGGAGAACCAGAACAGTGCCGAAGTGGTGGACAGGTCCTTGCCGGCCAGTTGTGCCTTGGCGCTGTCCAGGCGGCCTTTCAGCTCGGCATTCAACGCAGTGCCGCGGTCCTGCACATCAAAGATCTCGGCCAGCTGGCTGACGCTCTTGTAGATGCTGCTGACCTGGAACGCCTGCAGGCGGGTACCGTCGGCGCCGACCAGGTTGTCCTTGCCTTCGCAGTCCGACGGCAGCAGGTAGGTGGGGATCTTCAGTTCATCGAACTGCTCGCGGGTGCCGACCACACCCTGGGCGCCGACCATCCATTCGAACTGCACCGTTACCAGTTGCGGGCGCTTGCCGACCACGGCCTCGAAGCTGGGGTCGTTGTCGGCCAGGCGCGGCACCTTGTCGTTCTGCGCCTGGTACTCGGGCAGCACGTTGTTGAACCACAGCGAAGTGCCCGCCAGCCTGTCGCCCAGCCCGAGTGCGTAGAGCATCTCGGTGCCGGCCTGGCCGATGGTGACGGCGCGCTGCGGCGCCTGGGCGAAGGTTTGCGGTTTGCCGCAGTTCTCGACCGTGAGCGGGTAGTGGGTGGCAGCGGCCTGGGCCAGGCCAGTAAGGCCAAGGCCGGCGAGCAGGGTGGCGAAACGGGGCAGCATGCTGGGCGATCTCCTATCGGACAGTTCGGGTGAGGAACGCACGGACAGGCATCGCCGAGCCCCGCCGATGGCAGGGGCAACACTGATGGCCAATCCCGGACACCCCGCCGGTTGGTAAATGTAGGCCGGCAGGTCTCCTGACTGGTGCGTCATGGCCCGGCTCCGGCCTTCCCGGGCGCGTGGCCCAGTGGCATCGATGGAGCAGGCTCGGCACCTACAGTTGCGGGGGCAGTTCCGTTTGGCCCGTATTGACGGGCCTGGGATTCCCTATTAATTCCGTGGTGGAAACCGGCGGCCCGCATGGTAGACCATCGCGCCGCCGGGTGAAAACGCTTTTCAGAAGTACTTCAGCCAGGTGATGTCGCGGCGGCGCGCTTTCAGGCGGGCGAACCCGCGCACCGGCAAGTACAGCGAAACCGCCAGCGCCGCTGCACCCAGCCACACCGCCGTGATGCCGTCGAAACCGAAATAGTCGCCATGGTTGAGGCCGAACAGCGCCACGCAGGCCAGGTACAGCAGCTTCAGCACGTACAGGTGCAACAGGTAGAAGAACATCGGTGCTGCGCCAAACACTGCCAGCGCGCTGATCCACCGGGCCTGGCCGGCGCGCTCGAAGGCGCGCAGCAACAGCAGGCCGCAGCCCAGGGTCAGGGCCAGGAACAGCAGTGACGGCGGGTATTTGGTGATGTTGAAGAAGCTCATCACGGTTTGGGTGAGGGTCGGGTAACCGCTCCACGGCGCCTCGCCATAGCCGTTGAACAGGCGCAACACGACAAAGCCGAGCAATGCGATCAGCCCAGTCAGCAGCAGGCGCTGCTGGCGTTGGCCGGCCAGGCTGCCACGGGCGAACCAGGGCCCCAGCCCATAACCCAGGGCGATGACGCCGATCCAAGGCAGCACCGGGTAAGACGTGCGCAGGCGCAGGTTTTCGGAGAACTCAAGCCAGCCACGGTCGTGCAGGATTGCCCATGGCACGTGCAGGGCAGACTCCACGCCAAAGTGCAGGCCGTCGAGCAGGTTGTGGCCGGCGACAATGACTGCGCCCAGGGCGAGCAGGGCGGCACGTGGCAGCCATACCAGCAGCGACAGGGCGATCATGCTGACGCCGATGGCCCAGATGACTTGTAGGTAGATGACGCTAGGGGGCAGCTGGAAGGTCCAGGCGAAGTTGACCAGGGTGAATTCCAGCACCACCAGGAACAGCCCGCGCTTGAACAGGAACGCCGAGACATCGCCACGGCCCTGGTGTTTTTCGCCATACAGCCAGGCCGACAGGCCGGTCAGCAGGACGAACACTGGCGCACACAGGTGGGCCAGGGTGCGGCTGAAGAACAGCGAAGGCTCTGTGGCGTCGATGGTCATCGGGTCGCTGACCTGGCGGTGCAGGTAGAACGTTTCGCGGACGTGGTCCAGAAGCATGAACAGAATCACCAGGCCGCGCAGGGCATCGATGCTCTGCAGGCGCTGGGTGATCAAGGAGGGCGTGGCGCTGGCGCTTGTCATGGAGGGTCGCTGATAGGAATGAATGTCATGTGAAATGTTATCTTATAACTAATTGGTTAGAGGTGGGTAGGGGTTTTTTGTGTTACCTGTGCCGGCCCCTTCGCGGGCGAGCCCGCGAAGAGGCCGGCACAGGCAGGCTCAGATCAGAAGCTGTAATCCACCGTCGCAAAGTACGATCGTGGCATCCCCATCAACCACTGCTGCCCACTGAACGCCGACTGCACATATTCACGATCAAACAGGTTGTTCAACTGCAGCCCCAACTTCACATCCGGCAGCACCTGCCAGGCGATGTTGGCATCGACCACGGTGTACCCGGGGGCGCTCTGGGTATTGGCGGTATCGGCATAACGCTCATCTACGTAGCGCGCACCAATGCCGGCCTCTACCTGCTGGCCGAAGCCTTTGCTCAGCCACAGATTGGCGGTACGCCGTGGCACGTTGGCCGGCCGGTTGCCGGCGCGGTCCTGCGCTACGCCGCCGACCATCTCGTCGAAATCGTCATACCTGGCGCGCACCAGCGACGCGTTGGCCGACACCTGCCACTGATGCGCCAATGCCAGTTCCAGTGTTGCCTCAAGGCCATCGGACGTCTGCTGCCCAGCTTGTTGCTTCTCGTGGGTGATCGGGTCGTCCACCAGCAGCTTCTTCTTGACGATGTGGTAGGCGGCCAGCGTCCATTCGCCACGGCCGTCCCAGAAGCGCTGCTTGAGGCCTACCTCGGTCTGCTTCGCCTCGGTCAGGTCATAGTGCATCTGGGTGGGGCTGAGGCTGATGAGGTTGTTGACCCCCTCCTGGCTGGTGGAGTACTGCCCGTACAGCGACAGGTCGTCGGTGGCGGCGAACACCAGCCCGGCGCGCCAGTTGCCACCTTGCAGGCTGCGGTCGCTGCGGCTGTCGTTGGTCAGGTTGGTGCGGTCGATGTGGTTCTGGTCGCGGCGCACGCCGGTGACCAGCGACAGCCGGTCGCTCAGCTGCAGGCGGTTTTCGGCGAACAGGGCAAAGGTGTGGGTGCTGGACAAGGTTTGCGGGCGCAGCGGCGAGGCGCTGTGAAACCAGCCCGGTTCTGGTTGCCAGGGGTCGATGTAGTCGCCGCCCACATCGTTGTAGGGCGCGTTGCTGTCGACGTTGAAGCGGACCTTGTTGTATTCCGCGCCGACCACGGTCTTGCTGGCCAGGCCGAACACGCTGTGGTCAAAGGTGAAGGTCTGGCGGTCGCCGAACTGTTCCTGGTTGTGCTTGATTTCCAGGTAGCTGCCGCGCTGCAATTGCTGGCGCTCGGCGTCCCAGCTGTAGTCTTCGGCGTTGCGCCAGTGGCGGCGGCTCTTGATGTAGTACAGCTGATTGCTGGCGCTGACGTGGTCGTTCAACGTCCAGTCGGTGGTCAGCCGGGTCCACTCATCGACGTAGTGCTGCACGTCGTTCTGCACGTTGTAGTTTTTCTTGCGCAGGCTGCTGCGGTAGTGCCCGTCGATCAGCGGGGTGCCGTAGTAGTTGGCAGGCTCTGCATCGCCACGGTCGTGGGCAAGGGTGAAGCTGAGGTCGTCACTGGCATCGAAACGCAGCGCGGCACTCAGGGCCAGGCTGCGCGAAGTGGTGCGGTCGACCCAGCCGTTGCCGGCCTGCTGGTTGAGGGTGAGGCGATAGCTCAGGCGCTCGCTGAGGCTGCCGCCGCTGTCCAGGCCCAGTTGCTGGCGGTCCCACGAGCCGTAGCCCAGGCGCAGGTGGTTGCGCACCTCACCGGCAAACGGTTTTTTCGGGATCACGTTGATCACCGCGCCGGTGGCGCCTTCGCCATGCAGTACCGAAGCCGGGCCGCGAATCACATCGATGCGTTCGACCATCCACGGGTCGACCGGGAACGTCTGGGTGCCGGCACCGGTGTAGAGGCGTGCGCCGTCGAACAGGGTCATCACCGAACTGTGGCCGGCAAAGCCGCGGGCGGACAGGCCGGTGCCGCCGTCGCCCGGGGAGCCGACGAAGGTGATGCCCGGCGACCGCGTTACCGCATCCTGCACGGTGAGGTTGTTGCGCTGCTGAATCTGCTCGGCGCTGATGCTGCTGGTGCTGGCCGGTGTTTCCAGGGCGCTGAGGCCAAGGCGCGAGCCTGCCTGGGTTGGCGTGGCCAGGTCGATGGCGCGGCTGTCGAGGGTGTCGGTGATGGCCGTGGAGGGCAAGGCCAGGGGTTGCGGGTCACGGTCATCGGCCAGCACCGGCAGGGCGACGGCCAGGCAGGCCGCCAGGGGGTGAAGCTTGAACATACGGGACATGTCGTTCCACTGCTGCAGGAATGAATGGATCCCGGTGGAAAACACGCAAAGGCGAACCATGCAGGCAGGCGCGCGCACGGATTCCGGCCTGCGCCCGCCCACCGCGGGTTGCCAAGTGACGCTCCAGGCCGGTCTCCGGGCTTGCGAGGGGCATGACACCTTCACCTTCCCATGCATGTGCACAGTGGTATCTCGAAGGGGTCGCTCGCTTACCGTTGCGGGGGCAGCGCCGGACTTGTCGTGGGTTACACGACGCACCGGCTTCCCGTTTCACCCTGCGCGCGGCGGCGAAGGGCACCTGAAACTGGCGCGCATCTGACCACTGAAACGCTGGGGCGTCAAATGTTGGCGTGCCATGAATCCTGCGATAAAACACAAGGTTGCGGCTTTTTACTGATTTTTTTTCGAACTTTTTTGGCGACGTTTGTCTCGAACCGCACGTTCGCCTTTCGTTATCAAGTCATGGAGACTTCCCGCATGCCTGCTCGTCAACTGTTGCGCCACACCTGCCTGCTCGCCCTGATCGCCGCGCCGCTGGCCGCCACCGCCGCGCCCAGCACCGACCCACTGTTCACTCTCGGTCTGCAGGGCGCCTACGACAAGTTCAAGTTCGAAGGTGGCAGTGAAAGCGACAAGGAACACATGGGCCAGGGCGGCGTGTTCGCCACCTTCGGCAACAAGCTGACAGCCGAATCCGGTTTCATCTACCAACTCGGCGCCGAAGCCAAATTCGGCAAGAAGAACGACAACAAGCTGAAGGAGGCCCAGGCCGACCTTGACCTTGGCTGGCGTGCGGCGCTGGACGCTCGCAACTTTGTCGACGTGACCGTGGGCGGCGGCTACAGCTGGTCGCGCTTCGAGCCGGAAATCAACGACCTCGATACCAAGCTCACCGTGAAATCGCCCTTTGCAAAGGCGGCATTGGGCTACAACCACCAGTTCGACGCCTCGACCTTGCGCGTGGAAGTTGGGGCACGCCACACCCTGGACGGCCGCGCGCGGCTGAAGGTTGACGACTTTGGTAGCGACACGGTCGACCTGAAAGACCGCACCAACCCATATGCCGAAGTGACGTTGCTGATGAACCAGCAGGGCGCTATGCCGGTGCAGGCGGGGGTTTATTACACCCGCACCGAATACAAGCTGGATGAAGACTCGCCAGCAGCAGACAACACCAAGCTCAAGCGTGACGAGTTTGGGGTGAAGGTGGGCTTGGCGTTCTGAAACTGAGCGTTTAGCAGGCCCGGCCTCTTCGCGGGCTTGCCCGCTCCCACAGGGACCGCACAGTCTTTGAATGCTGCGCAGTACTTGTGGTAGCGGGTTCACCCGCGAAGAGGACTCGCCTGCGAGAGAAGGTCAGCGCCCGCGACGGCGCGACACCCGTGCCTCGATATTCTTGCGCCCGATCAGCAGTGGCGGCTTCTCCACCACCGGTTCATCCGCCAGCCACTTGTACATCACCAGGCAGTCCACCAGCCCCAGGCGGGCATGGCGATAAGCCTTGGGCAAGCGCCCGACCGTTTCGAAGCCCAGTTTGTGCCACAGTGCCACCGCGACTTCATTGCTGGCCACTACCGAGTTGAACTGCAGGGCCAGAAAGCCCTCTTGGCGTGCCAGCTTCTGCGAGTGCTCGCACATCAGGCGCGCCACACCCCGGCCACGTGCCTGTTCGCACACCATGTAGCCGCAGTTGCCCACGTGCGCGCCAGGCCCGGCGGCATTGGCCTTCAGGTAATAAGAACCCAGCAGCTCGCCATCCTCTTCGGCCAGCAGCGTGTGCAATGGCAGCTCCAGCCACAGCTGACGGGCCTGATCGATGCTCAGGGCGGGGTCGTATGCGTAAGTTTCAGCGGCCTGGACAATGGCCTGGAAGGTGGGCCAGAAGCGCTCGAAGTCTTCGGCTGTCATGGGGCGAATGTGGATCATGCGGGTTCCTGCAAGGGCTGGGCCGCCAAGTCTGTGGGGCGCGGCGCCGTCGCGCAAGGGCGACGACGCCGTTTGTGCCTAGCCGTTGGCCTTGCCCACCGCATCCATGGCCCGCGCCGAGTACACCAGCGCAGCACCGGCGTTCATCGCCACGGCCACGCCGAGGGCTTCGGCAATTTCCTCGCGGCTGGCACCGTGCTTGACCGCCTGCTGCGAATGCACGGCGATGCAGCCGTCGCAACGGGTGGTCACGGCCACGGCCAGTGAGATCAACTCACGCGTCTTGGCGTCGAGGTGGTTGGTCTTGGCTCCCGCACCGCTGGCGGTCATGTAACCTGCCACGGTGTCGGGGGACAGTTGCTTGAGATCGCCGATGCCGGCCATCAACTGCTTACGGTAGGCGTCCCAGTCCATCATGCTCATCGTCTTCACCTTGTGGTGGTTGCGAGTGGAGCTTTCAGGCTAGTCGAAGAGTGGCAGGAGCGAGGCTTGTACTTTGGTGGGTGTGCAGCACTACTTGTGAGGGCAACTGTCTTGCACCATCACTCATGCTGCCGCAGCACCTGTAGGAGCAGCCTTGCGCTGCGAAGAGGCCAGTAAGGCTAAAGATTTTCTTCAGCTGCAATGGCCTCTTCGCAGCGCAAGGCTGCTCCTACAGACGGGAGCGCGCTGAGCATTCAGATGTAGATGAACACCAGCACCAGCGCCGCAACCACTGCCCACTTTTCCAGGTAATAGCGCATGCGGTTGCGCTTCTTCAGCGCCTTGCCGCGTTCACGGATCTTGTAGATGCGGGTGAACAAGCGGTTGATACCGCCGGTCTTGTCGCCGTCACCGTTAGGCGCGGCGGCAGCGGCCATGACGTTGCGGCTGAACCAGCGGTTGAACGCAGTTGCCCAGCGGTACTTGAGCGGGCGCTCGACGTCACAGAACAGGATGATGCGGTTGTGCTCGGTGGTGTTCGCCGCATAGTGGATGAAGGTTTCATCGAAGATCACACCCTCGCCATCGCGCCAGGAATACTTCTCGCCGTCCACGTCAATGTAGCAACCGTCGTCGTTGGGCGTGTCCAGGCCCAAGTGATAGCGGTACGAACCGGCATACGGGTCACGGTGGCGCACCAGCTTGGCGCCTGGCGGCAGGGTGGCGAACATGGCGGCCTTGACCGTGCCGATGCCTTGCAGCAGCTCGGTGGTGCGGGGGCACAGGGCCATCGCCGATGGGTGGCTCTCGCCATACCACTTCAGGTAGAAGCGCTTCCACCCGGTCTTGAAGAACGAGTTGAAACCGACGTCATCGTAATTGTCGGACTTCTTGATTTCGCCCACGTGCAGCAACTGGCGGCCTTCCTCGCGGATTTCCTGCCAGTGGTCCTGCAGCGGCTTCAGTTCGGGGAAGGCTTCGACCGGCAAGTAAGGCTTGGCCGGGAGCTTGGAAAACAGGTACAGGAAACTGTTGACCGGGGCCAGGAAGCTGGAGTGGTCGCCCAGCTGGCGGGTCAACTTGTGGCGAACCCGACCGCGCAGGTGCACGTAGGCAATCGAGAGGGCGAAGATAAGTACGAGTGCAATTTTCATGGACGTTTACTTGTCGAAAAATGGCCATGCGCCATGGCATAAGCCCGCCAGCATAAACAATCATGGGGGTAGTTTGTACTTATTGTTACGAAACGCCGGGGCGACATTGGTGTAATGCCCTACAGTCTTGCGCAAACGTTTCACGTCACGGAGTTGGTATGGTTCAGGATATACGCCCCAGCGGTAGCCCGTTCAAACGGCTGTTTTTCGCCCTGCCGGTCAGCGATGCCCAGCGTGGTGCCTTGGCCCAGTGGCGGCGGGGGCTGGACCTGCGCAGCGGCAAACCGGTGCCGGCGGCCAACTTCCACGTCACGCTGTTGTTCCTCGGCGATGTGGATACCGCCCAGGTGCCTGCGATCTGTGCGGCAGTCGATCAGCTGGCGCTGCCGGCCATGGCACCGCGGCTGTTGCTTGACCGCTTGCAGGTGTGGCAGCGGGCCGGCGCGCTGGTGCTGGAGCCACAGCAGACACCGCCTGCCCTGTTGCATCTGGTGTACGGCTTGCAGCAGGCACTGTTGCCGTTGGGGGTGGAGGCGGCCAACCGTGAATATCGGCCACACTTGACCCTGTCCAGGGATTACCGCGGGCAACCACCCGAGGCCAGCACCGCGCCGGAGTTCTACCTCTCCGCGCGCCACTTCACGCTTTACGAGTCGCGCAAGGGCGCTTACCGGCCCTTGGCGCAGTGGCCGCTGGCAGATTGACCCTGGGTCAGAGTTGCGGGGTGTACTTGACCGTCAGCATGAAGTTGCGTGGCTCGCCATAGTTGTTGCTGCCATTGAGCTGGTTGAAGCCTGCAACCCAGTACTTCTTGTCGAACAAGTTGTTGGCGTTGACGGCAAGGTTCACTTCGGGGGTTAGCTGGTAGGCCAGGCGTGCGCTCCACACGGTATAGCCAGGCACGGTGTAGGTACGCTCGTAGCCGAGGGTGTGGCTCTGGGTGGTGAAGCCCAGGCCGGTGCTCCAGCGCTGGCCTTCCAGTGGCAGGGTGTAATCGGCCCATGCACGCAGCATGTGCTTGGGTGTCCACTGGCTGAAGGTGCGGCCTTTGTCGTCAGGGTCATCGAGGAACTTGGTGGTGTTGTAGGTGTAGCCTGCGAACAGTTGCAGGCCACTCAGCACTTCGCCGCTGATTTCGGCTTCGACGCCTTGGCTGCGCACCTTGCCCGCTGCGGTGGAGCAGTACCAGTCATCGCAGGCGAAGCCCGAGGCTACGTCGGTGACGGCGCGGTTTTCCTGGTCGTAGCGGAACAATGCGATCGAGGCGTTGACCCGGCCGTCGAACAGTTCGCCCTTCAAGCCCGTTTCGTAGTTGCTGCCGATCACCGGTTTGAGCGGCGTATTGCCCACGGCGCGTTCGGTTTGCGGTACGAACACGTCGGTGTAGCTGGCGTACCATGCCCATTCGCGGGTCAAGTCGTAGATAAAGCCTGCATAAGGGGTGACTTGGCCCGTTTCGGTCATGCGGCTGGTCGGGTAGCGGGTACCGGGGTCGGTCAGGCTGTCGAAGTCGATCGAGTCCCAGCTGTAGTCGAACCAGCTAACGCGCGAGCCAAGGACCAACGTCAGGTCCTGTGTGGGTTTGATGCGCCAGGCGCCGTACAGGCCTTTCTGGCGGATGTCGTAGCTGGCCCTGTTGGCACGTGCCAGTTCGCCCTCGAAGACGCTGTCGCGGCTGGGTTCCGGGCGGTCATGGTCGATGTCGAAGATGTTGCCGCCGGCATCGAAATTGCGCCAGTAGGCGTCATCCGAGGTCAGCTTCGAGTAGTTGCCGCCCACGGTGATTTCATGGGCCAGTGGGCCGGTATCGAAGTGGCCCACCACGTTCATGTCCAGGCCCAGCTTGGTCGAGTGAAAATCGGTGAGCCAGTCGGCGTAGGTGATGCCGCTGCCGTCAGGCGCAACGCCCTGGCGGGTGCTCTGCACGCGCTGGTGGGTGGATGTGTTGGTTTCATCCATGCGCACGGCTGCGGCCTTGAAGGTCCAGTCATCGTTGAAGCGGTGTTCAAGGTCCAGGTAGTACGTGGTGACGTCGGTTTCTGCGCGGCTCCAGCGGGCGCCGGTGTAAGTCGAACGCGGCAGGTCGACCGGTTTGCCACTGGCGTAGCGTGGGAGGCCGCGCAGCATCGGCCGGGACTGCTGACGGTTGTAGCTGATACCGCCGCCCACCGTGGTCGCGTCGTTCAGGTCGATGTCCAGGGCGCCATACAACGAATGGCTTTTGCTCCAGACATAGTCGATGAAGCTGTCGCTTTGGTCTTCGTCAGCGACAAGCCGCCCGCGCACACGGCCGTCGGTCGTCAGCGGGCCGCCGGCATCCAGCTGCAGGCCGTAGTGGTCCCAGGAGCCAGCTTTGCCTGTCAGCGTAACGGTCGGCGCCGTTTGGCCACGCTTGCGCACCAGGTTGATTGCGCCACCTGGGCTGCCGGTGCCTTGCAACAGGCCCGAAGCACCGCGCAGCACTTCCACCCGGTCGAAGAACACCAGGTCCTGGGTGGCCCAGTTGCCCAGCGAATAGTTGTTTCGCGGGATCGGCACACCGTCGTATTGCCAGTCATCAATCTGAAAACCACGCGAGGTCACGACCACGCCCGGGCCAATGCCCTGTGCGCCGACAATGCCCGTGGTGTGGTTAAGCGCGTCCTGCAAGTCGGTGATGCCCTGGTCATCCAGTTGCTTGCGCGTGATGACGGTGACCGACTGGGGAATCTCCTTGAGGGTGTGCGTGCCTTTGCCCAGGGTCACCGCGCGGGCGGCATACGACCCGGTGCCTTCGCTGGTTGCGTCCACATAGTTGTCGGTGATGCTGGTGCTGCCCAGCTCCATGACGTCGCTGCCCAGGTTGCCGGGCGCCACACTGAAATGGCCCTCGGCGGAAACCCGCAACTGCAAGCCGCTACCGGCCAGCGCAGCTTGCATGGCCTGCTCGGCACTCATCTGGCCGACCACGGCAGGTGCCTGCTTGCCGCGCACCAGTGCTGGCTCCAGCGCGATGATGTGGCCGCTCTGGCTGGCGATGCGGTTGAGCGTGTGAGCCAGGCTGGCGGGTGGCAGGTCGAACACTTGGGTTTGCGCCTGGGCAAGCACGTTGAAGCTGGCCAGGGCAGCGACCAGGGGCAGGGCGCGGGGCAAGGGGTTGTACACGGATTACTCCCGAATGAAGTGGCTGTCAGGAGGTATGTGGGATGAGCAAAGAAAACTTGCCACGATTGCGAATGATTTTGATAAATATTTTTATCAAACCGTTTTCAGGTCGATCAACATCAGCCACGGGCCATAGCGCTCCACGCTGATTGGCAGGGCCTCGGCCAACGCCTTGAACGCCTGCTGTGGCTGGTCCAGAGGAAATACGCCCTGCACCCGCAGGTCGCGTGCCGCGGGGGCGAGCCGGATGTAGCCACGCTGGTAGGGGCGCAGCGCGTCGATCACCCCATGCAGCGGCGCGTCGAGGACTTCCAGGCGGCCCTCCAGCCATGCAGCACGTTGCTGTTGCTCGCCTGTCAGCCGCTCGATGGTGTTGTTGCGTAGCAGGGCAGCCTGCCCTTGCTGCAGCTCCGCTGACTGCCCATCGGCGAGACTGGCGCTGACGCTGTGCTGCAGTACCACGACACGTGTGGCGTCCTGCTCCTGGCTGACCAGAAACCGCGTCCCTAACGCCTGCACTTGCCCTTGCGCGGTGCGCACGCGCAAGGGCCGCAGCGGATCGCGCGCAACCTGGATCAGCAACTCGCCGTGACGCAGCACCAGAAGGCGCTGCCCGGCATCGAACTGCACGTCGACCGCACTGGCACTGTTCAGGCTCAGGCGGCTGCCGTCTGCCAAGGTAAAACTGCGCCGCTCGCCACGGCCCGTGTGCAAATCGGCCAGCCAGCCTTGGGTGGTGTCGCTGCGCCATCCACCCCACAGCGCCGCGCCGAACAGCCCCAGACTGGCCATGGCGCCAAGTACGTCACGCCGTGAGCGAGTAGGCTGCATCAGCAATCGGCGTGCCTCTGCTGCTTGGCCAGGGGCCCGCTGATCCAGGGCGAGCAACGCGGCGAACGGATGGCCAAGGCGTTGCTCCAGGCGGTTCCAGGCCTGTTGGTGAGCGGGGTCTTGCTGCAGCCAAAGCCTGACCCTTTGCAGCAGCGCCGGGTCAGGCGTAGCGGCCCTGAGCTCGACCATCCAGTCGATGGCCTGCTCGCTGACCCGGTCCAGGGCAGGTCTGCTCATGCCTGCACCTCGCACAGGTAACATTGGCGCAGCGCCTGTTTCATGTAGCGGCTGACAGAGCGTTCGCTGATCTGCAGCTTTGCCGCGATGTCGGCGTAGTGCATGCCGTCGAGCTGGCTGTAGAGGAAGGTGGCTTTGACGACTGCCGGCAAACCGTCCAGTGCCTCATCGATGCTCACCAGGGCCTCGATCAGCAGCAGTTGCTCCTCGGCCGATGGTGCTACGGCGTCAGGCAATCGCGCCAGGTGTTCCAGGTAGGCCTGCTCGAGCTGGCGACGGCGATGGCGGTCGAAGATCAGCCGACGGGCGATGACAGTGAGGTAGGCGCGAGGCTGCTGAATGCTGTCTGGGTCGACACGTGCGCCGAGCATCTGGCAGAACGTTTCGGCGGCGGTGTCCTCTGCGTCGGCATGGTTGCGCAGGCGTTTGTGGATGTGCTGGAGCAACCAGCGATGGTGATCGCTGAAGAAAAAGCCCAGTTTACGGGTCGATGTGCTGTCCAACGCCTGGCTTCCGGTTGTGAGTGTGAATCGTTCTCAATGGTAGCCGGGTCGTCTGATTTCCTGCAATGGGGTGCGTGCAGAACCGAGGCTGCCGCTACTTGAGTAGCGGCCCTGCGCCGGTTCAGGCTGCGGCCTGGCAATCTGCAAACAGTTTTTTGCCCAAAGCGTGTGCGTGGTGCAAGTGAGGGAGCTGGTCAGGCCCTTCGCTGTCATCCAGCAATGTGGAACTGAGTACTTCTGCGCCGCAATAGTCGAAGATGCCGTGCTCGATCTGCACGCGCATCGCCTCGCCATAGCCGTGCCGTTCGAAGGTGCCTTTATCGGCACCCGCGACGCCGATCAGGTGAACCTTCATGCGCGCAGTTTCTTGATCGTGGTGCCTTCGTCATAGTCGAACGCCCAGCCGTTGCTGAATACCCGCTCGACCCAGCCCTTGAGCAAAGCTGGCAGTGACCACCAGTAGACCGGGTAGACCAGCACCAGGGCATCGGCGCGCTCGATTCGAGCCTGCTCCTTGAGTACATCGGCCGGCGCAGCTGCCTGCCGGCGGTGTACGGCATGGTCCGCAAGACCGAAGCGGGGGTCAAAACCTTCGCTGGCCAGGTCGGCGATTTCGCTGCTGTGGCCGACGCTGGCCAGGCCGTCGGCAACCTGCCGGGCCAGCGCGTGGGTGAGGGATTGCGGGTCATGGTGACCGACGACGATCAGAGCGTGCATGGTGGCTCTCCATTCAACGATGCAGGGTAGCCTGAAGCGTTATATACTCCAGGTAAGTTACGTTTAGTAAGTTACTTTTGGTAGGTAATTGATGTCAAGCTATGATCAAGCCCGTTCGCGCAAGCGCCTGAGCCGCGACAACCGACGCAGGCAGTTGCTGGATATGGCCTGGCAATTGGTGCGGGAGGAGGGTACCGATGCCTTGAGCCTGGGCCGCCTGGCTGAACAGGCGGGGGTGACCAAGCCGGTGGTCTACGACCATTTCGAGACCCGCAACGGGCTGCTGCTGGCGCTGTACCAGGAATACGATGCGCGTCAGTCGCAGATGCTGGCGCAAGCCTTGGCCAGCTGTGAAGCCAGCCTGGCCAGCCGCGCCCGGGTGATTGCCGAGGCCTACGTGGACTGCGTGATGAGCCAGGGCCGGGAGATACCCGGGGTGTCGGCAGCGCTGGCCGGGTCGCCGGAAATGGAGGCGCTGAAGCGGGCGTACGAGGAGCCGTTCCTGGACAAGTGCCGCGAAGCCTTGGCCGGGTTTTCGCCCAGCGGCAATGTAGGGGTTGCCGGCATGCGCCTGCTGGTGGGGGCAGCGGATGCGCTGTCCCAGGCGGCTGCAGCAGGGGAACTGGAGGCCGGGCAGGCCAAGGCTGAGCTCAAGGCCGCCATTATCGCCATGGTCGAACGGCAAAACTGAAGCGCATGCGACCATTGTGGTAGCGGGCGCGCCCGCGAACACCGGCATAGCCGGTGCCATCCACCGCGTTGTCTGCTTCGCGGGCGCGCCCGCTCCCACAGTGATCGAGCATGGCTTCGCTACACAGGCAAGCTCTGATAGGGCTGTTCATCCCCCGGGCTGCGCTCGAACTGGCGCTTGTACTCGCGGCTGAACTGCGAGGTGCTCTGGTAGCCCACCCGGTGCGCGGCCTGCGCCACACCCAGGCCTTCGCCGATCAGCATCTGCTGCGCCTTGAGTAGCCGCAAGCGCTTGAGATACTGCATCGGTGCCATGTCGGTGCAGCGCTTGAAGTGTTCATGAAAGGTCGAAACGCTCATGTTGGCCCGCGCGGCCAGTGCCTCCACGCTCAGCGGCTCGGCGTAGTGCTCGCGCAGGTGGGCGAGGGCGGCACCGATGCGGGCGAAGTGCCCCTGTTGCTCCACCAGTGCTCGCAACACACCGGCCTGCGGGCCGCGCAGCGCGGTATACAGCACCTCGCGGACGCGCGCCGGGCCCAGTACCTTGGCGTCAAGCGGGTCCTGCAGGCAGTGCAGCAGCCGTTCCACACTGTCGCGCATGGGCGCATCCAGTGCTGCGGAGGTCATCGATTGCGGTGTTTGCGCCTGTACTGCAGCGTCTGGCACCAGGCCCATGCTCTGCACCAGTTCACCCAGCACGCCACGGTCGATGTCCACCGCCACGCCCAGCAATGGCGCGTCAGGGGTGGCGAAGGTTTCGCACATGAACGGCACCGACAACGCCTGCACCAGGTAATGCCCGGCACCGTACTCCAGGGTGCGCGGCCCCAGGCGCGCCAGCTTGCTGCCCTGGGCCAGGATCATCAGGCTGGGTTCGTAGATCTGCGGGCTGCTGGCCACATAGTGGTCCCAGCTCAGCACCTGCACTTGGGGCAGGTGCGTGGGCACAAAGCCTGGGCGCGTGGCGAGGCTGCGAATCAGCGTACAAAGCGGGGCATTGGCGTCGACGTGGCGGGTCAGTTGCATGGTGGACCAAGGGCAGAGAATCAGACAGCCTGATCATCGCAGATTGAGGGCGGGGCGCCATCTGGCAGATGGCATCTTCGGATAATCAGGCATGGATGCCGGAGAATCAGCCGTGGGCGCGACGCAGTTGGGCGCGCAGAATGTGCCGACTGAATCGTTTCACTTTACTGCGAGGTCCTGCATGTATACCGCCATCGGTTACGCCGCCCAAACTTCTGCCAGCCCTTTGGCGCCCATGACTTTCGAGCGCCGCAGCCTGCGCCCGGACGACGTCGCCATCGAGATCCTGTACTGCGGCGTATGTCACTCCGACATCCACCAGGCTCGCAACGAATGGGGCATTGCCGTGTACCCGCTGATGCCTGGCCACGAGATCATCGGCCGTGTCACGGCAGTGGGCGCCAAGGCCACCGCGCACAAGGTGGGTGACCTGGTCGGCGTCGGCTGCATGGTCGACTCTTGCCGCCACTGTGAAGCCTGCGCCAAGGACCTGGAGCAATATTGCCTGGAAGGCCCCACCATGACCTACGCCACCCCGGATCGGGTCGACGGCAGCAACACCATGGGCGGTTACTCCAGCAGCATCGTGGTCAGCGAGCACTTTGTGCTGCGCATCCCGGCCGGCATGGACCTGCCCAGCGCCGCCCCTATCCTGTGCGCCGGCATTACCACCTATTCGCCGCTCAAGCATCACGGCGTCGGCCCGGGCCACAAGGTCGGCATCCTCGGCATGGGCGGCCTGGGCCACATGGGCATCAAGCTGGCCAAGGCCCTGGGCGCGGAAGTGACCCTGTTCACCCGTTCCCAGGCCAAGGCCGAAGAAGCCCGCCGCCAGGGTGCCGACCATGTCATCGTGTCCACCGATGCCGAGCAGATGCGCGCCGCGGCTGGTCGTTTCGATTTCCTGCTCGACACCATTCCGGTGCAGCACGACCTCAATCCGTACCTGGAAACACTGAAGTTCGATGGTGTGCACATCCTGGTCGGCCTGATCGAACCGATCGACCCGCCCGTGCATGCGGCCAACCTGGTGCTCAAGCGCCGGGTGGTGGCGGGGTCGTTGATCGGTGGCATCGCCGAGACCCAGGAAGTGCTGGACTTCTGTGCCGAGCACGACATCCGTTGCGATATCGAGATGCTGGATATCCGCAATATCAACCAGGCGTATGAGCGGATGATCGCCGGTGATGTGAAGTACCGGTTCGTGATCGACATGGCCACTTTGCAGGGCTGATTGATCGGCTGCCTGTACTGGCCTCTTCGCGGGCTTGCCCGCTCCCACAGGTACTAGTACCTGTTTGAGGCCAGTGCAGGTTCAACACAGAACCTGAACTTTGTGACGCTCCTGTGGGAGCGGGCAAGCCCGCGAAGAGGCCGGTACAGGCTGCAAAAAATCCTGGTTCTGTTACCAGACCATCGCCTTGTCCCACCCCCGCCAGAACAACCACCGCCGCACCTCGCCATGTGCCCCGGTGCCGATCTGCCATTCAGGCCGCCCACTATCCAGCGCAATCACCGACACCACCCCCGCGTGGCTCGCCGCCACCAGCGTTTGCCCGTCGGCGCTGATATCCATCGCACTGATGGTCGAGCCCAGGTAATGCTGCCAGTGCTCCGTACCGTCCTCGCCAAACGCCCGCAGGTAGCCATAGGCATCACCCACAATGTACTCGCCCTCGCGCGCCACCCCGGCGTATACACGCGCGCCATCCTGTAGCAGTGGGGTACGTGGGTCCTGGCTGTAGTAGTCGGTCTCCAGCCCCGGCAAATCGGCGACGTTTACTCCCAGCGTGGCGCCGCTGTAGAAATGACAGGCATTGAGGGCCAGATGGTTACCGGTGCGGTTGAACAACGCAAAGTGCGGGTACTCGCTGCCAGGGCCGATGTCCGCCAGCGGCCTGAGTTGCGCGTCCAGTACCAGGTGGCGGCTGCCTTGCTCACCCACCACGATCAGCCGTCCGTCCGCCGACACCGCGCCATGCTCCATGCTCAGCCCCAGGCTGATGTCGTCCGGGTCGGTGCCTTCGGCCAGCTCATCGAGCACGCGTGTCTGCTGCGGCAGCAGGCGAGTCGCACCCTGGGTGGACAGCACGAAGATACCTTCGGCACTCACCAGCAGCACGCGCTGGCCATCCGGGAAGGGGATCAGCGCGGTCGGGGTGGGCGGCAGGTCGAACGGCTCGAACGGGTAACCTGGCGGCAACCCCTCCAGCCCCGTGGGCCAGGCCAGGCGCTGCACGTGTGGGCCGCCCCAGCCATCCGTCACACGCACGCCTTCGGCGTTGGCCAGGGCGAAGTAGCGACGGGCCGGGCAGCGGCCAAAGTGTTCGATACCGATGACCGGGGTTACCTCTTGGTGGCCGATACGCACCACCTGGCCCTTGTCGTAAGGCATGCCGATGCGTGCCAGCAGGCTGCCATCCTCCAGCAGCAGGACATTGCTGATGCCTTGGCCGTGGTCTTCGAGCAACGGTACCAGGGGGTGGTGCGCAGGTGGCCAGGCTTCGCGGAAGGCCCGGCGCTGTTGTTCGTCGGCGCCAGGGTGATTGGCTGCCTGCAGGGCTGCCAGCCAGGCGTCCAGCAGGTGCCCGGTGGCTGGCGCCTGCGGCTCTTCAAGATTGTCCCAGCCTTGCGCACGGCCCTGCGCGACGTAGTCGTTGACGGCTTGGGCATAGGCAATAACTGCCTGCTGCCACTGCTGCTGGGGGTGCTGCTTGTCCATGAGCGGATCGGGCTCCTTGTTGCACACGCGTTTCACACAAAGCGCGCATGGTACTCCTTCTGCCCGCCTTGCGGTTGTGAGGCCCCGGCTTGACGCGTACCATGCCGTGCATTCCTATCAATAACAGCGCGTACGTCGGCACCCCTGCAAGCGGGTGGCTGGCGTGCGAACTGTTGCCTTGTCTGCGGAGAAACGTTTCCCACCCATGAACGGACCCATACCCACCGACCTGCCGCCCACGGCGGGCAGCGGCAGCTGGCTGAGCGTCATCGCCCTGGCCCTGGCGGCCTTCATCTTCAACACCACCGAGTTCGTCCCGGTGGCGCTGCTCAGTGACATTGGCCGCAGCTTCGACATGAGCACCGCCCAGGTCGGGCTGATGCTGACCATCTATGCCTGGGTGGTGGCGCTGGCCTCGCTGCCGATGATGCTGCTGACCCGCAATATCGAACGGCGGCGCCTGTTGCTGTTCGTGTTCCTGGTGTTCATCGTCAGCCACTTGCTGTCGTGGCTGTCGCAGAGCTTTGCCATGTTGCTGGTCAGCCGTATCGGCATTGCCCTGTCGCATGCGGTGTTCTGGGCCATTACCGCCTCGCTGGCAGTGCGCGTGGCGCCACCTGGCCAGCAGGCCAAGGCGCTGGGCCTGCTGGCTACCGGTACCACCCTGGCCATGGTTCTGGGCATTCCGCTGGGGCGCGTGGTGGGTGAGGCGCTGGGCTGGCGCGTGACCTTCCTCAGCATTGCCGGGGTCGCGCTGGCCACCATGCTATGCCTGATGAAGTCGCTGCCGCTGCTGCCCAGCCAGAACTCGGGCTCGTTGCGCAGCCTGCCAATCCTGTTCAAGCGCCCGGCGCTGGTGATTACCTACCTGCTGGTGACGCTGGTGATCACCGCTCAGTTCACCGCCTACAGCTACATCGAACCGTTTGCCCTGCACGTGGCGCAGATTGGCGGTGAGCGCACCACGCTGTTGTTGCTGCTGTTCGGCGGTGCCGGGGTATTCGGTTCGTTGCTGTTCAGCCGCTACAGCGACCGTTTCCCCCATGGCTTCCTGGTGGGCTCGATTGGCTTGCTCGCCGCGTGCCTGTTGCTGATGTTGCCGCTGTCGGGCAACTTCTATGCGTTTGCGGTGCTGAGCATGTTCTGGGGTGTGGCGATCCTCAGCTTCAGCCTGTCGCTGCAGTCCAAGACGTTGAAGCTGGCATCCGATGCCACCGATGTGGCCATGGCGCTATTCTCGGGTATCTACAACATCGGGATTGGTGGCGGTGCGCTGCTGGGCAGTATCGTCAGCAGCCAGATGGACGTGGCCGATATCGGCCTGGTGGGCGGTAGCGTGGCGGTGGTCGGGCTGGTGCTGGCCGTCGCCAGCACCCGGCGCTTCCGCGAGGCGCTGACGCACTGACCTGAGTCCAGCGCGCTTTTCTGTAGGGGCGGCCGTAGACCCGAGGGGATACCGCCGGAGATTCAAGCCAGTACGGCAGCCCAGGCAGAAATCAATAGCACCGCCGCCAACACCTGGTTGAACAGCTGCAACCGGCGCGGTGCCTGCAACCAGCGGGCGCTGCCCACCCCCAGCACTGCCCACGCTGCCATGCACGGCAGGGCTATGAGCAAAAACACCAGTGCCAACTGCCACACCGGCAACGAAGGCGCGGTAAACACCCCGACCACCGCCACGGCCATCAACCATACCTTGGGGTTCACCACCTGCAACGTTGCGGCGCTCAAAGCACTGAACCCTTGCGCCGTGGCCGCTTGCAGCGGTGCGGCGGCACTGCGCAGCATCTTCCACGCCAGCCAGCTTAGCCACAACACTCCCGCCCAACTCATCACCTGTTGGGCCAAGGGGTGACGCAGCAGCAGGTCACCCAGCCCCAGACCGACCATCAACACGATCGCCGCCGCTGCGCCACAGGCCGCAACGATTGGCGCCAGGCTTGCGCGCAAGCCCATGCGGGCGCCATGGGCCAGGATCAGCAGGTTGGTCGGCCCAGGGCTGATGCTGGACACCAGGGCGAACAGAATGAAGGGCAACAGCGACTGCGACATGGTTCATGGCTCCGGAAATTCGAAGCACCATGCTCGCTGCCCGCAGGCGCTCAGTCTGGAAGGTTTGAGCAGCGCCTGCGGTAGTCGGCCGGGGTCAGCCGGTACGCTCGGCGGAACCAGCGCCCCAGGTGGCTCTGGTCGGCGAAGCCCAAGGCCACGGCCACTTCGGCAGGCGTCTGGCCCTGGCCGAGCAGGCGCCGTGCCCGGGCCAGGCGCAGCTGGATCAGGTAGGCATGCGGGGCAATGCCGAATGCGGCCTTGAATGCACGGGTGAGGCGAAAGCGGTCGATGCCGCAGGCCTGGGCCAGGTCTTCCAGGCCGATGTCGCGCTCCAGGTTGGCGTGCAGGTAATCACGCGCGCGTTGGGCGGTCAGCGGCAGGCGTGGGTCGGGGTTGATGCGTCGGCGCCAGTGCATGTGGCGGGTCAGGCAGGCCAGCAGGTCGTCCATGGCCGTTTGCCGGACGATGCGCAAGTCCTGGTCGTGCACGGCCCGGAAGGCGAGGGCGGTGGCCCGGGCGAGGTGTTCGTCGTGGCACAGGGTGTCGGCGAAGCTGGGCAGGCTGTCGCCCGGTACGTGCTCGAACAGCGCCCGCAGCTGTTGGTCCAGCCACGCGGGCTCCAGGTACAGCGTGGAATAGGTAAAGCCTTCTTCGGTCGGCGCCAGGCCATCGTGGATGTCGCCAGGTTCGAGCAAAAAAACCTGACCCGGGGTGCTGCGGTGGCGCACCCGGCGGCAATTGAACTGCTGCACGCCCTGTTCGGTCACGCCGACCAGGAAACTGTCGTGCCAGTGCGGGTCGTAGGCATGCCCGACGAAATGCGCACGGACCGACTCGATGCCGGTATCGGCGTCTTGCTTGAGGTCGATCCAGTTGCTCATGAACGTGTGCCGTTGGCGTAAATGGCTACCTTAGCGCAACCCCTCGGCTCAGTCTGGAACGATTGTGCAGCCGTTGGTCAGTGCCCGATCACGCAGGGCCTCGAAGCGCTCGCGCAGCCACAGGTGCAATTGCGAAACCGCCGGTGTGAGCTGCTTGCGATGCGGGCACACCAAAGTGACCGGGGTAGCTTCGCCGAGCAGTTCGGGCAAGACGATTTCCAGTTCGCCGGCCGCAATGTTGGCGCTGACATCCAGCCACGACTTGTAGACGATGCCTTCGCCTTGAATGGCCAGGCGACGGATGACGTCGGCATCGTCACTGACCAGCGGCCCGCGCACCTGCACGGTACGGTTGCCCAGCTGCCACTTGTCGTATACCCGGTTGTGCTGCATGTACAGCAGGCAGGCGTGTTGCTGCAGGGCGTCGGGGCTGAGCGGGCGGCCGTGGCGGGCCAGGTAGTCGGGCGAGGCGACCAGTACTCTGCGGTTCCAGTCGGCCAATGGCAGCGCGATGTAGTTGGCATCCTGGTTCAGGCCATAGCGGATGGCCACATCCACCGGGTCGCGATTGAGGTCGGCAATCTGGTCGGACAGGAAGAAGCGCAGTTGCAATGCCGGGTGCTCGCGGCGGAAGGCGCTGAGCCAGGGCAGCAACATGTTGCGGCCCATATCGGAGGGTGCCGACACCTGCAGGGTGCCGCGCAAGGTATTGGGGTTGCCATGCAAGTCTTCATGGCCCTGGCGCAGGCTTTCCAGCACGTTCAGCGCGGTTGGCAGGTAGCGCTCGCCCTCGGCGGTCAGGCGCAGGCTGCGGGTGGTGCGGGCGAACAGGCGCACATCCAGGTCGCGCTCCAGGCGTTTGATTGCTGCGGCCACCTGGCCCGGCAGCAGGCCGGCTTCATGGGCGGCGGCAGTGAAGCTGCCCAGCACGCTGCTGCGGGCAAACAGTTCGAGGTCGGCGATGCGCAGCATTTTCACTCCAGGGATGAAAGTGTTGCTGCATTGTGCCGGTTTTTCTTTTCTGCGGGAAAGATAAGATACGCGACAAATCCACTGTTTATTCACGGAGTTGCTGCATGGATACCGTCTCGCTGGCCAAGCGCCGCTACACCACCAAAGCCTACGATGCCTCGCGCCGCATTCCCCAGGCCACTGTCGATGCCCTGCTTGAACAACTGCGCCACAGCCCGTCCTCGGTCAACTCCCAGCCTTGGCACTTCATTGTCGCCGATACTGCCGAAGGCAAGGCACGCCTGGCAAAAAGCACGACTGAGGGTTACGCCTACAACACGCCGAAGCTGCTCGATGCCTCGCACGTGATCGTGTTCTGCACCCGCACCGAAATGACCGAAGCGCACCTGAATGCGGTGCTCGATCAGGAGGCTGCCGATGGCCGTTTCCGTGACGAGCAAGCCCGCGCCGGGCAAAACCAGAGCCGCCGTCACTACGTGAACCTGCATCGCTACGATCATAAGGATGTGCAGCACTGGATGGAAAAGCAGACCTACCTGGCCTTGGGCACGGCATTGCTGGGGGCTGCGGCACATGGCCTGGATGCAACACCCATCGAGGGCTTTGACAGCAAGGTCCTCGATGCCGAGCTGGGCTTGCGTGAGCGTGGCTTTACCAGCGTGGTGATCCTCAGCCTGGGTTATCGCAGTGAATCGGACTTCAACGCCGGGCTGAACAAGTCACGGTTGCCGGCTTCGCAAGTGTTCACGTTCCTCTGAGATTGCCGGGGCCGCAAGCGGCCCCACCTTCGAAAACCAGCCAGTCCGGCGATCAGTGAATGGCCACCGGGTTGATGTTCACCTGGGTCGAGCCTTTGTACAGCGGCTGGCCCAGCACGAACAGGAACTCGAACGCCTTGTCTTGCACCAGCGCACGCGTGTCGATCAGTTCCAGGTTGTAGATACCCCGTTTGGCCAGCATGAACTGATTGACCGGGAACTCTTCGCCGCTCGGGTTCGGGTACACCTCGGAGGCCCAGGTATCGCCACCAAAGGCGACGATGCCCTGGTCCGCCAGCCATTCGGCCGCCGGCAGGTCGATGCCCGGCTCGGTGGCAAGGAATTGCTGGTTGTCGTTGCCGATCAGCTCCAGCCAACCGGTATTGAACAGCACCACATCACCCTTGCGCAGGGTAATGCCTTGTTTCTTCAGCACGGCCTTGATGTCAGCGACGGTAAACGCAGTGCCGCCCGGGACGATGGCCTTGCCGTAGTAGGCCGTCATGTCCAGCACCACACCACGGGTGACCATCGGCGGTACTTTTTCCACGCCCAGCCTGGTCACGCCTTCGACGGTGACAAAGTCGGCCGCCTTGTTGCCGTTGTAGTAGACGTTGTCGATGCCGATATGGCCGATGCCGTTGAGCTGGGTGCCGACGCCGGTCCAGCCGTTGACCAGTTCATCGTTGAAGCTGAACTTGTTGCGGCCCAGGGTCTGGCCCGCCTGTTCGCCGGGCTGGATGTTGTAAAGGTGGAAGCTGCGGTGGCGGAATGCGGGCAAGTCCTTGCTCACGGGCACGGCCAGGGGGTAGGTCTTGCCGGTCTTGACCAGGCCGACAGCCTGCTTGACCACCTCCGGGGTGAGCAGGTTTGCGGCGCCGATTTCATCCTGTTTGCCGTAGGGCGAGGCCTGCCAGTCGGCGGCCAACGTGGCCTGGGCAGTGGTCGCCAGGGCGACGGCCAGTAGCAAGGGCTTGAAGCGTGTCATCGAGTACTCCTGAAAGATGCGTTGTCAGGAGCGAATTCTGCGCAGGCCAGGCTTGGGGAAAAAGCGGCCCGCGGGACAATGACTTTTGCCTGCCGGTCAACAACTACCCTCGTGCAGCGCCAGGCTCTGGCGCAACTGTTCGAGCATGGCCACGCGCAGTGCCTGCGGGGCGTGGATGCGGATAGAGCCCGCTTGCGACAGTAACCAGCCCATCAGCGCCCGGTTGTCGTCAACAGTGGCCACCAGCGTGGCGCCGCCGCTCGCTTGCGGCGTCAGTTGCATGTCTGCGGACAGGGGTGATTGCTCCAGGCGCAGGGCCAACGCGTCATCAACCCAGGCATGCAGTTCAACTTGGTCCGGGGGCATAAGCACGTCGGGTTGCAGCTGCTGCGCTTCGCCCAGACTCAGGCCGGGTTGCCAGTACCAACCGTACGGCATGCCTTTACTGTTGCACTGCAACGGGAACAGCGCGGCGAGCTCGACCAGGTCGCGTTCGACGGTGCGTTTGCTGGTGGTATGGCCCACGGTCGTGAGGGCGGCCTGCAACTGGGTGGAGCTCATGCCCGGGTGGCGGCCGGGCAGCAACTTGAGCAGCTGCCACTGGCGGGCAATGGTATGGCGGGTAGGGTGGCTGGGCAAAGGCTTCGTCCTTGAAGGCAGGCACGAAGCCCGCCAGGGTAGTGGCGTATAGCTATTGCCCAGCATACCTTGTCATAGAATGGGATCCAAGTTTTCCCCGAATACCTCCAATTGAATTCAGATAGCGAGGCTGTCGACCACGCCGCCGTCGACCCGCAGGGCTGCGCCGGTGGTGGCGGAGGAATAAGGGGAGGCGAGGTACACCACCAGGTGGGCAACCTCATCGACATCGGCGACGCGCTGGATGATCGAACTTGGCCGCGCGGTGCGAACGAAGTTGTCCGCCTCTTCACGAATGCTGCGCCCGGAGGCCTGCGCTGCATCGGCCACCATCGCGGTCACGCCATCGGTCAGGGTCGGGCCCGGCAACACCGCGTTCACGGTAACCCCGGTGCCAGCCAGGCGCTTGGCCAGGCCATGGGAAACGGCCAGGTTGGCGGCCTTGGTCACGCCGTAGTTGATCATGTCGGCAGGGATGGCGATACCCGATTCCGAGGAAATGAACAGGATGCGCCCCCAGCCTTTTTCAACCATACCCGGGGCATAGTGGCGTGCCAGGCGCACACCGCTAAGCACGTTGGTTTCGTAGAAGCGCGCCCACTCGCTGTCGTCCACCTCGAAGAAGTCGACGTCGTCGTAGATGCCCAGGTTGTTGATCAGGATGTCGGCCCGTGGGTGGGCTGCGAACAAGATTTCGGCACCGGCGGCGGTACCCAGGTCGGCGACCACGCCGTGTACCTGGCCACGGCCACCTTGCTTGCTGACTTCGGCCAGGGCGGCGTCCAGCGACTTCTGGCTGCGGCCGGCAATGACCACGTCGGCATTGGCGCGGGCCAGGCCACGGGCGATGGCCAGACCAATACCGCCGGTCGAGCCGCTGATGATGGCGGTGCGCCCGCCGAGGTCGATGTTCATGGGATGGCTCCTCTAAGTGAGTTGCAGTGATGCAGGGATGCAAGCCATCCAAGTGAAGCACGTACAGCCGGTAAATGACGGACTTTGACTTACGCATGACATGGCCGGGGGGCTTTCGCCTGTTGATATAGATGACAAGGCTGAGGCACGGCAGTGTCTAAGAGCGTAGGCTTGTTTACGTCCTATATATGGACCAAAATATGGTCCTGATTCGAGCCGGAATAATGCAGAAAATCTTTGCAAGTGTGACCGTAAGCGTATCGGAACTGAAAAAGAACCCATCTGCGGTAATGGCCGGTGCCGCTGGCATGCCTGTTGCCGTGCTTAACCACAATCGTGTGATGGGTTACATGGTTCCGGCCAAACTGTACGAATCCATGATGAAGCGCCTGGAAGATCTCGAATTGAGTGAATTGGCCAAGTCCAGGCTGGGTGAAAAAGGCGTACCGGTGTCTCTGGATGACCTATAAGCAAGCGCGAGCGCGCGAGGTCTATGGAGCCGCTCAGAAGCGTTAGGTTATGACCCGCTGCAACGCCTCGATAAACACCTCTTCCGCCCTGCTGAACCGCTGTTCCTTGTTCCACAACAGGTGAATATCCACATCGGCAATCCCTTCCTGCGGCGGCAGCTTCCACAGCAACCCCGCTTCGACATCCGGTGCCACCACATGCTCGGGCAGGCAGCCGATGCCGAATCCGGCGATCACCAGCCGGCGTACTTCCTCAAGGCTTGGCGATGAGGCCACGATCCGCCCGGCAAACCCTTGCAGGTCACGGAAAATGGTCAGCGGTGACAACATGCCGCCAATCTGGTCGCTGGTAAAACTGACGAAATTCTCCCGTTGCAGGTCGCCTTCGGCCTGGCCGAACAGGGCATGGTGCTTGCCGCAGAAAAACGCATAGCGCTGGCGCAGGAACAGCCGCTGTTCCAGCCGTGGCTGTGCACGCCGGGTGAGGCTAAGGCCCGCTGTGGCGGTTTTTTCCTGCAGGGCGGCGACGATGTCGGAGCTGCGCATCACGTCGATTTCCAGTTCCACCCGCGGGCGCTGGCGGTGGAAGTCGGCAAGGAAGTTGTCGAAGCGTTCGCTGACGATGCGGCTGATCATCAGCAGGCGCACCTTGCCCACCACTTCGTCTGCCGGTTGCTCCAGCAAGCCGCCGATCTGCGACATTTGCCCATACACCTCGCCGGCCAGCTGGAACAGCTGGTCGCCCATTTCTGTCAGCACGAAGCGCGGCCCGCGGCGGGCGATGAGCTGGCGGCCGAGCTGCTCTTCAAGGCGCTTGAGCGCCTGGCTTACCGCCGGTTGAGTGAGGTGTAGGCGGGCGGCGGCGCGGCTGATGGACAGCTCCTGGCCGATGACCCGGAAGGTGCGCAGCAGGTTCCAGTCGAGGCGGTCGTTGAGCAGGCGGTCAGGCATGGCGGGGGCTCGATAATAAGCGTGGTTAATAGTTCGAATAATAAATAGAAAATTGACTAATCATAGCCCTGAGCCGATAAATCGCATGCATTGGAGCCTGGTGCGTCGGCGTCGGCTTCTTCGCGGGCTTGCCCGCGAGAAACCAGCACCGAACCAGCAGGCCAAGCGCCACCAGAGGGCCACCGTGTCCCAGCAACTCCTGCCAGAACAACAAGCAAAGGAGCCCCCATGAACCCCACCGCTTCCGCCCAGCCGCGCCGTGCAGCCGCCGCCGCGTTCATCGGTACCATGATCGAGTGGTACGACTTCTACATCTACGCCACCGCCGCCGCCCTGGTGTTCGGTGCCTTGTTCTTCCCCTCTGACGACAGCCTGTTCAGCACCATGGCCGCGTTCGGGACCTTCGCCGTCGGTTTCTTCGCCCGGCCGCTGGGCGGCATCGTCTTCGGTCACGTGGGCGACCGAATCGGCCGCAAGAAGTCGCTGGTCATCACCCTGCTGATGATGGGCATCGTTACCGTGTGCATCGGCCTGCTACCGACTTACGCGCAGATCGGCGCCACCGCGCCGGTGCTGTTGATCCTGCTGCGCATCGTTCAGGGCATTGCCGTGGGCGGCGAGTGGGGCGGGGCGGTATTGATGGCGGGTGAGCATGCGCCCAAGGGCCGGCGTAACTTCTTCGCCTCGTTCGCCCAGCTGGGCAGCCCGGCTGGCCTGATTCTGTCGCTGCTGGCCTTTGGCGCGGTTACCCGCCTGCCTGAAGAGGAACTGATGAGCTGGGGCTGGCGCGTGCCGTTCCTGGCCAGCGCGCTGTTGCTGCTGGTGGGCCTGGCAATTCGCCTGGGGGTGAATGAGTCACCCGAGTTCATCGCCAGCCGCGAGCAGGCGCAAAAGGCCCGGCGCAAGGAGCAGGCGCCAGTGTTTGAAGTGCTGCGCACCGCCTGGCGCCCGCTGTTGCTGTGCATCGGCGCCAACACCCTGGGCATTGCCGGGGTCTATTTCACCAACACCTTCATGATCAGCTACACCACCCAGCAGTTGCACCTGGAGCGCTCGTTGATCCTTGAATGCCTGTTCTTTGTGGCGGTCATCCAGCTCTGTGTGCAGCCGCTGGCGGCGTGGCTGTCGGAAAAGGTCGGCGCGACGCGCTTCCTGGCGCTGGTCGCGCTGCTGGCGATGGCCTCGCCCTACCCGATGTTCGTGCTGGTCAGCTCGGGCCAGGGCCCGTTGATCGTGCTTGGCATCGCCCTGGCCGCCGCCTGCATGGCCTCCTTCTACGCGGTGATTGCCGGCTATGTCAGCGGCATGTTCGAAACCCGCGTGCGCTACACCGCCATTTCCCTGGCCTATCAGATCTGCGGCGCCATCGCCGGCGGCCTGACCCCGCTGATTGGCACCTGGCTGGCCCATACCTTCAGCGGCCAATGGTGGCCGATGGCAGCCTTCTACACCCTGATCGCCACTATTTCGCTGGTTTGCGTGCTCGCCTTGGCCCGCCAATACGCCCGTAGCCAGCGCCTGGAACTGGCCTGATCGAACCCCAATTATCCTGGAGTACCCGCATATGTTGAAAAGCAATGGCGAACGCCTGTGGGCGAGCCTGATGGCCATGGCCGAAGTGGGCGCCACCGCCCGCGGCGGCAGCTGCCGCCTGGCCCTCAGCGACGAGGACAAAGCCGGCCGTGAACTGTTCAGCCACTGGTGCCGCGAAGCGGGCCTTAGCCTGTCGGTAGATGCCATCGGCAACCTGTTCGCCCGCCGTGCCGGCAGTGACCCGCATGCCGCCCCGGTCATGATGGGCAGCCACCTCGACACCCAGCCCGAAGGGGGCCGTTTCGATGGCGTCTATGGCGTGCTGGCCGGCCTGGAGGTGGTGCGCCGCCTGAACGATCTGGACATCCAGACCCGCAAGCCACTGGAAATTGCCGTATGGACCAACGAGGAGGGCGCGCGCTTCACCCCGGCCATGTTTGGCTCGGCGGTGTTCACCGGCAGCCTCGCGCTGGCCGAGGCGCTGGCCATTCGCGATGCCGATGGCGTCAGCGTCGCCGACGAGCTGCGCCGCACCGGGTACGCCGGCCAACGCCCGCTGGGCGGCGAGGTGGATGCCTATTTCGAGGCGCATATCGAACAAGGCCCGATCCTTGAAGACAACGCCAAGGCCATTGGCGTGGTCAGTGGTGGCCAGGCCATCCGCTGGCTGGACGTGACGGTCGAGGGCATGGCGGCACACGCCGGCACCACGCCGATGCCGCTGCGCAAGGATGCGCTGTACGGCACCGCGCGGATGATCCAGGCCGTTGAGCAACTGGCAGCGGACTTTGCCCCCGAAGGCCTGACCACCGTAGGTGAGCTCTCCATTGCCAAGTCCTCGCGCAACACCATTCCCGGCCTGCTGCAGTTCACGGTCGACCTGCGCCACCACCGCGACGAGGCCATCGAAGCCATGGAGCGCGAGCTGACCCTGAAGCTGCAAGCCATCGCCAGCCAGCGCGGCCTGCAAGTGCGTATCGAGCGCCACTGGGTGAGCCCGGCGACCCCGTTCGATGCCGACTGCGTGGCTGCCGTGCAGCAAGCGGTGGACGGCCTTGGTTATGCGCAGCAATCGATTGTCAGCGGGGCGGGTCACGATGCCATCCTGTTGGCGCGGTACTGCCCGACGGCGATGGTGTTCATCCCCTGCGTTGGCGGCTTGAGCCACAACGAGGCTGAAGACGTGCTGCCTGATGATGCCCGACAGGGCGCTGATGTACTGCTGAACGCTGTGCTGGCACGGGCAGGTCGTGTGGAGCAAGGGCAAGTCTGACGACAAGGTGCGTTGAAGCTGTCACACTTTGTCCCAGCTACAAAGATGCAGGTGATTAGGATTCCCATTCACAACGAATCCACAGGGTCACCTGCATGTCCGCAACACGCCGTCTCATCTGCTGCTCCTCCACGTTCACCGCCCTTATCGCTGGCCCGCTGCATGCCGAAACCGCAGCTGTGCAGCCGGTAGCGCTAACCCTCGAAGAAATGGTCGTTACCGCTGCCGGCTATGAGCAGCGTGTAGAGGATGCCCCTGCGTCGATCACCGTGATCGAAGGCGAAGACCTGCGCCGCAAGTCGTACCGCGACCTGGGCGACGCGGTGCGTGACGTGGAAGGTGTGACAGTGAACGGCGGCGCCAACGAAACCGATATCTCCATTCGCGGCATGCCCGGCGACTACACGCTGATCCTTGTCGACGGCAAGCGCCAGAGCGCTCGCGAGTCGCGGGTCAACGGCAATGCCGGTTACGAGCAGAGTTTCGTGCCGCCGGCGGCCGCCATCGAGCGCATCGAGGTGGTCCGCGGGCCGATGTCGTCGCTGTATGGTTCCGATGCCATCGGCGGGGTGATCAACGTCATCACCCGCAAGGTGGCGCCGGAGTGGGGCGGGTCGATCGGCTATGACTACTCGCTGCGTCAGCACAGTGACGAGGGTAACGCCGGGCAAACCAGTTTCTACCTGAGCGGGCCGCTGAAAGAGGACCTGCTGGGGTTGCAGGTGTGGGGCCGATACCTGAACCGCCAGGCCGACGACGACCTGGAACTGACCAATGGCCACAGCAAGGCCGACCACAAGGACCTGACCACGCGCCTGTCTTTCACCCCGACCATCGACCACGACATCC
Source organism: Pseudomonas sp. TSO6 (assembly GCF_056098905.1). NCBI lineage: Bacteria > Pseudomonadati > Pseudomonadota > Gammaproteobacteria > Pseudomonadales > Pseudomonadaceae > Pseudomonas > Pseudomonas sp. TSO6. Next base: position 51,258 of record NZ_JBLZWV010000042.1, on the reverse strand, counting down.
TGCTGGAAGCGGGCGCCACGCGCCTGAAAAACGGCGATGGCCTGAGCGCCAACTGGGCTACCCGCGAGCAGGAAAACAACCGCGATCACTGGTCTCTGTCACACCAGGGCCGCTGGGGTTGGGCAACGTCAGACATCGCCCTCTACCAGGAAACCACCAGCCGCGAAGGCAAGGCGACGCCCGATCAGACCGACATTTACGGACGCAAGCCGGAAATCCGCAACCGTGTGTTCGACGCCAAGCTGGTGATCCCCACCGCGCACAACACCACCACCGTCGGCACGCAATGGCAGCAGAGCCAGGTCACGGATTGGAACCAGGGGTTGGGTGACCGGATAAATCGTGAGTTCAAGGTGAGCCAGAAAGCGCTGTTCGCCGAAAACGAATGGTCGGTGACCGATACCTTCGCCCTGACTGCCGGCCTACGCCTGGATGACCACGAGCAGTACGGCAACCACTTCAGCCCGCGGCTGTACGGTGTATGGCGAGCAACCGACCAGTGGACCTTCAAGGGCGGCGTGGCCCGTGGTTTCAAGGCGCCGGAACTGCGGGCGGTGGTGGAGGGCTATGCCTATTTGCGACGTAACCGCTTCGTGATGCTCGGCAACCCCGACCTGAAGCCGGAAACCAGCACCAACTATGAAGTCTCGGCGCTGTGGTCGAACCGCGACAATCTGCAGGCCGGTGCAACGTTGTTCTACAACGACTTCCAGGACAAGCTTTCGACGGTGACGACTGACCGGCTGTGGAACGGCTATATCGTCATGGACCGGGTTAACGTCGACAAGGCGGTGATCCGCGGTGTGGAGCTGACCGGGCAGTGGGATATCAGCCGGGATGTGCTGCTCAAGGGTAACTACACCTATACCGATTCAGAACAGAAAAGTGGTGCCAACGCCGGTGCGCCATTGGCCCTGACGCCCAAGCAGAAGGCCAGCCTGCGCAGTGAATGGCGCTTGAGCGACCGCGCCCAGGCCTGGGCAGCGGTGAGCTACTACGGCGAGGAAAATGGCAATACGGTCACGGCCGAAAGCGCGCCGGGCTACACCACGGCGGATATCGGCGGGTCGCTTGATGTTACCGATGCCCTGACCCTCAACGCGTCGTTGAACAACATCACCGACAAGCGCCTGGATGACGAAACCTACGGCACGGTGAACTACGGGCGCACATTGTGGATGGGGGCTACCTACAACTTCTAAGGTGGATGCTTATCCATTTCCGGGCGCGCGCGCTATCCCGAGCAGTCACGGTCATCTGCAGGAGCGGCCTTGCCGGGGCGCGGGCCCTTTCGCGACACAAGGCCGCTCCTACAAGGCTTACGTAGCTCTGAGTACAGTTTTCTCACACCAGGCACTTGGGGTCTTCCAGGGACTGCGGCAACTTCAGCACTGCACATAACCCCGTCGGTTGCCGGTTTTCCAGCACCAGTTCGCCGCCATGTGCCTGTACGCATGCCCGGGAAATCGCCAGCCCCAATCCCAGCCCCCCGTTGCCGTGCCCCAGCTGCACAAATGGCTCGAACACCTTTTCCAGCCACGCTTCCGGCAGCCCGGGCCCCTGGTCGAGAATCTCCAGCACGATCATCCCGGCCTGCACGTTCACGTCAACCTGCGCCGTCCCGCCATGCTTCAGTGCATTGTCGATCAGGTTGGTCAGTGCCCGCTTTAACGCCAAGGGCCGGCAATACAGGTAGACATCGGCACGTTTGCCTAGGATCAAAGTGTGCCCCAGCATGCCGTAGCGGCGAGTCAGCTCGCCCAGCAACATTTCTATGGCGATACGCCGGGTAGGCTCCTGCACTGCGTCATCGCGCACAAAACCCAGCGTTTCACGCAGCATCGTCGCCAGCTCTTCCAGGCTCTCAAGCATGTCGTCCCGCGCCTCACCTGGCTCCAGCAGCTCCACCTGCAGGCGTAGTTCAGTCAGGGGCGTGTTCAAGTCATGGCTGATTGCCGCCAGCAGCCGTGTACGGCCTTCGACATGGCGTGCCAGGCTGGCCTGCATGGTGTTGAAGGCGTGCGTCAGTTCGCGGGCTTCAGCAGGGCCGGCCAGGGGCAGAGGCGCGATCCATTCGCCTCGGCTGACCCGCTCGGTAGCCCGGGCCAGCGATTTGACCGGGCGCAGCACGCGGCTGATGCAGAAGACCACCACCAACAGCACGGGCAAGGTAGTCACCGGTAGGCTGTAGGCCAGCACGCTGCCCCACTGATATGCGCCACTGGGATGCTGGATGGCGTTGAGGAACAGGCCGTTGCCTATGGCCAGGCTGCTGCGCAGTTGCAGCGGTGCCCAGCCGGCAGGGCTGAGCAGGTGGCTGCGGGCGTTGGCACCGTTGGCCCGTTCCAGCTGCAAAGTCAGGCTGTTTTCGGCGGGCAACGCCAGGCGCGAGCGCAGGTCGTTGGCCAGGCGTTGTTCTTCGGCACGCGGGGAAAATGGCTCCACCTCCGGTTGCCGGGCAACCCAGAAGCGTGTCTCGCGATTGCCCATGTGCGCCAGCAACTTGCTGCTTTGTCCAGGTGGCAGATCGCGGGCGGCATGGTACGCCGTGGCCAGGCGCTCCAGGCTGGCATTGCGTGACAGCGGGTGCAACAAGCTGCCGTGGTGGTGCAGCAGCACGATGCCGATCAGGTGCGACGCAACCAGGGCCAGGCACAGCAACAGGCTCAGTTGATGCAGCAGGCGCTTTGGCCAGCACTGGCGCAGCCTAGTCATGCATGACATCGGCGGCCAGCACGTAACCGCTGCCCCACAGGGTACGCAGCAGCTCGGGGGCCTGTGGGTCGTAGGCCAGCTTGCGGCGCAGGCGACTGACCTGGCGGTCGATGGCGCGGTCACTGATGTCGCTGTCGTGGGCGGCGGTCAGGTCCACAAGACGCTCACGGGTCAGGGGGCTGTGGGGGTGGGCCAGCATGACCTGTAACAGCCGGCTTTCTGCCGTGCTCAATTGCACGGTGGGCATGCTGTCGCGGCTCAGGGTCGCGCTACTGCTACAGAACTGCCAACCGGCAAACCGGTAGCGCTGGGGTTTCGCCACCACGGTACTTGCCTGCAGTCGTGCCTGAGTAACCTGATGACGGCGCAACACACTGTTCAGACGGGCGACAAGCTCACGGGGCTCGAAAGGCTTGGTCAGGTAGTCGTCGGCACCCAGGTCCAGGCCGCGGATACGGTCGGCTGTGGTGTCACGGGCGGTCAGCAGGATCAGCGGCAGGTTCCAGCGCCGGTGTAGTTGCTGGCACAGGTCGAAGCCATCACCGTCGGGCAGCATCACATCCAGCACCACCACATCGAAAGCCTGCTGCTTGAGCAGCTGCCACATCCCCCCGGCATCTTCGGCAGTGCGCACTTCGAAGTGGTGCCTGCGCAGGTAGGTGGCCAAAGGCTCGCGGATCTTGCGGTGGTCATCGACCACCAGCACACGGGGGGCGGGGGCTTGAGTGGTCATTGGCAGTGCGCTGTCGGGGTTGCTGGGGCTTGAAGCGCAACATATTACTACGAGTCATTATCATTTGTATCTTTTCGCTGTACGTGCGCTCGCCGCCTCCTACACCCCACCCCGGCGTACATGCTTGACGAACACCTTCTCCAGCAACTCCCACATCGCCGGGTCCGTACTGAACGCCACATTGAAGCGCATCCACCCGGTCGCTTTGGCATCGACCATGAACAACTGCCCAGGCCCAAGCATGATGCCTTTCTCCAGCGCATCATCCAGCAATGCGGCACTGTCCGGAATCGCCGGGTGGCGGGTCCAGATGTACATGCCTTCATCCGATTCGGTGAACAGTTCGAAGCCCAATCGATGCAGATGCCGGCCAACTTCCTGATGCGCCTCGGCCAGCCGCTGGCGCAGGCGCTTGAGGTGCTTGCGCCAGCGGCCGTCGATGATCGCGGCGTACACCACACGCTCCATCACTTGCGAGGTGGTGAGGCCTGAGCGCATCTTCAGGTGCAGCAGTTTCTGCATCAGCTCGGGGTTGGCCAGCATGTAGCCGACCCGCACATTGGGCGAGATGCTCTTGGAGTAGCTGCCCACGTACACCACCTGCTGCAGGTGGTCGAGGCTGGCCAGGCATGGCTGCGGCTCGGCGACCATGTCGGCGTACAGGTTGTTCTCCACCAGGCGGAAGCCGTGCTGGCTGGCCAGCTGCAGCAGGCGATGCAACTGCGGCAGCGGTGTCCGTGAGCAGGTCGGGCTGTGCAGGTGCGGCTGGGTGAAGAACGCCGTCGGGCGGTGGTGGGTGAGCAATTGTTCCAGCTGGTTCAGGTCGTAGCCGGCCGGGGTGCGTGGCACGCCGACCAGCGTCGCGCCCTGGGTACGCAGGATGCTCATCAGGTTGGGGTAGCCGGGGTCGTCCACCAGCACCACATCGCCAGGGCGCACCAGGGTGCGTGCGGCCAGGTCCAGGGCCTGGCTGGCGCCGTGGGTGAGCATCAGCTGCGCCGGGTTGGCGACGATGGAAAGCTCTTGCTGCAAATTCTGCGCAGTCAGCGTACGCAGCTCCATCAGGCCCATGGGGTCGCCGTAGCCCGACAGTTCCAGCGGGCTTCCCGCCACCTGGCGCAGCCCCCGACGCAGGCCTTCTTCGTACATCCAGTCGTTAGGCAGCCATCCGCACCCCGGTTTGTAGGGCAACTGGCGGATCTCGAAGATTTGCTGCAGGTACCACTCGGAGTTGAACGTTGGTCGACTGGCGTCAACCTCGGTATTGTGCCGTTCCAGTAGCTCGCCCGCCGCACGGTTGACGAAGAACCCCGCATTGCCACGGCTCACCAGCAGCCCCTGGGCGACCAGGCGATCATAGGCCTCGACGACGGTGAAAGTACTCACCGAATAGCTCGCGGCAAAGGCGCGGATAGACGGCACCTTGGCGCCCGGCTTCAGGGTCTGGTTGTCGATCAACTCACGCAACCCGTCGATGATCTGGTTGACCAGCGGGGTGGAGGAGTCTGGATGTAATTCGAACATTCGGGGCCTTCAGGGTGCGTATCGCCTGGCGTCTGCAGGGTGTACTGCAAGGGCGACCTGTACAGTGCAGTGCGAGATTCATGCCACTGTGCATGGCTCTCTGCGTCGGACATTTTTACATTAGGTGTCGGATATCGCCACATAAAGCATGTTCAGTTCGCTCCAGGCAGTCGTCCTGGGGCGCGTCAGCAGGCCGCCATGGAGGGCCTGCGTGTGTTCGTTCACACCATCCTGCCCGCATTAGCACTGATGTACAGGTGAAACCGCCAGCCATCGGGGTTTCACGGTTTTCCTTGGATAAAAAGAAGCACGGGGTACACAACTGATGGACGCAACATCCACAACCACCACCGCGAAAGGCGGGCACGAGAGCAAGCTCAGTGCCTCGCTGAAGTCGCGCCACCTGACGATGATGTCGATCGCCGGGGTAATTGGCGGCGCCTTGTTCGTCGGTTCCGGCAGCGTGATCCACAGCGCCGGCCCAGCCGCTGTCCTGGCCTACCTGGCGGGCGGCATCCTGGTGGTACTGATCATGCGCATGCTGGGTGAAATGGCGACTTCCTCGCCAGACACCGGCTCGTTCTCCACCTACGCCGACCGCGCCATTGGCCGCTGGGCCGGTTTCACCATCGGCTGGCTGTACTGGTGGTACTGGGTCATCCTCATGGCCTGGGAAGCCTATGTGGCGGGCAAGATCCTGCATGGCTTCTTCCCCGACGTTAGCGTCAATGTGTTCGTGCTGGCCACGACCCTGCTGCTGATCACCGTCAACTTCTTCAACGTCAAGCACTACGGTGAGTTCGAGTTCTGGTTCGCCTTGATCAAGGTGATCGCGATCGTCTGCTTCCTGATCGTGTGTACCGCTGCCGTGATGAACGTGTGGCAGTTCGGTGAAGTGCGTGGCATCAGCCACCTCACCGCCGAAGGCTTCATGCCCAATGGCATCACCACCGTGATCGGTGCGCTGCTTGGGGTGATGTTCGCCTTCCTGGGCGCCGAAATTGTCACCATCGCAGCTTCCGAGGCCAAGGACCCGGCTGCGCAGATCGTCAAGGCCACCAACTCGGTGGTATGGCGGGTGTGCCTGTTCTACGTCGGTTCGATCTTCCTGATCGTCTGCCTGGTACCGTGGAACGACCCGCACCTGGGCGTTTCCGGCTATGGCGCCTATCGCCGTACCTTGGAACTGCTGGGCGTGCCGTATGCCGAGCTGCTGATGAACTTCGTGGTGCTGACTTCGGTGAGCAGCTGCCTGATCTCGGGCCACTACACCGCTTCGCGCATGTTGTTCTCCCTGGCTCAGCGTGGCGATGCGCCGTCGTTCTTCAAGATCACCCGTGCCGGCACCGGTGTACCGGTGTACGCGATCATGGGCTCGTGCGCCGTGGCCGTGGTGTGTGCGCTGATCAACTTCAGCGAGACCCTGCGCCCGAAAGACGTGCTGGATACCTTGATGAACACCACGGGCATGATCGCCCTGCTGGTGTACCTGGTGATTGCCTTCTCGCAACTGCGCATGCGCCGCAAGCTGATTGCCGAAGGCAAGGAAGTGCGCCTGAAGATGTGGCTGTTCCCGTGGCTGACCTACCTGGTGATCGCGTTCATCGTCGCCGCCCTGGTAACCATGGCCTTCATGCCTGACTACCAGATCCTGGTGATCTCCACCGGTATCGCGGCGGCAGTCGTGGTGGCAATGGGCGTGGTGCACCAGATCCGCTCTGGCAGCAGCAAGCAGCACTAAGCGTCACTCGTGTCTGGAAACGGCCGGCTCCCTTGGGGACCCGGCCGTTTCGCGTTGTTGGGCCTGGGTTTTTTCTGCGGGCATGTGGAAGCGCTGGTTCATCCACGGCGAGCCGAGCAGGGCGGCCGCGCCGATGAGGGCCAGTATGGCGAGGGCGATGTAGGGCTTCATGGGCATGCGCATACATGGACTGACTTCACGCATAGGTAGTCAGTTCCGGCCTCATCGCCGGCCCTCCATGTCTAATACACCGCCCAACCAGGAACTGCTCGACGCGCTGGCGTTGCACTATGACGACCTGGTTCGCTACATCCGCCAGCGCTTTCGCGACCGCCATTTTGCTCGCGACCTGGTGCACGACGTCTACCTGCAGATTCTCGACAAGCCACCCCGCCAGCGCATTTCGCTGCCGCTGGCATTTCTGCGCAAGGTCACCTTCAACCGGGCCATCGACCGGGTGCGCGCCGAATCGCTGCGTGCGGCTCACCTGGCTGCCGCGAGCCATGACGAACCCGCCCTGGACAGCTGGGACGGTGCCCGCGAGCTGGATTTCGAGCAACAGCTGCATGCCCTGCTGGCGATTATCGAAGCCCTGCCGGCACGTCAGCGCCAGGTGTTCCTGCTGCACCGCATCCATGGCATGGCTCAGCGTGACATTGCCGCCGAGCTGGAGATTTCGGTCAACATGGTCACCCAGCACTTCAACCGGGCGATGCGTACCATCGCCAGCCGCTGGGAACCGGCCCGGCGCCTGCATGGCGAGGCGCGGGCATGAGCCAGGGCAAGCGTGAAAGCAAGGCCCAGGCCGACCCGTTGGAGGCGTTCAGCGAAGCCCTGCGTGAGCGGGTGGCGTCCCGCGAGGCGTTGCTCGCCGAAGGCAAAGCCATGACCGCACGCCGGCGCAAGGCCGGCAAGGCGGCCAAGGCCAGCCTGCTGTCATTGCTGCTGGCGGGCAGCCTGTGGTGGCTAGACCCTGCCTGGCATACCGAGCAGGTGCGGGTGGCCGTGGGCGCGCAGCGCGAGCTGGTGCTGGCGGACGGCAGCCAGGTGCTGCTGGATTCGGGTAGCCGCCTGCAGATTGAACGGCACCTGCGCAGCCGGCAGCTAGAACTGTTCGAAGGGCAGGCGCGGTTTACCGTAGTGCATGCCGATGCGCCGTTCATTGTGCACAGCCAGGGCGTGCGGGTGCGTGATATCGGTACGGTGTTCGATGTGCGCAGCGATGTGCGTGGCGTGCGGGTAGGGGTGCTCGAGGGGGCGGTCGAGGTCGGCATTGGGCACGGCACCGTGCAGCCACTGCGGGCCGGGCAGCAACTGCTCGCTGCTGCTGGCGAGTTGGGCGAGGTGCAGGCCGTGGCGTCAGGTGCGATGGAGGCCTGGCGCAGCTCGGTGTTGCGTTTTGACGGCACACCGTTGCGCGATGCGATTGTGGATTTGCAGCGCTACAGCGAGGTGCCATTGCAGCTGGCGGATGAACGTACCAGGGGTTTGCGCTTGTCGGGTGAGTTCGACAGCCGGCAGGTGCGGGCACTGCTGGAGCAGTTGCCAGCGGTGTTGCCTGTGACGGTGGTGCGCGCGGCTGATGGGGGCTTGGTCATTGGCCGGGTTGACTGATCGCCTGCACCGGCCTTTTCGCGGGCTTGCCCGCTCCCACAGGTTACAGAGGTGAATCCGATGGTTCGGATATCCTGGGGGGCGGGCAAGCCCGCGAAAGAGCCAGAACAGGCAACCGATAATTATTTTCATTGGCACATCAACATTCTCCCAGGGCCAGCCGCCATCCCCATGAAGTCACTTGAATCGTATGGGGAACACATGGGTTACCACCTTTCACCGCTGACGCTGCTGGCTGCCAGCCTGCTGACCTGCGCCACCGTCCAGGCGCAGGATGCCACCTTCAGCCTGGACATTCCGGCCCAACGCCTGGACCGCTCGCTAAACGCCCTGGCCCAGCAGACCGGCACCCGCATCCTGTTTTCCACGGATGCTGCCGAGGGCCGTCAGGCGGCGGCCGTGCAAGGGCGCATGAGCGTCGCCCAGGCCTTGCAACAGCTGCTCGCCGGCTCTGGTCTGCAGCTGCAGCGGGCGGGGGAGGGTTACCTGATCGGCGCGCCGGCCAGCGGCATGGCGCTGGAACTGGGCGCTATCAACATCGACAGCCAGCGTTATGGCAACACCACCGACGGCACCGGTGCCTACACCTTGGGCACTACGCGCGCCGGTACAGGGCTTGACCTGTCGCCACGGGAAACGCCGCAGTCGATCAGCGTGGTCACCCGCCAGCGCATGGACGACCAGGGCCTGAACGACCTCACCGAAGTGCTGCAGCAAACCCCAGGCCTGTCGGTCCAAAGCCTGGGCAGTGAGCGGTTCAACATCTACTCGCGTGGCTATTCGGTAGACAACTACCAGTTCGACGGCATTCCCACCACCCTCGATATCGTCAGCCAGGTGTCGGCGCAAAGCCTCGCCGACATGGCCATCTATGACCATGTGGAGGTGCTGCGCGGTGCCACCGGCCTGCTGACTGGCGCAGGTGACCCTTCTGCCACCATCAACCTGGTGCGCAAGCGGCCCACCGCCGAGTTCAAGGGGCATGTCAGCGCTGGGCTGGGGTCGTGGAACAAGTACCGCACCGAGGTCGACCTGTCCGGGCCGTTGACCCCCAACGGCAATGTGCGCGGGCGCATGGTTGCCGCCTACCAGCAGAACGACAGCTTCGTCGACCACTACCACCAGGAAAAGCAGGTGTTCTACGGCATCCTTGAGGCCGACCTGAGCGACACCACCTTGCTCACCGTGGGCGCCGACTATCAGCGCAACCGGCCAGAGGGCTCGTCCTCGGTGGCGTTCCCGCTGTTCTACAGCAATGGTGAGCAAACCGACTTTTCCCGCTCCACCAATAGCGCCGCGCGCTGGAGCAGCAACCCCCAGGACGCACTGAACACGTTCGCCAGCCTCGAACAGAAACTGGGCCACGACTGGAGCCTGCGGCTGGCAGTGAACCAGATGTACATCAACCGCGACGACTACCGCCTGGCCACCGCCAGCTGGGGCTTCCCCGACAAGCAGACCGGCGAAGGCGTGCGCCTGTACGGCGGCGCCGGCAGTACATGGCAGAAGCAGGTGGGTGTGGATGCGCAGCTCAAGGGGCCGTTCCGGGCATTCGGCCGCGAACATGACCTGGTGCTGGGCTACAACTTCTCCCGCTACCAGAACCACCACGACCCGCTGCGCGGCACCGAGATCGAGGGCACCCGGGTCAACTTCTACACATGGGACAACTACACCACCAAGCCCAACACCGCCAACGGCAAGCTGTATGACGGCGATACCAGCATCTACCAGAGTGGTACCTACCTGGCGACGCGCCTGCGGCCCACCGACGACCTGTCGCTCATCCTGGGCGCCCGGGTCAGTAACTACCGCTACCGCTACGACCTCAGCACGCAGCCGAACAAAATCCCGGGTAACCGTGAAAGCGGCGTGGTAACGCCCTATGCCGGTGTGGTCTACGCGCTGAACGACATTCACTCGGTCTATGCCAGCTACACCAGTATCTTCAAGCCGCAGACGGTACGTGATGCCAGCGGCGCAACGCTGGCGCCGCGCGAGGGCGACAACTACGAAGTCGGCCTGAAAAGCGAGTATTTTGACGGGCGCTTGCAAACCAGCGTCGCCGCGTTCGAGATCAAGCAGGACAACCTTGCCGTGGTCGACCCAGGCCGAGTTGTGCCAGGTACCACCACGGCGGCCTATGAAGCGATTTCCGGTGCCACCACGCGTGGCTTCGAAGTGGAAGCCAGCGGTGAGTTGCAGCCGGGCTGGAACCTCAGCGCCAGCTACAACCACAGCATCATCAAGGACGCCGACGGCGAGCGCATCAACACGGTGTTTCCGGCCAACATGGTCAAGCTGTGGACCACCTACCGCCTGCCGGACGAGCTGGACCGCCTGACCGTGGGTGGTGGCATGAACTGGCAGAGCGGCACGCACTTCACTGCCGCGCCTGCCGAGCTTGGCACCGTCAAAGCCAAGCAAGGGCAGTTCGCCGTGTTCAACCTGATGGGCCGTTATCAGATCACTGACCAGCTTTCCACCACGCTGAACGTCAACAACCTGTTCGACAAGAAGTACCTCAGTGCGCTGGATACCACGTTCTACAGTGGCTATTACGGCGAGCCACGCAACGTCATGGTGACTACCCGCTGGGATTTCTGAAAACGGGTCAAGGCCTCATCGCCGGCAAGCCAGCTCCCACAAGGGCATCATCGCCTTCAAGTGTTGCACTGTCCCTGTGGGAGCTGGCTTGCCGGCGATAGGGCCCTCACAGTCGACAGATGGCATATGCTAGGCACATTGCCCGCCCAAAAGGAGCCCCACATGGCTTGGTCCGCCAACCAGTATTCCCTGTTCGAAGACGAACGCACCCGCGCGGTGCGCGACCTGCTCGCCGCCATCCCGCCACGCCCGGTGCGCCATGCCACCGACCTGGGCTGCGGCCCGGGCAATTCCACCGAGGTGTTGCTGCAACGCTACCCCGATGCCCAGGTGACCGCGCTGGACAGCGACCCGGACATGATCGACAAGGCCCGCGAGCGCAAACGGCTGTGCATCCCACGGGTACGTACGGTCATCGCCGACATTGCCGGCTGGTCTGCCCCCGAGCCGCAGGACCTGATCCTGGCCAATGCCTCGCTGCAATGGGTACCTGACCACGCCTCGCTGTACCCGCACCTGGTACGCCAGTTGAGTGAAGGCGCCAGCCTGGCCGTGCAGACCCCCGACAACCTTGACGAACCGGCCCATCGGCAGTTGCGCGAGATTGCCAGCCAAGGCCCCTGGGCGGCGAAATTCGCCGATTTCCAGTTGCCGCCACGGCACGGTGCGGCGTTCTACTACGACTTGCTCAGCCCGCTGTGTGCGCGAGTGGATGTGTGGCGCACCACCTATCACCACCCTTTGGTGGGCGGCGCCGAAGCGGTGGTGGAGTGGTTCAAGGGTTCGGCGTTGCGGCCTTACCTGGCCAGGCTTGATGACCAGGAGCAGGCTGACTTCCTGCAGATGTACTTGCAGGCCATGCAGCGCGACTACCCGCCGGCTACCGATGGCAAGGTGCTGCTGCCGTTCCCGCGGTTGTTCGTGATCGCTACCCGCTAGGCCGGCGCCAGCGCCAGGCCACGTAGCTGTAGATGCCCAGGTTGAGCAGCAGCACGATGCTGCCCAACAGCAATTGAGTGTGCGGTGTCAGCCCGGCGGGGTAGATCAGTGGCCAGATGTAGTGCTCGACAAAGCCGCCCTGGTAGCCTGCGCCCCCGGCTGCGCTGCGCATGCGGTTTTCCCAGGTGGTGAGCGGGCAGCCCAGGTGCAGGCACTCCACCGCCAGGCCCCAGGCCAGGGCCGGCAAGTGGATTAACAGGGCAGGGCGCCACTTGAGCACCAGCAGGCCGCCGAACAGCACTAGCAGGATGAAGGCCAGGTGCAGCAGGACCAGGGTGTCGGCGGCAAAGCGGTAGAGCATGGTTAGTGTGCCGGGGGTTGAAGTTAACCCAGCATAGTCGGGTGGCCTGCACTGGCCTCTTCGCAGCACAAGGCTGCTCCTACAGGTTACCGCATGCCTCTGTAGGAGCAGCCTTGTGCTGCGAAAGGGCCGGTACAGGCTTACAACCCTTCCTCGACCACCTGCAAAAAGGTCGCCACGACACGCCGCGTACGCTGCTCGCTCAGGCACACCAGCGTCTCGGTCAAATGCCGCTGACAATCCACGATCGGCAACGCACACACCCGCGCATCGGCGCCAAACTCCGCCGCTGACACCACGCCCACGCCAATCCCCACCACCACCGCTTCCCGCGCCGCTTCGCGGCCTTCCACCTGGATCGCCGGGCGAATCCGCAAACCCGCGCGTTGCATCTCTTCTTCCAGCGTCTGTCGCGTCACCGAGCCGGGCTCGCGCAGCACCAGTGGCATGTCATCAAGGTCGGCAAGGCTGATCGAGCCACGGCTGGCCCAGGGGTGATGGTGGGACACAAACGCCACCATCGGGTCGCGGCGCAGCGGCAGGCAATGCAGGCGTTCATCGTCGACATCCCGCCCGAGCAGGGCCAGGTCGGCCTGATAGCTGAACAGCCGCGCAAGCGATTCGTCGGTATTGCCCGTTTCGATCTTCACCTGAATGCCCGGGTAGCGCTGGCAGAAGCGGGCGACCTGCGGCAGCACGTGCACCGGGGCATCCACTGCCAGCACCAGGCTGCCGGTGTGCAGCGCGCGCGAATCGTGCAGCAGCTCCTGGGCCTCGGCCTCGCAGGCGAACAGGCGCTGGCTGATGCCCAGCAGGCGCTCGCCAAGGTCGGTGAGTTGCACCGAACGCTTGTTGCGGTGGAACAGCAATACGCCGAAGCGCTCCTCCAGTTTGCGCACCTGGTCCGACACCGCTGGCTGGGTCAGGAACAGCTTTTGCGCAGCGCGGGTAAAGCTGCCGTGCACGGCCACCGCATGGAAGGCCTTGAGTTGTGCGTGGGAAACCGACATGGCTGACCTCAGTAACAAGCTTGGCTTATGTGTGTAATACGATAAATCGATTTTATTTATCTTAGCGCAACTGTTTCCATAGATGTCAGCCCGATGCTGGCACCACAAATGCCGCCTGGGCCATGGTACCCACACGGTGCCATCTGACCCGATGACAGCCTCGTCATCGCTGTGCGTAACACAAGAACAAGACAGGCGTTTCTTCACATTCTGCCGGCACACTTGAGCAAGAGGTCAGACTCACATGAATCAATCCCTAGCCGCGTTCAAACGCTGGCGCATCCAGATTTTCGCCATCACCTGGCTGGCCTACGCCGCCTTCTATTTCACCCGCAAAGCCTTCTCGGTAGCCAAGCTCGGCATCGCTGAAGACCCAAGCTTCATGCTCGACAAGGCCGCCATGGCCAACCTCGACGCCATCTACCTGGCCGCCTACGCCGTGGGCCAGTTCACCTGGGGCATGCTCGCCGACCGCTTCGGCCCGCGGGTGGTGGTGCTTGGCGGGTTGCTGATTTCTGCTGTGGCAGCGGTGGTGATGGGCAGTTACGCCACCTTCCCGATCTTTGCCACCTGCATGCTGGTGCAGGGCCTGGCGCAGTCCACCGGCTGGGCCGGTTTGTGCAAGAACATCGGCAGCTTCTTCCCGGCCTCGCAGCGTGGGCGGGTACTGGGCCTGTGGAGTTCCTGCTATGCCTTCGGCGGCCTGGTGGCCTCACCGTTCGCGGGGTGGTGGGCCTATACCCTGGTGGGTACCTGGCACGCAGCGTTCTTCTCCAGTGCCGCCGTGGTGGCTTTGGTGGCCGTGCTGTTTTTCTTCCTGCAGCGCAACAAGCCTGAGGATGTCGGCCTGCCGGCGGTGGAGCCCGAGCCACAGAGCATGGCCCCGGCCGACAACCTGTGCAGCGTGTGGGCGCCGCTGAGGGAGATCCTGCGCAACCGCACGGTGCTGACTTTGGGGCTTGCGTACTTCCTGTTGAAGCCGGCGCGCTACGCCATCCTGCTGTGGGGGCCGGTGATCGTGTTCGAGCAGATGCCTTCAGTAGGCAAGGTCGGCGCGGCAATCATCCCGACCGCCTTCGAGCTGGCGGGGTTGCTTGGTCCGATCATGATCGGCCTGGCCTCCGACAAACTGTTCGGCGCCCGGCGCATGCCGGCCTGCGTGATCAGCCTGGTGCTGCTGACCATGACCCTGGCGGCGTTCATGGCGGCCATGCACACCGGTAGCGTGATGCTGGTGGTGGCCTTGCTGTTCGTCATGGGCCTGACCCTGTACGGGCCCGACTCAATGATCAGCGGCGCCGCTGCCATCGACTTCGGTACTGCCAAGGCGGGTGCCACTGCCGCCGGATTCGTCAATGGTTGCGGCTCGGTGGGGGCGGTGCTGGGTGGGCTGCTACCCGGGTATTTCGACGGCGTCACGGTGTTCATCGTGTTCGCTGGCTGCGCGCTGTTCTCGGCGCTGGTGCTGCTGCCGCACTGGAACAGCCGCCCGGCCAGCAGTGTGCAAAGCAACGACGTGGCACCGAATACCAGCATGGCAATCAAGCCACTGCGTACCTGAAAGGAAAGCGAGCGAATGAGACCCTTCTGGCTGCAACAGGCCTTGGATTCCACGCAGGAGGCGGTGTGCCCGCCGCTGCAAGGCAATGCCCACTGCGATGTGTGCATTGTCGGCGGCGGCTACACCGGCCTGTGGACCGCATTGATGCTCAAGGAGGCGGTGCCGGCACTGGATGTGTTGCTGATCGAAGCCGACATCTGCGGCGCCGGTGCCAGTGGCCGTAATGGTGGCTGCGCGTTGTCCTGGTCGGCCAAGTACTTCACCCTGGAGCGCCTGTTCGGCATGGCCGAGGCGGTGCGCCTGGTGCGCGAGTCGGAGCGCAGCATCGGGGACATCGGGGCGTTTTGCGCGGCCAACGGCATTGACTGTGACTACCGCCTGGACGGCACGCTGTACACCGCCACCAACGCGGCCCAGATCGGCGCCACGGACGGGGTGATCGCTGCGCTGGAGCAGAAGGGTATCAATTCGTTCCGTCGCCTGCCCTTGGAACAGGTGCAGCGTCTGGCGGGTTCGGCGCGGCATCTGGAGGGCTGGTTCTCGCCGGCGGCAGCCACGGTGCAGCCGGGCAAGCTGGTGCGCGGCCTGCGGCGGGTGGCCTTGCAGCGCGGTGTGCGCATTCATGAAGGTACCGCCATGACAGGCCTGGAGCACGGCGCCCCGGTGCAGGTGCGCACCGCTCATGGAACCATACGTGCCGATCGCGTGGTGCTGGGCCTCAATGCCTGGATGGCGCGGGCTTTTCCGCAGTTCGAGCGCAGCGTGGCGATCGTTTCCAGCGACATGGTCATTACCGAACCGTGCCCCGAACTGCTAAGCCAGATCGGTCTGGACAGCGGCATCAGCGTGCTCGACTCGCGTATTTTCGTGCATTACTACCACAACACCTCTGATGGCCGGCTGATGCTCGGCAAGGGCGGCAACACCTTTGCCTATGGCGGGCGCATGCTGCCGGTATTCGACCAGCCGTCGCCGTACCGGCCATTGCTGGGCGAAACCGTTGGCGAGTTTTTCCCGGCCTTGGCCGAGGTGCCCCTGGCGGCCAGCTGGAACGGGCCGTCGGACCGCTCGGTGACCGGCTTGCCGTTCTTTGGTCGCCTGGACGGGCAGGGCAACGTGTTCTATGGCTTTGGGTACTCCGGCAGCGGCGTTGGCCCGTGTCATATGGGTGGGCAGATTCTTTCGTCGCTGGCGCTGGGGCTGGATAACCCGTGGACCCGTTCGCCGCTGGTCAAGGGGCCGCTGGGGCTTTTCCCGCCCGAACCGATCCGCTACCTGGGCTCGCTGATGGTGCGCAATGCCATCCGCCGCAAGGAGCGTGCAGAGGACCACGGTTTGCGACCGCGTCGGCTGGACGTGCGCCTGGCACGGTTTGCGGCGGCGGCGGGCAAAGCCGATAAAGGCTGATGAGATTTCTTGTCGATCCCATGCCTGAGGGCGTATAAAATGCACCCACTTTTGGCCGGTCGCTTCCTGAACCGGCCGCTGAAACAAGAGAGTCGACATGGGCGCACAGTGGAAAGCCAAACATAGAGAAACAGCGGCCAATGCCAAAGGCAAGGTCATGGGCAAGCTGTCCAAGGAAATCCAGATCGCTGCCAAATCGGGCGCTGATCCCGACATGAACCCGCGCCTGCGCCTGGCGATCGTGCAGGCCAAGAAGGCTTCGATGACCCGTGAAACGCTGGAACGGGCGATTCGCAAGGGCGCTGGTCTGGACGGTGATACCGTGCAGTACTCGGCAGTCAGCTACGAAGGTTTCGCGCCGCATCAGGTACCGTTGATCGTCGAGTGCCTGACCGACAACGTCAACCGCACCGTCGCGCAAATCCGCGTGCTGTTCCGCAAGGGCCAGCTGGGCGCCAGCGGCTCGGTGGCCTGGGACTTCAACCACGTCGGCCTGATCGAAGCTACCCCGGAAGGTGACGCCGACCCGGAAATGGCCGCCATCGAAGCCGGCGCCCAGGACTTTGAAGAAGGTGAAGAAGAGGGCTCGACCCTGTTCATCACCGACACCACTGACCTGGATGCCGTGCAAAAGGCGTTGCCGGAGCATGGCTTTACCGTGACCTCGGCGAAGATCGGCTACACCCCGAAGAACCCGGTGAGCGCAGCCAGCCTGAGTGCTGAAGCACTGGCTGAGGTTGAAGCGTTCCTCGAAGCGATCGACGAGAACGATGACGTGCAGAACGTCTACGTCGGTCTGACCGCCTGACCGCCTGACCGCCTGACCGCCTGACCGCCTGACCGCCTGACCGCCTGACCTGCTGATCCGGGGCCGCTTTGCGGCCCAATGGCCGGCAAGCCAGCTCCCACAGGGTCCCCGCAACCTTCAAGGCTTGTGCTGTACCTGTGGGAGCTGGCTTGCCGGCGATTGGGCCGGTCGATTCACTGGAAGGGAGCCTGCATGAACCCCACCTTCGCCTCCCTCAGCCTCGCGCACCTGCGCACCCTCGACCATTTGCTGCAGCTGAAAAACCTCAGCCACGCCGCCGAGCGCCTGGGCGTCAGTCAGTCGGCCCTCAGCCGCCAGCTGGCCCACCTGCGCGAAGCCTTCGACGACCCGTTGCTGGTTCGCCAGGGCCGCGGCTACGTACTCAGCGAATACGCCGAAGCGCTGGTCGAACCGCTGCGCCAGGTTCTCGAAGAACTGCACGCCCTGCGCCAACCCGCGGTGTTCGACCCGGCGCGCTGCGAGCGGCGATTCTGCCTGGCCGCCTCGGACTACGTGGCCGAGCATATGCTGCCGCTGCTGGTGGCCGCGCTGGAACAAGAAGCCCCGGGCGTATCGCTGGAATACCGTACCTGGCAGGCCGGCCAGTATGCGTTGTTGGCCAGCGGTGAAATCGACCTGGCAACCACCTTGTTCGACGAGTCGCCCCCCAACCTGCACGGGCGCTTGCTGGGCGAGGACCGTGCGGTGTGCCTGATGCGCCACGACCACCCGCTGGCCGCCCACTCCGCGCTCAGCCAGGCCGATTACCTGGCGCACAAGCATGTGCGCATTTCCGGTGGTGGCGACAAGGACAGTTTCATCGACCGCCACCTGCGCGCTCAGGGCCTGCAGCGGCGGGTCAGCCTGGAAGTGCCGTTTTTTTCCGCCACCGTCAAGGTCATTGCCAACAGCCAGGCCGTGGCCACCGTACCCGAGCACATCGCCCGGCAATTGTGCCGCTTGCATGACCTGGCCTGGCGGCCGTTGGGCTTTATCGACCACAGCCAGCGCTACTGGGTGGTGTGGCACCAGCGGCTGCAGGCTTCAGCGGAGCACCGCTGGCTGCGCAACCGGGTGTTCGAGCTGTGGCGTCAGTCGCAGTTCGGCGTGCAGGGTGGGCATGCGGGTTTGCCATAGCAGGTATGCGCAAGGCGGGGTTATTCGGTTTGCCATAGGTGCCTAGACTGGGGGCATTGTGTTGCCTGTCCAGGCCCTATCGCCGGCAAGCCAGCTCCCACAGGTACTCCATAGGCTTCAAACCCTGTGGCTTACTTGTGGGAGCTGGCTTGCCGGCGATAGGGCCAGTACAGGCAGTGGATAAACCACAGGAGCCCCCACGTGACCCCCGAACAATTTCGCCAGTACGGCCACCAACTGATCGACCTGATCGCCGACTACCGCCAGACCGTCGGCGAGCGCCCGGTCATGGCCCAGGTCGAGCCCGGCTACCTAAAGGCCGCCTTGCCAGGCACCGCTCCCCAGCAAGGTGAACCCTTCGAAGCCATCCTGGACGACGTCAACCAACTGGTCATGCCCGGCCTGTCCCATTGGCAGCATCCGGACTTCTACGGCTACTTCCCCTCCAACGGTACGCTGTCCTCGGTACTTGGCGACTTCCTCAGCACCGGCCTGGGCGTGCTGGGCCTGTCGTGGCAGTCCAGCCCGGCGCTGAGCGAGCTGGAAGAAACCACCCTCGACTGGCTGCGCCAGTTGCTCGGCCTGTCGGGCCAGTGGAGCGGGGTGATCCAGGACACGGCGTCCACCAGCACCCTGGTGGCGCTGATCAGCGCCCGTGAGCGCGCCAGCGACTACGCACTGGTGCGCGGTGGCTTGCAAGCCCAGGCCAAACCCCTGATCGTCTACGTCAGCGCCCACGCCCACAGCTCGGTGGACAAGGCTGCGTTGCTGGCCGGTTTTGGTCGCGACAACATCCGCCTGATCCCCACCGACGAACACTACGCCCTGCGCCCGCAGGCGCTGCAGGCAGCCATCGAGCAGGACCTGGCAGCGGGCAACCAGCCATGCGCCGTGGTGGCCACCACTGGCACCACGACCACCACTGCGCTGGACCCGCTGCGCCCGATCGGCGAGATCGCCCAGGCCCATGGCCTGTGGCTGCATGTGGATTCGGCCATGGCCGGTTCGGCGATGATCCTGCCCGAATGCCGCTGGATGTGGGATGGCATCGAGCTGGCCGATTCGGTAGTGGTCAATGCGCACAAGTGGCTGGGTGTGGCCTTCGACTGCTCGATCTACTACGTGCGAGATCCGCAGCACCTGATCCGGGTAATGAGCACCAACCCCAGCTACCTGCAATCGGCGGTGGATAGCGAGGTGAAAAACCTGCGTGACTGGGGTATCCCGCTGGGCCGTCGGTTCCGCGCGTTGAAGCTGTGGTTCATGTTGCGCAGCGAGGGTGTAGAAGCGTTGCAGGCGCGGCTGCGGCGTGACCTGGACAATGCCCGGTGGCTGGCGGAGCAGGTAGGGGCGGCTGCGCAGTGGGAAGTGCTGGCACCGGTGCAATTGCAGACCTTGTGCATTCGCCATCGGCCGGCGGGGCTGGAAGGGGAGGCGCTGGATGCGCATACCAAGGGGTGGGCCGAGCGGCTGAATGCATCCGGGGATGCGTATGTGACGCCAGCGACGCTGGACGGGCGATGGATGGTGCGGGTGTCGGTGGGTGCGCTGCCGACTGAGCGGGAGCATGTCGAGAAGCTTTGGCAGAGGTTGCAGGAAGTGGTTGCAGGCTGAGACTGCCGGGGCCGCGTTGCGGCCCGTTCGCGGCACAGGGCCGCTCCTACAGGGCAACGCGCAAGCCTGGGCTCATGCGATCCACCTGTAGGAGCGGCCTTGTGCCGCGAATGGGCTGCAAAGCAGCCCCCTGCAATCTATCAGTGGCTCACTGCCTGAAAGCTACCTTTTCGGCTAGCTTCATACGCTGCCTTTTCCATCGGCTTGGCGTTCGGGTTACCCAGGTCTTCCATCGCCAGGCGGTGGGTTTCCGGGGCGATGTAGGCCGCCAGGGCGCACACGCAAGTGATGAAGAACGCCAGGCTACCTACCACCAGCGGGATGTTGTCCGAGCCAGGCGGTGCAACCAGGGCGAACAGCGCTGGCAGCATGGCAGTCAGCATGGTGCCGATGTTCTGCGCGATGGCCATGGCCGAAACGCGGTAGCGGGTGTGGAACAGCTCTGGGTAGAAGCTTGGGAACACCGCGTTGTAACCCTGGTAGACCATGCCCCACATCACGATCGAGGCGGCGAACGCCATTGGCACGTTCTGGATGCTGATTGCATACAGGTAGACGAAGGCCAGCAGGCCAGAGCCCAGGCAACCGGCGATCATGGTCGGTCGACGGCCAATCTTGTCCGACAGGTTGCCGATAAACGGGATCACCAGCACAGCGACGATGTTGCCGACCACCGGGATCCACAGGTACACGCTCTTGTCGAAGCCGATGCCATAGGCCGGCTGCACCGCGTAGGCCGCACCGAAGATGGTGGCCACCACCGGGATCACGTTCATCAGGGCCATGAACATCACCAGCACCATGTGCTTCCAGCTGTGACGGAAAGCTTCGCTGATGGGCGACTTGGCAACCTTGTCCTGCTTCTCTTCCTTCACGAATGCCGGGGTTTCATGCACTTCCTTGCGGATGATGAAGCCTGCGATCAGCACGATGGCGCTCATCAGGAACGGAATGCGCCAGCCCCACTCGGTGAAGGCTTCGCTAGGCATGAAGTAGGCCAGTGGCAGGAACACTGCCGCTGCCAGCACCTGGCCGGCCTGCACGCCTTGCAGGGTGAAACTGGCGTAGTAGCCTCTTCGACCGAACGGCGCGTGCTCCATGATCATGGAACTGGCCCCGGAGATTTCCCCGGCCACGGCAAAGCCCTGGATCAGGCGCAGCACCACCAGCAAGGCTGGCGCGAGGTAGCCGATGTCGTGGTAGGTGGGCAGCAGGCCTACCGCCATGGTCGACAGGCCCATCAGGAACATGCACAGCAGCAGTACGTTCTTGCGACCGCGGGTGTCACCCCAGTGGCCCAGCACGAAAGCACCGACCGGACGCGCCAGGTAGCCCACGCCGTAGGTGGCCAACGAGGCGATGATGGCCATTTTCGGGTCGGTATTGGGGAAGAAGATCTGCGGGAAGATCAGTGCAGCGGCCTGGGCGTAGATGAAGAAGTCGTAGTACTCGAGTGCCGAGCCTATCCATCCACTGGCGGTCGCTTTTTTGGCTTGCGAGCTGGAGTGAGCCATCGTTGTCTCCGTTGTTATTGTTGTTTGCGCAGGTTCCGCCGTTGGTTTGCCAAGGCAGGAGGCAGTGGTCGGTGTGCCTGCGTCTGTGGTTCATGTTGACCACGGGCCAGCGGTCTAGCAATTCGTTAAAACGGGTTTTGTGCGATAATCGAACGCAAAACTAACCATTCCGTACAAAGAGATTGAAGCGACGACTTTACCTGCGAATAATCGATCGTGCCATAAACTGTGACAGTGGTTTTTTACCTGACTGGCACCGTAATTTTCCAACAACAAGGAACTCCCGCCATGCAGCGTTCGATCGCTACCGTGTCCTTGAGCGGCACCCTGCCGGAAAAGCTCGAAGCCATCGCCGCCGCCGGTTTTGACGGCGTCGAGATCTTCGAAAACGACTTGCTCTATTACGCCGGCAGCCCGCGCCAGGTGCGCCAGATGTGCGCCGACCTTGGCATCGCCATCACCCTGTTCCAGCCGTTCCGCGATTTTGAAGGCTGCCGCCGCGACCGCCTGCAGAAAAACCTCGACCGCGCCGAGCGCAAGTTCGACCTGATGCAAGAGCTGGGTACCGACCTGGTGCTGGTATGCAGCAACGTTCAGGCCGATGCTCTGGGTGACGAACAGCTGCTGGTCGACGACCTGCGCCTGTTGGGCGAGCATGCCGGCAAACGTGGCCTGCGCATTGGCTATGAAGCCTTGGCCTGGGGCCGTCACGTCAACACCTACCAGCAAGTCTGGAACCTGGTGCGCCAGGCCGACCACCCGGCCCTCGGGGTGATCCTCGACAGCTTCCACACCTTGTCGCTGAAGGGCGACCCGAGCGGGATCCGCGACATCCCCGGCGACAAGATCTTCTTCGTGCAGATGGCTGACGCGCCGATCCTGGCCATGGATGTGCTGGAGTGGAGCCGCCACTTCCGCTGCTTCCCGGGGCAGGGCGAAATGGACATGGCGGGTTTCCTGGCGCCGATTCTTGCCACTGGCTACCGTGGCCCGCTGTCGCTGGAAATCTTCAACGACGGCTTCCGCGCCGCGCCCACCCGGCAGAATGCCGCCGACGGCCTGCGTTCGCTGCTGTACCTTGAAGAACAGACCCGCTTGCGCCTGGAGCAGGAAAACACGCCGATCGAACCTGGCGTGCTGTTCACCCCGCCAGCGGCCAGCGCCTATGACGGCGTGGAGTTCCTTGAATTTGCGGTCGACGAAGCCGTCGGCGCGCGCCTGGGCAGCTGGCTGAAGCGCCTGGGCTTTGCCGAAGCTGGCAAACACCGCAGCAAGGACGTACAACTGCTGCGCCAGGGCGATATCAACATTGTCCTGAACGCCGAACCGTACTCCTTCGGCCACAACTTCTTCGAGGCCCACGGCCCGTCGCTGTGCGCCACTGCGTTGCGGGTCAAAGACCCGCAAGCCGCCCTGAAGCGTGCCACCGCCTTCCGTGGCCAGCCGTTCCGCGGCCTGGTCGGCCCCAACGAGTGCGAAGTACCGGCGGTACGCGCACCGGACGGCAGCTTGCTGTACCTGGTGGAGCAGGGCACCGCTGGCCACACGCTGTACGACACCGATTTCAGCCTGGACAAGAGCGCCACTGCCACTGGCGGCCTGCGTCGCATCGACCACATGGCCCTGGCCCTGCCAGCCGAGTCGCTGGACAGCTGGGTGCTGTTCTACAAGAGCCTGTTCGACTTCGCTGCCGACGACGAAGTGGTGCTGCCCGACCCGTATGGCCTGGTCAAGAGCCGCGCCCTGCGCAGCCAATGCGGCACCTTGCGCCTGCCGCTGAACATCTCGGAAAACCGCAACACCGCCATTGCCCATGCACTCTCCAGCTACCGCGGTTCGGGGGTGCATCACATTGCCTTCGATTGTGACGACATCTTCCGTGAAGTGGCGCGTGCCAAGCTGGCTGGAGTACCGCTGCTGGAAATCCCGCTGAACTATTACGACGACCTGGCGGCGCGCTTCGATTTCGACGACGAGTTCCTCAGCGAACTGGCGTACTACAACGTGCTGTACGACCGCGACGCCCAAGGCGGCGAGCTGTTCCACGTGTACACCGAACCGTTTGAAGAGCGCTTCTTCTTCGAAATCATCCAGCGCAAGGGCGGCTATACCGGTTACGGCGCGGCCAACGTCGCGGTGCGCCTGGCAGCCATGGCCAAGGCCCGCAGCGGCGCGGCACGCAAACCGGTCCTCTGACCCCGACGCGGTCGGTGTAGGAGCGGCCTTGCGCCGCGAATGGGCTGCGAAGCGGCCCCAGTTTCTGTGTCGCGGCATCCATTTCTGGGGCCGCTTCGCAGCCCATTC
Source organism: Pseudomonas sp. TSO6 (assembly GCF_056098905.1). Taxonomy (NCBI): domain Bacteria; kingdom Pseudomonadati; phylum Pseudomonadota; class Gammaproteobacteria; order Pseudomonadales; family Pseudomonadaceae; genus Pseudomonas; species Pseudomonas sp. TSO6. The sequence goes on along the minus strand of NZ_JBLZWV010000042.1, from coordinate 27,669 downwards.
GCGGCGCAAGGCCGCTCCTACACCAACCGTGTCTCGGCCACCATCAACAATGACTGCGGCACCGCACTTTGCGGGTGCTGTGGTTCCTGCAAACTGACCAGGCGCAACCCGGCCATGTCCAGTGCATTCAGCCAGCTGGCCAACGTACGGAAGTACCACGGCATCGGTTGCCAGTCCCCGGCAAACCCGGCAAAAGACTCCTCTCGCCAGCCATCCTGATAGTCCCCGCCCGCCACGCTCCATGGGTGCAGGGTCTGGATCACCAGCGCCCCACCTGGCACCAGCAATTCATTCATCGCCGCCAACAGTGGAATGATGTCCTGGTGCAACAGCGCAAAGTTGGCACAGACCAGGTCATAGCCTGTGCCTACACAGGCCTGCGCATCGGCCAACTGCGCATAGCTGGCCAGGTGCACCTCGGCAGAGCCCGCCGCGCGCGCGGCCTCTACCAGCGTCCGGTCACCATCCACGCCCACGGCTTCGATACCGCGGTCATCCAGCGCACGCAGCAACCAACCCTCACCACAGCCCAGGTCCAGTACCCGTCCGGGCTGGCGGCCAAGGATGGTTAGCAAAATGGCTTGGTCGGTGACCTGCCGACGGCTCTCGATGGCGCCGCTGCGCACGGCGTCGATCCAGGCTTGGGCGTTATGCTGCCAACTGTCGAGCAAGGTGCATTCAGGATCAGGCATGGTGGTGTCCAGGTGGTTGAACTTGCGTTGTGTTGAAACGCTACCTTAATATTGAAAACAATTCTCACTTGCGTGAACAGAATCGCCCCATGAGCGACGTGCTACCCGGCTCCGATAATCACCTGCGCAATGTAGAGGCGCTCTACAACGGCCACCAGGGCTGGCTGCATGCCAGGCTGCGCAGGCGCCTGGGCAATGCGGTCGATGCGGCCGACCTGGTGCAGGATACCTTCGCGCGCATCCTGGCCTCGAAAACCGTGGTGTTTGACGAGCCTCGCGCCTATTTGAGCTGTGTCGCCGGGGGCATCCTTGCCAACTGGTGCCAGCGTAAATCGCTGGAGCGTGCCTACCTCAAGGCGCTTGAGCACTTGCCAGCACCTGAGGTGCCTTCGCCCGAGGCCCGCTTGCTGATCCTGGAAACCCTGCACGAAATAGATGCCATGCTCGACACGCTGCCAGCTTTGGTCAGGCGCGCGTTCCTGTTGTCCCAGCTGGGCGGCATGAAGTACGAAGCCATTGCCGAGCAGCTAGGTGTGTCGCTCATCACCATCAAGCGTTACATGAAACAGGCGTTTCTCCAGTGCTTGAGGCTGGTCGACTAGATGGCTGATGTCCAGCGTGGCGGCCCAACGGCTACCGAGGCACTTGAAGAAGCGGCCGAGTGGTTGATGGCCATGAGTGCAGGCGCAGTGACCGATGCGCAAAGGGCCGACTGGTTGGCCTGGCGCAGTAGCAGCCCCGAGCGTGCGCAGGCCTGGCAACGTGCCGAACGGCTGATGGGCAAGCTGGACGGTTTGCCGCCGGCGCTGTCGATGTCGGCGTTCGACCGCCCGGCCGACCCGGACCGACGGGCGATGATCAGCCGGTTGGCATTGCTGCTGGCCGTGCTTCCGGCAGGTTGGGCAGGCTGGAAGCTCACCGAGCGACAAGGATGGGCCGCGGACTATCGCTCGACTGTAGGCGAGTGCCGCCAGCTCACATTGGCCGATGGTACGCAGATCTTCCTCAATACCGACTCTGCAATCGACATACGTTTCGATGCCGATGAGCGCTTCATTCAACTGCGCCGGGGCGAAATTCTGGTGCAGACAGCGCCTGATATCGTAGTGCCTGCGCGCCCCCTGCGGGTGGCAACACGGGAGGGGCGCATGCAAGCCCTGGGCACGCGCTTCAGCGTGCGAGAGCTGGACGGGCGCACTTACCTGGCGGTTATCGAAGGGGCCATTCGCATCGAGCCCGCCCGCGCGGCGGCCAAGGCCGGCACCGTTGTACAGGCCGGCGAGCGTGTCGATTTCACTGCACACACGGTCGGCTGGCCGATGCCGGTTGACGCCACCGCGACGGCCTGGACCCAGGGGATGCTGCTGGCAGACGGCATGCGGTTGGATGACTTTGTGACCCAGCTGGCGCGCTACCAGCGCGGCGTCATTCGCTGCGACCCGCGCATTGCCGGCCTGCGTATTTCCGGGGCGTTTCCGGTCAGCGACACTCAGCGCAGCCTGAGCATGCTGGAGTCGACCTACGCATTGCGGGTATCCGCGCACATCAATGGCTACTGGACTCTGCTTTATCCCGCAGCGCCGTGAAATGCCCGGCGCGGAAAAAAACTGCTTTGTGGCTGATACTTTTTTCAGTCTCGGCTGGCAACTGGAATGAACACTTCCATTCCCAGCCAGAAGGACCCGCCTGTCATGCCTGTTGCAAGTTGCCCATCGCCTAAGCGTGCGTTAGCTGTTGCGGTACGCAGCACACTCTTCGGTGCAGTTCTGGTATCAGGGGCCGGCTACCTTTTGCCCGCCGTCGCGCAACCCCTGGATAGCGTGAGCATCCGCACTTACGAAATTGCCCCGGGCAGTCTGGGGCGGGTGTTGTCCAGTTTCGCGCTGGCCTCGGGCGTTGCGCTGTCGTTTGAACCGGCACTCACCGATGGCCTGCAGAGTCCTGGGCTGAGCGGTGCTTATTCGGCGCGTGAGGGTATCGCCCAGTTGCTTGCCGGCAGTGGCCTGGAGCTGGTGGAACTGAGCAACGGCAGTTACCAACTGATCCGTCAGCCAAGCAGTGATGAAGGCCTCACGCTGGCCGCCACGACCATTGACGCCAACAGCATGCGCCACGAAACACTGCCAGAGGCCTACGCAGGCGGACAGGTTGCACGCGGCGGGCGGCTAGGCATGCTTGGCAACAAAGACGTGATGGATACGCCCTTCAACGTCACCAGCTACACCGCAAAAACACTGGCTGACCTGCAGACGGTGACTGTGGCCGATGCCCTGGAGCGAGACCCCTCTGTGCGCTCCACCGGGCAGACGGGTGGCATCGTCGACTCGTTTTTCATTCGCGGCTTCCCGGTGGGTGAAGGCAACCTGGGCGAGCTGGCCTTCGATGGTGTGTATGGCGTTGCACCCAATTACCGCGTGTTCACCGAATATGCCGAACGGGTCGAAGTGCTCAAAGGGCCGGGGGCCCTGATGTACGGTATTTCCCCGAACAGTGGCGTTGGCGGCGTGATCAACATCGTCCCCAAGCGCGCGCTCGCCGAAGATTTGACCCGTGCCACCGCCAGCTACAGCTCTGACACCCAGGTGGGCGGCCACCTCGACATCAGCCGCCGTTTCGGGGCCCAGCGGCAATGGGGTGTGCGTTTCAACGGCAGCCTTGCCCTGGGCGACACGGCTATCGATGACCAGCAACGTGCGCTGGACATTGGCGCTATTGCCCTGGACTACCAAGGTGAGCGCTTGCGCCTGAACCTGGACTTCATCAGCCAGAAGGAGCGGTGGGATGCTGCCTCGCGCCCCTTCACCGTGGCCCCCGGTTTCGACGTCCCCTCTGCCGCCAGTGGCCGTACCAATCTGCCGCAGGACTGGGGTTGGTCGAGAACCACTGAACAGTCAGCGTTGCTGGGTGGTGAATATGACATCAGCGACGCGTTGACGGTGTTCGCCCATGCCGGTGGCGGCAGGGCAGATGTGGCGCGGATGTCCGACCAGGTTCCACGGATCCTCAACGCGGCGGGTGACACCAGCAATATCCCCGGTTACTACAAGTTCAACGTCGACCGTTCCACCGCCGACGTCGGGCTGCGTGGGTTGTTTGAAACCGGGCCGGTCAACCATACGATTACCGCCATGGCCACGCGTTATCAGGATGAGTTGTCCCGTGGCATCAACAACGGCACGGAAATTCGCTCGAACATCTACCACCCGGTAGATGTGCCCAAGCAATACATCGCTGCGCCAAAGGTGGACCGGGTGTCCGAGGCAGAGCTGTCTGGCGTCGCCCTGACCGACACCTTGTCGGTCCTTGATGATCGTGTGCAACTGACGCTGGGGGTGCGGCGGCAGGAAATCGAGTCACGCAACTACAGCACCACAGGTACGGTGACCTCGCGCTACAAAGACAGTGCAACCACCCCCGTGGCAGGCGTAGTGGTCAAGCCGTGGGAAAACATTTCGCTGTACTACAACTATGTCGAAGGCCTGAGCAAAGGTGATGTCGCACCGGCAACGGCGAGCAATGCCGGTGAAGCGTTCGCGCCTTACAAGACCAAGCAGCACGAGCTGGGAGTGAAGTACGAGCACAACACGTTCATGACCACCTTGTCGGTATTCCAGATAGAGAAACCCAGCGGTGAGCTGGGCGCTGGCAACCAGTTCTCGGTGCAGGCACAGCAACGTAACCGTGGCGTCGAGCTGAGCATGTTTGGTGAGGTTGCGCCGGGCACCCGATTGCTGGGTGGCATGACTGTGCTGGACAGCAAGCTGACCGATTCGGCCACGGCCGCCAACAAGGGCAACGAGGCAGTAGGTGTGCCAGATGTACAGGCCAACCTGTGGGCCGAGTGGGACATCCCCCGGGCAGAAGGCGTCACACTGACCGGAGGTGCCATCTATACCGGCAGCCAGTACATCAACCAGGCCAACACCCAGGAACTCGATGCCTGGACACGTTTCGATGTGGGGGCGCGCTACGCCACGCGCATCGACGGCCACCCTACAACGTTCCGGGCGACGGTGCAGAACGTGTTCGACCGCGAGTACTGGTCGGGCGTGGCTTCGTACGGCGCGATATCGCCGGGTTACCCCAGGGCGCTGCAGCTGTCGGCCACGGTTGACTTCTGATGCGGGTCCGGTGCAGGGGTATCGTTACCCGGTTGCCGTGTGCTTTCGCTTGACCCGGTACGGGGCTTGTAACCCGGCAGCGCCTCGCAGGCATCGCTGACATCTATCGTAGACCTGTGGTCCTGACACTGATGATCGCGCCCACCCCGGTACCCTGCAGGCGCATGCGTTCAGGTATTCATCAGTTGCTCACCATCAGTTCCGGGCCCAGGTAATCGTTGACCTGCTGGATATCGTCATCCCCCAGGCTACCCACTGACGAGGCCAGGCGCAGCCGCGACATCAGGTAGTTCAGTTTCGCCTCGAACAGGTCGTGGCGGGCGTCGTACAGTAGTTCCTCGGCATTGAGCACGTCCGAGTTGGTGCTGGTGCCGCCTTCCTTGAAGCCTTTGCGGGTCGAGATCAGCGAACGCTCGTTGGAGGCCACGGCCTTTTCCAGCGCTTGAATGCGCAAGGCGCCGCTCTGCACGCCGCGGTACTCGCGGGTGGTGCCGGAAATTACCTCCTGACGGGTAGCATCCAGCTCATCCAGGGCCTTGGAACTGTTGGCGCTGGCCTGGCGGGTCAGGGCGCTGGTGCTGCCGCCGCTGTACAGCGGAATGTTCAGCTCCAGGCCGATCGAGCTGTAGTGGTTGCGCTGGTTGAGCTCGGAAATCGACTGGCTGCTGCCGGCGTTATAGCCCGCCACGAAATCCAGGGTGGGGTAGTGCCCGGCGCGGGCACGTTTCACTTCTTCTTCGGCCAGCTCGTAGCTGTGCCGGCGCGCGTGAATCAGCGGGCTGTCGGCCTGGGCTTTGACCAGCCAGTCCTGCAGGTTGCCCGGCATCAGCGGTGGCGTACTGAAGCCCGGCTGCAAGGTGGTCAGCGCCTGCGGGGTTTCACCGATGTATTCCTCCAGCTTGCGGCGGGCGTTGACCAGGTTGTCCTGGGCTTCGATCAGGTCGGCCTCGGCCAGGTCGCGGCGGGCCACCGACTCATCGACGTCGGTGATGGTACCGGCGCCCAGCTCCTTGCGCCGTTTCGCCGAAGCCTGCTGCTCTTCGAAAGCGTTCAGCTTGGCCTTGGCCAAGGTGATGGTTTCACTGGCCAGCAGCACGTCGAAGTAGGCGTCGGCCAGGCGTACCGCAGCGTCCTGGCTCTTGGCGTCGAACACCGCCACGCTGTAGTCGGCCCGTTGCTGGCCCTGGCGGTACTCGGCCATCTTCTGCTTGTTGAACAGCGGTTGGCGCAGGCGCACATTGGCGCCCTTGGAGTCATAGTCCAGATCGTTGTCCAGGCCGTTCTGCCGCTGGCTGCCATTGACCCTGTTGAAGTAGGCCGAGGCGTTGATCTGCGGCAGCAGGCCGGCCTCGCCGATGGCGCGGTTTTCGCTGCCGGCTTCTTTTTCGTGCACCGCAGCGCGGTAGATCGGGCCTTGGTACTGCAACAGGTCCCAGGCTTGCTTCAGGTCCATGGCACTGGCCTGTACGGCCACGCCCAGCAGGCACAACATCAGGCACGGGCGTTTCATGTCATTGCTCCTTGAACGCGGCGTCGACGCGTTCGAGCATGGGTTTGAGCAGGTAGCTGAGCAGGTTGCGCTCGCCGGTCTTGATGGTGACGGTGGCGGGCATGCCGGGGCGGATGTGGTTGCTGCCCAGCAGGCCCATGCCGGCCGGTGTCACTTCCACCTGGGCCAGGTAGAACGGCTGTTTGCTTTCTTCGTCGAGCAGGCGGTCGGCGGAAATGGTCTTCACCCGCCCCGGAATGTTTGGCGTCTGCGCGTGGTTGAAGGCCGGGAAGGCGATGTCCACGGCCAGGCCCGGCACCATCTTGTCGATGGCCTGCACCGGGATCATCGCGTCCACCTGCAGCGGTTGGTCGAGCGGCACCACCTCCATGATCTTGGCGCCCGGCTGGATGATGCCGCCGACTGTGGCGATGCTCAGGCCCTGGACCATGCCGTCGATCGGCGAGCGGATCACCGTGTGGGTCACCTCGTAGTCCAGCGCACGCAATCGGTCGGCCAGGGTGGTGTTTTCCTTGGCGGTGTCGGTCAGTTGAGATTCCACTTCCTTCAGGTAGTCGTGCTGGCGCTGCAGCATGCGCAGCTTGATTTCGGTAGCCTGGCTGCGTGCCCGGGCAATGTTGTTGAGGTTTTCGGCCTGGCCGGCGGACAGGTCGGCATTGCTGCGCTCCAGTTCCAGCAAGCGGTTGCGCGGTACATAGCCCTCTGCGGCCAGCACCCGGGTGCCTTGCAGCTCCTGGCTGAGGAAGCCGATCTGCGAGGCGCGGGCGCCGTACACCTGCTGCAGGCCCTTGAGCTGCACTGCCGAGGCCGCGAGGTTTTCTTCAAGGATGCTCAATTCACCGGCAAGGCCGGCGCGGCGGGTGTCGAGCAGGCGCTGTTGCAGGTCCATGGCCGCCAGCAGCCGTGGGTCATTGTCGTAGTGCTTGAGCAGGGCAGGGTCGAAGGTGACCGTATCGCGGCCATCGCGTTCGGCTTCCAGGCGATTTTCCACGGTCTTGCTGACGATGTACTGGGCACTGAGTGCACCTTGCTCGGCCGCGGCGCGCAATGCGTCCAGGCGTACCACCTCCTGGCCTTTTTTAACCACATCGCCTTCGCGCACCAGGATCGCCTCGACCGTGCCGCCGCTCAGGTGCTGCACCGCCTTGCGGTTGCTGGTGACCTTGACCGTGCCGGTGGCAACCACACCCGCGTCCAGTGGCGCCAGGCAAGACCACAGCAGGAAACCACCAAAGCCGGCGATCACCATCCATACACCCCAGCGTGCCGGCCGGCCGGCGTCCAGGTCGATCAGGTCTTTGGCTTCGGCGGCAATCAGTTCGGAGTTTTGAGCCATTTGCATGATGGGTTACTCCCGTACTTTTACCGAAGCCAGCGGGGCCGTATTGGCCGCTGGAATCACGCTGGCCTTGCGCAGCGCCGCGAACACTTCGTCACGGCTGCCGAGCATGTGCACGGTGCCGTCGCGCAGCATCAGTATCTTGTCTACGGCGCACAGCACATTGGGCCGGTGGGAAATCAGGATCACCGTGGCACCGCGCGTTTTCAACTCGGCCAGCGCATCGACCAAAGCCTTCTCGCCGACGTCATCGAGGTTGGCGTTGGGCTCGTCCAGTATCACCAGGTTGGGCTCGCCGTACAGCGCACGGGCCAGGGCGATGCGTTGCTTCTGGCCGCCGGACAGCGGGGTGCCGTCGGCCGCCAGGCGGGTGTCATAGCCCTGCGGGAAGCGCAGGATCATGTCGTGCACGCCGCTGCTGCGGGCAGCGCGGATAACCGCATCACTGTCCACTTCGGCAAAGCGCGCGATGTTTTCGGCGATGGTGCCCTCGAACAGTTCCACGTCCTGCGGCAGGTAGCCCAGCCACGGGCCCAGTTCGGCCTTGTTCCAGGTGAAAATATCGGCCCCGTCCAGGCGCACCTTGCCCGCCTGGGCCGGCCACACACCCACCAGCAGGCGGGCGAGGGTGGACTTGCCGGAGGCCGAAGGGCCGATGATGCCCAGGCTTTCACCCGGGACCAGGCTGAAGCTCACCCCGCGCACGATGCTGATAGGGGTACCGGGTGCGCCGGCAATCACGTTTTCCACCGCCAGCATGCCCATCGGCCGTTGCAGCGACATGCTCGGTGGCCGTTGTGGGTAGTCCTGCAGCAGGTCGTTGAGCCGGCCCCAGGCCAGACGGCAGCCCAGCAGCTGTTTCCATGAGGCGATCACCTGTTCCACCGGCCCCAGGGCCCGGCCGGTCAGGATCGAGCAGGCGATCATCATGCCGGGGGTGATCTTGCCTTCGATTGCCAGCAGTGCGCCGGTCCCCAGAATCACCGACTGCAAGGTGATGCGCACGAAGCGCCCGGTGCTGCTGATCAGCGCCGCACGGTCGGAGGCCAGGGTCTGCATCTGCAGAATGCGCAAGTGGCCCTGGTACCAGCGCTTGCCGATTGACGGCAGCATGCCCATGGCCTCGATCACTTCGGCGTTGCGCAGGTTGTTGTTGGCGTAGCTGGCCGACGACATCGACGCCTGGTTGGCTTCGGCCAGTGGCTTTTGCGTGGCCTTTTCAGTGAGGTAGGCCAGGCCCACCAGGGTCAACGAGCCGATTGTCGTGACCAGCCCGAGCCAGGGGTGGATCAGGTAGCAGACCACCAGATAGATGGGTGTCCAGGGGGCATCGAAGAAGGCGAACAGGCCGTTGCCGGTCAGAAACTGCCGCACCTGCGCCAGGTCTTGCAGGGCCTGGGCCGGGTTGCCCCCGGCGCGGCTCAGGTTGCGCTCAAAGGCGGCGCTGAAGATGCGTCGGTTGAGCGCCATGTCCAGGCAGTTGCCGACCCGGATCAGCACGCGGGTACGGGTCATTTCCAGCGCCGACATCAGCAGGAACAACCCGACCACCAGCAGGGTGAGCATGCCCAGGGTGGTCACGTTACGGCTGACCAGGGCGCGGTCATACACCTGCAGCATATAAATAGCTGGCGTCAACATCATGACGTTTATCACGCCGCTGAAGGCGGCCAGGGCGTAGAAGCTGCGGCGCAGGCGAAACAACACGTCGGCCAGCTCGGAGCGGGTGCGTGGTGGCTTGGGCATCGGAGGCCTCCCTTTGTTACAAGTCGGGATGCCCTTGCGGCGCCCCGTACAACGGCAGTTGTGGCTTCTTGGTTGGCTCGCAGGCGGGTCGCTCTTATGGCGAGAAGTCCAAAAACGCTGCTTGCTCCCACATGCTGGAGCGTAGGTTGCAACGAAACATTCAGTAATATCATTTTGCTCTATTAAATCTTTGAACTTTTCATAAGTGCCTACAAAACAGCTAGTTGCATCGCATTATCATCGTCCAGTGTTTTTTTGACGGGATATTGACAAGTTTTGGCTCTACGACTTTAGTCTGAAGTATTCGGGCCCTGTGCGAGCAGGGGTCGATACACGTGCGTTACACCTGTTGCGCACGATTAACAGGGCCCCATCCCGGAACGGTGGGGCCGGGTTGCCAGCAATGAGGCCGAGTCGCCAGCACACAAACGTTGCGCCACCGAGCCCAGAACCACGAACCAGATACTGCGCAAGTCAACACTGACTGGGCGCGGGAAGGACCCTGTTGCCCTGTGATTTCTCCGGAAAGATCGAGGGCAATTGCAATGGCCAATTTCAGCAAGTCGGACCTGGAATTCATTCTCAAACAAATCTTCATCGCCGAAGCCCATGCTGACGGCGCCAGCCTGAGTGAACTGCTGCCCAACAGCCAGGTACCGTTCGGCCTGCGCACCGTCGATGGCAGCTTCAACAACCTGGTGGCCGGGCAAAGCGAGTTCGGCGCTGCCGACAATTCGTTCCTGCGCCTGCTCGATGCCTCCTACCGTGCCAACTACGTGGGCACCGGCAACGTCGTCGATTCGCAACCGCGCACCATCAGCAACCTGATCGTCGACCAGACCGCCAACAACCCGGCGGCGGTCGAAGCCAATGGTGGCGCAGCCCCGGTGATTAGCCCCGGTATCGACGGGGTGTTCGGCACCGCCGACGACAAGCCGGTGTTCTTCATCCCCAACGTCTCGCCGGACGTAGGCCTGACGGCGGGCTTCAACGCCTGGATGACCTTCTTCGGGCAGTTCTTCGACCACGGCCTGGACCTGGTCACCAAGAGCAGCACCGACATCGTGTTCATACCGCTGCGCCCGGATGACCCGCTGTACGTGGCCGGCAGCCCGACCAACTTCATGGTGCTGTCACGGGCCGTACGCACCGCTGGCGCCGATGGCGTGGTGGGCACGGCCGACGATAGTCAGCCCAACACCACCTCGCCGTTTGTTGACCAGAGCCAGACCTACAGCTCGCACCCCTCGCACCAGGTATTTTTGCGCGAGTACACGCTCGACGGCGCCGGTGACCCGGTGGCCACAGGCCGGCTGATCACCAACCGCGACCTTGGCGCGGATGGCAAATTCGGCACCGCCGACGATGGCGACAGCGGAAACGGCGGCATGGCCACCTGGGCGGTGGTCAAGGCCCAGGCCCGTGACCTGCTGGGTATCAACCTGACCGATGCCGACGTGCACAGCGTGCCGTTGCTGGCCACCGATGCCTACGGCAACTTCCTGCGCGGGCCCAACGGCATGCCGCAGGTGGTGATGCGCGTGAACAACGGCGCCGACGGCATTGCCGGCACTGCCGATGACGTCACCCAACTGGTCGAAGGCAACCGCGCCGCGCCCATCAGCCTGGCCAATGCCGTGGGCACCGGGCATGGCTTCCTGGACGACATCGCCCATAACGCGGCCCCCGTGGTAGTGGGGGGCGTGCTGCAAGCCGACGCCGACACCGCCGTTGGCAACGCGCAGCCTGTGGGCCCGGGCGGCAACAACCTGACCTATGACAACGAACTGCTAGACGCCCACTACATCGCTGGCGACGGTCGGGTGAACGAGAATATCGGCCTGACCGCTGTGCACCACGTGTTCCACTCCGAGCACAACCGCCTGGTGCAGCAGACCAAGGACACCCTGCTGGCCGCAGGCGACCTGGCGTTCCTCAACGAGTGGCTGATCGACGACGTTACCGCCATCCCTACCACACCTGCCGGCATCGCCGCGCTGGTGTGGGACGGCGAGCGGCTGTTCCAGGCAGCCAAGTTCGGCACCGAAATGCAGTACCAGCACCTGGTGTTCGAAGAGTTCGCCCGCACCATCCAGCCGCAGATCGATGAATTCCTCGCCCCTAATGGCTACGACACCTCGATCAACCCGGCCATCCTCGCCGAGTTCGCCCATGTGGTGTACCGCTTCGGCCACTCGATGCTGACCGAAACCGTCGACCGCTTCGACCCGTCGTTCAACCCGGTGTCTGCCGACCCCGACAACCCTGACCAGCAACTGGGCCTGATTGCCGCCTTCCTCAACCCGCTGGCGTTCGCTGGCAGCGGTGCCACCGCCGACGAAGCGGCCGGTGCGATCATCCGCGGTGTTACCCGCCAGCTGGGCAACGAAATCGACGAGTTCGTCACCGAAGCGCTGCGCAACAACCTGCTCGGCCTGCCGCTGGACCTGCCCGCGCTGAACATAGCCCGGGGTCGTGATACCGGCATCCCCAGCCTGAACGAGGCGCGTCGCGAGTTCTATGCGGCAACGGGCGACAGCCAGCTCAAGCCCTACATCAGCTGGGCCGACTTTGCCGACCACCTCAAGCACCCGGCATCGCTGATCAACTTCATCGCTGCCTACGGTACTCACGCCACCATCACCGGGGCAACCACCGAAGCGGACAAGCGCGCCGCCGCAGTGGCGCTGGTGCTTGGCGGTAGCGGTTCACCACTCGACCGCCTGGACTTCCTCAACGGCACCGGCGCCTATGCCAACGTGACGCTGGCCGGCAAAGACGGCATCGCCGGCACGGCCGACGACATTACCGGCGTGACCGTGACCGGGGTGGATGCCATCGACTTCTGGGTCGGCGGCCTGGCCGAGAAGAAAATGCCCTTCGGCGGCATGCTCGGGTCCAGCTTCAACTTCGTCTTCGAGACCCAGCTGGAAGCGCTGCAGAACGGCGACCGTTTCTACTACCTCTCGCGTACGGCGGGCACGAACTTCGGTACCGAACTGGAGAACAACTCCTTTGCCAAGCTGATCATGCTCAACTCCGACGTCACCCACCTGTCCAACACCGTGTTCCTCACGCCTACCTTCACCCTGGAAGTTAACCAGGCCAACCAGTTCACCGGGCTGGGTGCCGACGGCAAGGCCGACCCGACGGGGGGCATCGAGATAAACGGGGTTGAAATCCTGCCGCTGGTGATTCGCGACAACCCCGACACCGTGGGCCCTGACGCCAACTACCTGCACTACACCGGTGAAGACCATGTGGTGCTGGGCGGCACGGCCGGCAACGACATCATCATCTCGGGCGAAGGCGACGATACCGTTTACGGCGATGCCGGCGACGATGTGCTCGAAGGTGGCGCCGGCAACGACGCAGTGCTGGGTGGTGCAGGCGACGACATCATCACCGACTCGTTCGGCGACAACCGCCTGGAGGGTAACGCCGGTAACGACGTGATCGTCGCCGGCAGCATGCTGGCGGCTGGCAACCTGATCCTGGGGGGCGACGGCCAGGACTTCATCATCACCACCGAGGACATTTCCACCACCTTCGGCGGCCAGGGCGATGACTTCATCCTCGGCGCCAAGACCAACCTGCCACCCACCGGCAACGAGGGCGATGACTGGATCGAGAAAGGTACCCAGGACGGTGCGCCGGGCGACAACTTTGCGCCGCTGCTAGGCGACGAGGTGGTCGGCAACGACATTTTCGTCGGTGGCGCTGGCTTTGATGAAATGATCGGCGAGGGCGGTGACGACATCTTTGTCGGCAGCGATGCCCAGGACAAGATGGACGGCATGTCCGGCTTCGACTGGATCACCAACAAAAACGACAAGGTCGGCGTCACCGTGGACCTGAGCCTGGCAGCGCTGGCCCAGCCCCACGGCAATGCGCCAAACCAGAACGCCGGGGTATTCAACCCGGTCGGCGCCTCGCCGGCCAGCATCCTCGACCGCTTTGCCGAGGTCGAAGGGGTGTCCGGTTCGAACTACGCCGATGTGCTCAAGGGCGATGACGTCGATGCCGTGACCATCCTCAACCATGGCGGTGCCACCGGCAGTGCGCTGACCAACGTGGCGCTGATCCGTGGGCTGCAGCAGTTTCTGGCGGATGCCGGGTTGCCTACCACAGGCTTTGCCACCGGCAACATCATGCTCGGCGGCAATGGCAGCGACCTGATCGAGGGGCGTGGCGGCGATGACCTGATCGACGGCGACAAATGGCTGAACGTGCGGATTGCCGTGTACGCCCCTGGCGACGTCAACCACACCGGGCCCGAGATCGCCAGCTTCGACAGCATGGTCGACATGATCCCGTTCATGCTCGACCGCACCTACAACCCTGGCCAGCTGAAAGCCGTGCGCGAAATCCTGCCAGGTACCTCCACTGGCGGCGCGGCCTTTGACACGGCCGTGTATTCGGGGGGGCAGAGCGAGTACGTGGTAACCCAGAACACCAAAGGCACGGCCGATGTCGCGGACGATGTGTGGACGGTGACCGACACTGTGGACGGCCGCGATGGCGTCGATACGCTGTTGCATATCGAACGCCTGCAGTTCTCCGACAGCCAACGCGTGCTGGTGGCAGGGGTGAACGCGCAGCCCACGGGCAGCCCGACCGTCACCGATGGCAACGGCGGTGCGATCACGGTGGGCGATATGCTGACGGTGAGCGTGGCGGGCGTGCTCGATGCCGACAATATCAGTGCGGGCAACCCGGCAGGCACGCTTGCCGACCGTTCAGTGTCGTACTACTGGCAATTCGAGGCCGACCCGGGCAGTGGTGTGTTCGAGGACATCATCCTGCTACCGGCCGGTGACCTGGCGTTCCAGAGCGCCGATGGCACCGCGTTCAAGGTGTCGCCAGACCTGGCCGGGCTGAGCCTGCGGGTCAAGGCGATCTACCAGGACGCCCATGGCACAACCGAGGTGTTGTATTCCGCCCCCACGGCGGTGGTACAGCCGGGCGCACCGGTGGTGCCAACGCCGGCCGCTCCTGTCGTGGATGCCACGGCAGGGGGCGAGGGGCTGCACATGGTGCGCTCCGACCTCAACTTCATCCTCGACCAGATCAAGATCGCCGAGGCCGATGCCGCCGGGCAGGACATCCTCTCGCTGATCCCCAACATCCGCGCACCCTTGGGCCTGCGTGCGGTCGATGGTTCGAACAACAACCTGATGAACCTCAACGGCAACAACAACACCCAGTTCGGTGCTGCCGACAATGTCTTCCCGCGCCTGACCGACCCGGTGTTCAACCCGGCAGAAGGTGCACCGGCCGGCTTCTTCGGCCCTGGCTCGCCGGCCATTCCGGGCTCGTCGTACCAGCAGACCAGCGGCCCGGTGTTCGACTCGCAGCCGCGCACCATCAGTAACCTGATCGTCGACCAGACCTCCAACAACCCGGCAGCCTATGCCACCGCGTATGACCCAGGTGCCGATGGCGTGCTCAACTTCGGCACGCCCGGTAACGACGACGTGCTCAAGGACGGCGTGCGCATTGTCGCCAGCCCGGGCATGGATGGCCAGTTCGGCACCACCGACGACCACGATGTGTACCTGTTCGAAAACACCGCTGCCGATGCTGGCCTGTCTGCGCCGTTCAACGCCTGGATGACATTCTTCGGGCAGTTCTTCGACCATGGCCTGGACCTGGTCACCAAGGGTGGTTCGGGGACTATCTACATCCCGCTGCAACCCGATGACCCGCTCTACGTGGAGGGTGGTTTCACCAACTTCATGGTGGTGACCCGTGCCACCAACCTGCCAGGGCCGGATGGCATCCTCGGCAACGCCGACGACATCCGCGAGCACACCAATACCACCACGCCGTTCGTGGACCAGAACCAGACCTACAGCTCGCACCCGTCGCACCAGGTGTTCCTGCGTGCCTACATGTTGACCGACGACGGCCCCGTTGCCACTGGCCGGCTGATCACCAACCGTGACCTGGGCGCCGATGGCAAGTTCGGCACTGCCGACGACACCGAAATCGGCGGCATGGCCACCTGGAAAGTACTCAAGGCCCAGGCCCGCGACGTGCTTGGCATCAACCTGACCGATGCCGACGTCGACAACGTGCCGCTGCTGGCAACCGACGCCTACGGCAACTTCATCAAGGGGCCGAACGGCTACCCGATGGTGGTGATGAAGGGCCTCGACGGCATTGCCGGCACTGCCGATGACCAACAGGTCGAAGGCAACCCGCTGGCGCCGCTCGACCTGACCAACGCCGTGCGCACGGGGCACCAGTTCCTCGCCGACATTGCCCATAACGCGGTACCCGTGTTCAGTGGCGGGGTGCTGGCGCCGGATGCCGACAACGTTGCCGGCAACGCGGTGCCGGTCAACCCACAGACCGGAGCCAACCTGGCCTACGACAACGAACTGCTGGACGCGCATTACGTCGCCGGCGACGGCCGGGTCAACGAGAACATCGGCCTGACAGCCGTGCATGCGATCTTCCACTCCGAGCACAACCGGCTGGTGGCGCAGACCATGGACACCGTGCTCGACTCGCACGACCTGGCCTTCCTCAACGAATGGCTGCTCAACCCGGTAACCGCATTGCCGGTTACCCCGGCCGAGATCGGCGCATTGGTATGGAACGGCGAGCGGTTGTTCCAGGCGGCCAAGTTCGGTACCGAGATGCAGTACCAGCACCTGGTGTTCGAGGAGTTCGCCCGTACTGTGCAACCACGGGTCGACCTGTTCTTTGCCCCGACCCAGGTGTACGACGTCGACCTCGATGCATCGATCGTGGCCGAGTTCGCCCACACCGTGTACCGCTTCGGCCACTCCATGCTGACCGAGACTGTCGACCGCTTCGACGTCGACTTCAACGTCATCAAGGACCCGGCCAGCTCCAACCCTGACCAGCAACTGGGCCTGATCGCGGCGTTCCTCAACCCGTTGGCCTATGCCGCCAGTGGCGTTACCCCCGAGGACGCCACCAGCGCCATCGTCCGCGGGGTCACCCGTCAGGGTGGCAACGAAATCGACGAGTTCGTCACCGAGGCGTTGCGCAACAATTTGCTCGGCCTGCCGCTGGACTTGCCGGCGATCAACATTGCCCGTGGCCGCGACGTTGGCATCCCTTCACTGAACGCCGTGCGCCGCGACATCTACGGGCAAACCGGTGATACCCAGCTCAAGCCGTACACCAGCTGGGTCGACCTGGTGCAGCACCTGAAGCACCCCGAGTCGCTGATCAACTTCATTGCGGCCTATGGCACCCACAGCACCATCACCGGCGCCACCACACTGCTGGAAAAACGCGACGCGGCCATGGCCCTGATGTTCGGTGGCGATGGCGCACCGGCCGACCGCCTGGACTTCCTCAACAGCAGCGGCACCTGGGCCAATGTGACCTTGCCTGGCAAGGATGGCGTGCTGGGCACCGCCGATGACCTGAAGGCGGTAACCATTACCGGTGTCGATGCCATCGACCTGTGGATCGGCGGCCTGGCTGAAGAGAAGACCCCGTTCGGCGGCATGCTCGGCAGTACCTTCAACTTCGTGTTCGAAAACCAGATGGAGAAATTGCAGGACGGCGACCGCTTCTACTATCTGGAGCGCACCTCCGGCCTGTCGATGAACGCCGAGCTGGAAAGCAACTCCTTCGCCAAGCTGATCATGGCCAACACCTCCGCCACCCACCTGCCGGGCCTGGTGTTCTCCGACCCGGGCTTCTACCTGGAAGTCGACCAGAGCAAGCAGTTCAACGCAGGCCTGGGCAACGCCGACCCACTGGGCGAAAACGGCGAGCAGGTGGTGTTCCGCGACAGCCCGCTGACGGCTGGCCCGGACACCAACTACATTCGCTATGCCGGTGCCGAGCACATCGTGCTGGGCGGCACCAACGGTGACGATATCCTGGTGTCCAGCGAGGGTGACGACACGGTCTGGGGCGATGGCGGCAACGACCGCATCGAGGGGGGTGACGGCAACGACCAGCTGCGCGGTGGTGCCGGCGACGACATCATCAGCGACATGGGCGGTGACGACAACATCCAGGGCGGCGACGGCAACGACGTGCTGCACGGCGGCAATGGCGTCAACCTGATCATCGGCGGTTTCGGCAACGACTTCATCGTCACCGGTGAAGATGCCTCCGAAGCCATTGGCGGCCAGGGCAACGACTTTATCCTGGGCAGCAAGGCCAACGAGCAGGACATGGGTAACGAAGGTGACGACTGGATCGAGAAGGGCACCTCCGACGGTGCGCCTGGCGATAACTTCGACCCGCTCGGCAACGACCCCATCATCGGCCACGACGTGTTCATCGGCGGCAACGAGAACGACAAGTTCAACGGTGAAGGCGGCGACGACATCATGGTCGGCAGCCTGGGCTTTGGCGACCGTTACATCGGTGGCTCGGGCTACGACTGGGCAACCTTCAAGGGCCTGGCCCAGGGTGTGACCATCGACTACACCGACCGCTTCTTCGACGTGCCGCCAGTACCGGGCTCGGGCGCTTCGGCGCTGGTGCGCTTCGACATCATGGAAGGCCTGTCGGGCTCGGCCCATGGCGACTTCCTGCGCGGTGACAACGAAGACGCCACTTCGCTGCCCACCGCGGGTGCCACTGGCAGCGTGCTGACCAACATCAACCTGATCAACGGCCTGTCCAGCCTGCTGGCCGCCGGTGCAACGTTCTACGATGGCGGCAACGTCATCCTCGGCGGCAGCGGCAGCGACCTGATCGAAGGCCGTGGCGGCGACGACATCCTCGACGGTGACAAGTGGCTGAACGTGCGCATCAGCGTGCGCGCCAACCTCGATGGCACTGGCCCGGAAATCGCCAGTTACGACAGCATGGAGCCCATGGTGCCGCTGATGCTCAACGGCACCTACAATCCGGGCCAGCTGGTGATCGTGCGGGAGATCCTCAACGGCACCGACAACTACGACACGGCGGTGTTCTCGGGGGTAGCCACCGATTACAGCGTGGTGGTCGATGGCAATGCGGTGATCGTCACCGACCTGGTGGCCGGGCGCGATGGTGTCGACCACCTGACCGGCATCGAGCGGCTGCAGTTCTCTGATAGCTCGCAAGCCTCTGGCGTGGGAACCGCCGTCAACGCTGGCCCCACGGGTCACCTGGTGATTCTCGACGCTGCCACCGGGGTGCGTGACGATACACCGGTGAGCGGCCAACTGCTGCGCGTGACACCCCTGGCGGTACATGATGCGGACAACGTCAGCGCGGCCAACACGACCGGTGCGGTCAACGGCCCTGTGGCCTATTACTGGCAAGTCGAGACCCTGCCGGGTTCGGGTGTCTATGAAGACATCACCTTTGTCGCCGCAGGCGAGGTCCAGCGGGCGACGGGCGCCACCTACCGGGTCACGGACGATGTGGCTGGCCTGAGCATCCGCGTACGTGCGGTGTACCAGGACGCCAAGGGCACGCTGGAAATCGTCGATTCGTCGGTGAACAGCGCACCGAGTGCCGGGCCGACCGTGACCGGGCTGCTGGTGCAGAACCAGACGCTCACTGCCAACCCGGCAACCATCGTCGATGCCGACGGCCTGAGCAACCCGCAGTTCACCTTCCAGTGGCAGTCCAACCGGGGTGTGGGCTGGGTCAACATTGTTGGCGCCATCAGCAGCACCTTTGTCCTGACCCAGGCGCAAGTGGGGCAGAACATGCGGGTTGTGGTCAGCTATGTGGATGACTTTGGCGTGCAAGAAAGCGTCGCCTC
Source organism: Pseudomonas sp. TSO6 (assembly GCF_056098905.1). Taxonomy (NCBI): domain Bacteria; kingdom Pseudomonadati; phylum Pseudomonadota; class Gammaproteobacteria; order Pseudomonadales; family Pseudomonadaceae; genus Pseudomonas; species Pseudomonas sp. TSO6. The sequence continues at coordinate 8,555 of NZ_JBLZWV010000042.1, read as the reverse complement.
CGACATCCTCGACCCGGTGGCCAACGTCAACGATGCACCGACCGGTGCAGTGTCGATCAGCGACACCACGCCAGACCAGGGCCAGTCGCTGACCGCGCTCACGGGCGGCATCGCCGACCTGGACGGGCTCGGTGCCTTCAGCTTCCAGTGGCAGCAGGGCACTGGCGGCACCTTCAGCAACATTGTCGGCGCCACCGCCGCCACCTTTACCCCAGGCTTTGCCCAGGGCAACCAGCAGTTGCGGGTGATCGTGCGCTACACCGACGGCTTCGGCACCCTGGAGTCGTTGACCTCCGCCGCGACCGCCGCAGTAGTGGTGCCGCCAGGTGTGACACTGGTGGGCACCAACGCAGCCAACACCCTGACCGGCACGGCGGGCAACGACGTGATTTCGGGCTTGGGCGGCAACGATACGCTCAATGGCCTGGGCGGCGCCGACCAGTTGTTCGGCGGGCTTGGCAACGACATCCTCAACGGCGGGGACGACCCTGACATCCTCAATGGCGACGATGGCAACGATACCCTCAACGGCGGGCTTGGCGCGGATGCCATGAATGGCGGTGCCGGCAACGATACCTTCGTGGTCGACAACGCGGGTGACACGGTGACAGAGGCGCTGAACGGTGGCACCGACCTGGTGCAGACCGGCCTGGCCACCTACACCCTGGGTGCCAACGTCGAAAACCTGATCTACACCGGCAGCAGCAGCTTTACCGGTACCGGGAACGCGCTGGCCAACACACTTACCGGCGGTGCCGCCAACGACGTGCTCAATGGCGGTGCGGGGGCCGATCGCCTGGTCGGTGGTGTCGGCAACGATACCTATGTGGTCGATAACGCCGGTGATGTCGTGGTCGAGGCCACCGGGGCAGGTACCGATACTGTCCGCACCACGCTCGCCAGCTATACGATGGCAGCCAACGTCGAGCTCCTGACCTTTACCGGGGCGGGTAACTTCACTGGTACCGGTAACGGCTTGGCCAACACCCTCAACGGCGCAGCAGGCAACGACACGCTCAATGGTGACGGTGGCAACGACATCCTCAACGGCAATGCCGGTAACGATACCCTGAACGGCGACGCCGGCAACGACCAGCTGTTCGGCGGGCTTGGGGCCGACAGCCTGAACGGTGGCGGTGGCGACGACAGCCTCGACGGCGGTGACGGCAACGACACGCTGCTGGGTGATAACGGCAACGACACCTTGCTGGGCGGCATTGGTGATGACAGCCTGGACGGCGGCAACGGCAACGACACACTGCAAGGTGGCGACGGCAACGACACGCTGTTTGGTGACGTCGGCACCGACACCTTGATTGGGGGCGCTGGCAACGACTTCCTCAACGGTGCGGCGGGCAACGATACGGTGGTGGGTGGTGCCGGCAACGACACGATGATGGCCACTGACGGCAATGACGTGTTCCAGTTCGCGGCCGGCTTCGGCAACGACCTGATCATCAACTTCGATGCCATTGCGGCGGGTGGCCAGGACCGGCTGGATATCACCGCCCTGAACATCACCGCAGCGACCTTCGCCGCCAGTGTCACCATCGCCGATGTTGGGGCTGATACGCTGGTTCACATCGGCGCTGCCGACTCCATCCGCCTGGTGGGGGTGGCGGATGCGACCACGGTGACTGCTGCAGACTTCATCCTGGCGGGGTGAGGGTCTGAAAGACAAGCTGCTTGAAATGCAGGGGCTGCCTTGCAGCCCTTTCGCGGCACAAGGCCGCTCCTACAGGGATAGCGTGTTATTGAAACCCGCACGCCCCCGGTAGGAGCGGCCTTGTGCCGCGAAAGGGCCGCAAAGCGGCGCCAGTCCATTGATCAGAAGTCGTAGCGTAGGTTCAACGTTGCGTTTCGGGGCGCTCCGTAATGACCGTAATTGCCCGCCAGGCCCGCGTAGTACTTCTTGTCGAACAGGTTCTCGACATTCAAGGTGGCGGCCATGTTGTCGCTGAGCTTGTAGCGTGCCATCAGGCTGGCTACGGCATAGTCTTCCTGGGTGATACGTGTGTTGCGAGTGGTCAGCAGCGACTGCTTGGCGTTCCAGTTCACCCCACCCCCCAACGTCAGGCGCTCCCATTCGCCCGGCATGCGATAGGTGCTCCACAACCGGAAGGTGTCCAGCGGCAGCTGTGGCGTCAGGCGGGTGTCCTGGGCGTTTTCCGTGCGTGAATGGCTGTACCCGGTGTGCACGTTCCAGCCGTCGGCCACTTCGCCCGAGAGCTCAAGGTCGATACCTTTGGTTTCGGCCCCGTTTACCGCGCGCGACGCCGTTGAGTTTGCCACGCCAGGTATCGGGAAACCGGTGTCGTCCTCTGCAAAGTTGTCTCGCTTGATCAGGTAAATCGCAGCGCTGGTATTCAATCGGCCTTCATAGAACTCGCCTTTCCATCCCAACTCATAATTTTTGCCAGTGACGGGGTCAAGGACCTTGCCGGTGCGGTCCCTTGCGGTCTGCGGCTTGAAGATGTCGGTGTAGCTGACGTACAGAGACTGTTCAGCGGTCAAGTCATGGATCAGCCCCACATAGGGCACGACTTCGCCACGCTCCTGCAGGTTAGAGGGCCTGTCGAAACCGCTGGGTAGCGACACCTGGTGGGCGTCGTAGCGGTAGCTGGTGGTCCGTGCCCCCAGGATCAGATGCCAATCGTCGGTGAAGTTGAGCCGAGTGGCAGCAAAGTACCCGGTCTGACGGATGTTGACGTCGTAATCCAGCACGGGCGTGTAGTTGCCGGGCTGTGGTATGCGATTGCCCCAGGTGAAGAAGTTGAATGTGGGCGACCCTGCCGACCCGGTCAGGTGGTTGTTTCTGTAGTCCAGGTAGTCGAACCCGACGATCAGCTCATGGGATTGTCCAAGCAGTTCGAAAGGGCCCTGCAGGGTGATGTTCATGCCGCGCTGCACCTGATGCGCCTCGACCTCCAGCAGGTCCAGCGTGGCATTGCCTGTGGCCTGATCAAGGGTGGCGATACCGGCACCGGTGCGGTAGAACGCCGACAATGAATCGCGATCGACATCCATGTAGTTCGCTGCCAGTTTCAGTTGCCAGTCATTGGCAAGCTGCTGGTCCAGGCCGAAGGAATAGTTCTTGGTGGTGTAGTCTTCATACATCCAGCGCGGGCCGCTGCTGGTGGAACGCGAAAAGTCAGTCGGCTGGCCGTTGCTGTAGAACAACGGTACACCGGGGGCGCCGTCGGCATTGTAGGTCTGGTAGTCCACCCCCAGGCGCGCGGTGGTGGAGTCAGACAAGTCAGCTTCAAGCACACCGTACAACAGGTCGCGGTCCTGGCTGTACCAGTCCATGAAGCTGTGGTTGGTCTGCTTGGCGGCCACCAGCCGACCGCGCAGCTTTCCATTCTCGACCAGAGGGCCCGAGACGTCAGCCTCGGCGCGGTAATAGTCCCAAGAGCCGACCCCCGCCTGCACATAGGACTGGAACTCGCGAGTGGGGCGTTTGCGTACCATGTTGACCACGCCGTTGGGTTCACCTGCACCGGTCATCAGGCCAGTGGCCCCTCGCACGATCTCTACACGGTCGAAGATGGCCATGTCCATCAACGTGCTGGGCATGTTGCGGGTCAGGTACTCCTGAACCGTGTTGACCCCGTCGAGCTGGTAGGTACTGATTTCGGAGCCGCGCGAGTAGATATGAAAGCGCTCGCCGCCGTCCTGCGACATGGTGATGCCAGGGTTCTGCTTCAGCACATCTGTGATGCTCGCCAAGTGTTGGTCGTCCATCTGTTGGCGGGTAACGACACTGATGCTCTGCGGCGTCTCGCGGATCGACAGGTTCATCTTGGTTGCGGTACTGGTCACCCCCGTGGTGTACGAGCCGGTCCCCTCGGTAGTCGCCCCAAGCCCGACGCTGTTCACGTGCGTTGCCGACAACTCCATTGCACCGGTTTCTTCACCAGCGGGGATGATGAAATAGCGATCGTCACTTTCCCGCATCACTCGCAAGCCACTGCCCGACAACAGCGCCTGCAGGCCTGCGTCGACTGCGTACACACCGTCCAGCCCCGGCGTTTTCCGGCCTTGGGTGGAGGCGGGATCAAACGACAGCACGATGCCTGCCTGGGTCGCGAAGCGGGTCAGTGCCTGGCCCAGGTCACCCTGGCCGATGTTGTACTCGCGGGGCGTGCTGTCGGCCAGAGCAGGGGTGGCGGCGAACAGGGCTGAAACCAGCAGGGCGTTGCGGATACCGGCCGCCAGCGGGCGGAGCGGATGATGCGTTTTCATGGGGGGCTTCTCTTATGTTGGCAAGCGGGTCATGCACCCGTTACCCCTGAGTCGGATGAGAAAGAGAAGAAATCTCATCGGTGGGCAAAAAATTTTTCATCCCGTGTGCAGGGCGTTCACACTCACCCAGTAACGGGTGCGTTGCACGATGTCTATCGGCAGTACGCTAGCGATCGCACGCAGCGCCTTGTCGGTGTCATCCACCGGGAAGGTACCGCTGACGCGCAGCCCGGCCGCTGACGGGTCGCAGCGCAGCCAGCCACGGCGGTAGCGGGCCAGTTCGTCGATCAGCGGCCCCAGCGCTTGTTCGTTGGCCACCAACAGGCCCTGAGTCCAGGCATCCTGTGCGGCGGCCAGCGAACGTGTCGGGCCGGCATTCGCCGCAGAGAAACGGCAGTACTGCCCGGGTTGCAGCAACAGGGGGTGCCCATGGGCGGGGGTAATGCGCACCTGGTGCTCGAAGACCGAGACCTGAGTCTGCCCCTCCAGCAGGCGCACCGAAAAGCGCGTGCCCAAGGCTTGCACGCGGCCATGCGAAGTTTGGACGAAGAAGGGCCGGCCCCCAGGATCGTTTGCGGTGGTGACCATCACCTCGCCCTGGCGCAGGTGCACCAGGCGCTGTTGTGCGTCGTAGCGGACATCCGCCGAGCTGTCGGTGTTCAGCATCAACTGCCCACCGTCGGCGAGGGCCACGGGCAGTCGCTGGCCAACCGCAGTGTGGTAGTCGGAAAGCCAAGCGCCGTTTTCGAACTGGTGAACGCCCAGCCAGCCCAGGCTGCTGCTGCCCAGCATCAGCGCCACGCCCTTTAGCACACTGCGCCGGGTGTTGTGCTGCGCCTGGCCGGCAAGCTCCAGCGTGCGGCCGGCGACGGCAGCGGGCACACCTTGCAGGCGTTGTTGCAGGTGCTCGATCTGCTGCCAGGCCCACTGGTTGGCCGCGCCTTGTTGCAGCCAGTGTTGCCAGCCGAGATGGTCCTGTGGCCTGGCCGCGCCGCTCTGCAGCAAGGTGTACCACTGCACCGCCTGCTCCAGTGCCTCGCGCTGGCGCGGATCGGTCACGCTCATTGCAGGTTTGCCTCGAGGTTGAACAGCAGGCAGTGGTGCAGCGCCTTGGCCATATGCCGGTTGACCGTGGACAGCGATATGCCCAACTGCTCGGCGATGGCCTTGTACGGCAGGCCTTCCAGTTGCGAGAGCAGAAAAGCCCGGCGTACCTCCATCCCCAGGCCGGCCAGCATGGTGTCCAGCTCGCACAGGGTCTCCAGCAACACGGCGCGGTCTTCCTCGGAGATATCCAGCGCCTCGGGCTGTTCGGCCAATGTTTGCAACCACGCCCGTTCCAGGCGGGCACGGCGGAAGTGGTCGATCATCAGGCGGCGGGCAATGGTCGCCAGGTAGCCCTTGGGCTCGCGCACGGCGTGCAGGCGCTCGGCCGCGTTGTCTGCCGTGAGGATACGCACGAACACGTCCTGGACCATGTCGGTGGCCAGGTCGCGGCAGGTCAGCCGCGGTTGCAGCCAGTTGCGCAGCCAGCGGTGGTGGTCACGGTAAAGGCCATCGACCTGGGCGTGTGCGTCCATGCAGGGCTTTTTCATACAGTCAGTTTCAAATAAGAATTCTTATCATTATGGTGGTGCTTGGGCAGGGGGACAAGGGGCCAGGATGCCAGCCTGAACCTGCGTTACGATTTCTGATGGTGCCGGGGGCTGCAAATCAGCCCCCGGCAAATTGTTCAGTTCACCCCTTTCAGTGCCCCACCAGCTCCCCCAGCAACCGCTGCTTGTACCCCTGCAACACCTGGCTGTCCCGCTGGCGTGGGTGCGGCAGGTCAATGCGCAAGTCCTCGCGAATCCGCCCCGGGTGCGCGTCCATCACGATCACCCGGTCACCCAGGTACAGTGCTTCCTCGATGTCGTGGGTGACCATGATCACCGTGCAGCGCTCCTGCACCCAGATGCGCTGCAACTCCTGTTGCAGCCGCACCCGGGTCAGGGCGTCCAGCGCGCCGAGCGGTTCGTCCAGCAACAGCACCTTGGGCTTGTTCACCAGCGCCCGGGCAATTGCCGCGCGCTGGGCCATGCCGCCGGACAGCTGGTGCGGGTAGGCCTGCTCGTAACCACTCAGACCGACCAGTTCGATGTGCTCGGCCACCAACCTGTTTTTCTCGGCTGCGGGTAACGCATGGTTTTTCAAGGCCAAGGCAATGTTCTGCTGCAGGGTCATCCACGGGAACAGGCGGTGGTCCTGGAACACGATACCGCGCTCCAGGCCCGGCCCGCGCACGGGTTGCCGGTCCAGCAGGATCTGGCCCTGGTAGTCCTGGTCGAGGCCGACAATCAGGCGCAGCAGCGTGGATTTGCCACAGCCGCTGGCGCCGAGAATGCTGACGAATTCGCCCGGGCGGATATCCAGGTCGATGCCTTCGAGCACTGGCACATGCTTGCCCTTGAGCGGGTACGCCTTGTTCAGGCCGCGAATGGTCAGCGCGCCAGTGCTGGCGGTGGTGGGTAAAGCGTGGGCGATGGCGTTCATGGTCGGGCCTTTCAATGGTTGGTGCGCCAGCGCAGCAGGCGGCGGGTGAGCAGGGTGCACAGCCAGGACATCAGGTAGCCACTCAGGCCGATGCACAGCACGCAGACCACGATGATCTCCATGCGAGCCGCAGCCTCGGCGTTCATCATCAGGCTGCCAAGGCCAGCCCCGGCAGACAGGAACAGCTCGCTGCCCACCGAGGTTACCCAGGCGAAGGCCAAGGCTTGCAGTACCCCGGCGGCAATGCCGGGCAGTGCGGCGGGCAACAGGATCAGACAAAGCTGCTGCCAGCGGCCGAGCATCAGCACCCGTGCCGCTTCGCGGTGCTGGCCGGCGACCTGGCGCAGGCTCCCGAAAGTGTTGAGCACCATCGGGTACAACGCTGCCAGGCTGACGATCAGCAGCTTGGCGCCTTCGCCATTACCCAGCCACAGGGCGATCAGCGGGATCCAGCCCAGCATCGGCACCTGGCGCAAGGCATGGAACAGCGGCGCGATCAGGCGGTTGGCGGGTGTGGACAGGGCCATCAACGCACCCAGGCCGACCCCGCCGACAATACCGATGGCCAGACCGCTGCAGGTGCGCAACAGGCTGGCCCACAGGTTGACCTGCAGTTCGCCGCTGCCCAGCAGTTCGGCCAGTGCCGTGCCCACCTGCGCCAGTGGCACGAAGGCATAGGCCCCGGCTGCACCTTGGCGCGAGGCATACTCCCAGGCGCCGAGCAGCAACAGCGGCAGTACCAGGCCACGCAAATCAGGTCGTTTCATCACAATTTCCTCAACGGCTTTGCCAGGCGGACAGGCGTCGTTCCACGCCTCGCAGGGTGAAGTCCAGGCTGAAGCCGATCAGCCCGGTCAACACAACGCCGACCATGACCACGTCGATGCGCAGCATCTGCCGGCCCATCTCGATCATCTGCCCCAGGCCGCTGTCGGCCGCCAGCAACTCGCACGCCACCAGCACTACCCAGGCGCGGGTCAGTGCCACGCGTATACCGGTGACGATCGCCGGCACCGCAGCGGGCAGGGCAATCCGCCCCACCAGCGTCGGCCAGCGCAGGCGGTATACCGCAGCCACTTCGAAATGGCTGCGAGGGATCGCGCGGATACCTTCGCAGGTGGCCAGTGCCACCGGGAAAAACGCAGTCTTGGCGACGATGACCACCTTGAAGGTCTCATCCACGCCAAACAGCAGCACGAACATCGGGATCAGCGCGATGCTGGGCACTTGGCGCAGGGTATGGAACAGCGGGGCGCAGTAGGCCTCTACGGTCTTCGACAAGGCCAGTGCGGCACCAAAGCCAAGGCCGGCCAGCGCGCCGCCGGTAAAGCCAAAGGCCAGCCGCGACAGGCTGCCGGCCAGGTGCTCCTGCAACTCGCCGGTTGCCAGCAGGTCGTTGAGGCTGTGCCACACCTCCAACGGCGGGATAAGCAGGTTGGCCGGGAACAGCCCGGCATTGGCCACCACGGCCCATAGGGTAAGCAGGGCCAGGGGGGAGATGAACCAGGAAAGACGAGAGAGCACGCGCATGGCTGGCCTTGGGAAAGCAGAAGGTAGAGCTGTATCGCAAGAGCTGTGCCAGGCACTGGAGGCCCCGGAATGCGGGGCTGGAAGGAGGGGGTGGTGCTGGAGCAGCAGCGAGGTGCTGCTTTGGAAGCAGTCAGTCAGCAGCTGCCTGGCGCGGTTGGTGTAGGAGCGGCCTTGCGTCGCGATGGGCCGCAAAGCGGCCCCGGCAATTCCAGCGGCGAAGCTGAAACTGTGGGGCCGCTTCGCAGCCC